>NZ_JAUBPU010000001.1:38570-419984 GCF_036700885.1 Microcoleus sp. S13_B4
GCGCGATCACCCACTTCCCGCCTAATTGGTAAAGCTTGGTTATAGTATTTCAATGCTTCTTGCGGTTGGGAGATGCTGTTGTACACTAAACCGATATTACTCAAAGTAGTAGCTTTCCCCGCGCGATCACCCACTTCCTGCAGAATCGGTAAAGCTTGGTTAAAGTATTTCAAAGCTTCTTTCGGTTGTCCGATACTGTTATAGACTGCACCAATATTATGTAAAGTAATAGCTTCTCCTGCGCGATCACCCACTTCCCGCCTAATTGGTAAAGCTTGGTTATAGTATTTCAATGCTTCTTGCGGTTGGGAGATGCTCTGATAGTTAAAACCAATCTCATTGAGTACTAAGGCTTCTTTTTTTCTATCTTTAAATGCTCGTGCAATGGCTAGAACCTGTTGCCATGTTTCTATTGCCGATAGATGTTTTCCTGCCTGTTGCTGTTGCCTTGCTTCTTGTATAAGTCTGTTTATTTCTTCAACCTGTGAATCTCGACTTTGCCCCCAACTCGGTTGCACCATCAGCGGCACATTCAGAGGAGTCAGACACACACCCAAAACCAAAACCAAAACACTACTAATAATTCGTTTCATCTTTTTCATGGTTTACCAAATTCGATTAATATAATAGGCATCAAACGCAGAATATTTACTTAATATTGGTATCCCTTCTACCATTGCTTGTGCAATAATAAGGCGATGTTTACACATACCAATTGTCTATTTTCAAGTCGAGAAAATCTGCAAAGTCTGAAACATTGTTCGTCACAATTATCAATTCGTTTACTTTAGCGATCGCCGCAATTTGACCGTCTGCAAATGATGGGGTTTTTCCAATACTGGAGAGACGCGCTCTTTCTGTCGCGTGCCAGATGGCAGCATTAGCATCATAAGGCAACAGAGGAATTTGAACTCGAACTGTCTCATAGAGATAACTTTCTAGAATTCGACGTTTCCTTGATTCAGGAAGTCGCTTACACCCAAATAAAAGTTCGTGAAATACAACTGTTGCCGTCGCAACTTCTTCTTTATGTCGCTCTAACATTTTGACCACATTTGCATTCGGAATTTGTCGAGTTGGTTCCGAAAGTACGTTAGTATCTAATAAAAATCGCAAACTCACAAAACAACCTCGCGCCCTGGTGATGAATCTCTGAGTCCCTCAAAAACTTCTGCCTCAATTCCTGCTTCTTCTAGATTGTTTTCTTGACGAAACTTTTGGATTGCTTCCCAAAAATTTTGAGGTTGCTCAATCTGGCGTTCTTTCTCAATCTTAGCAATGATTTCAGTTAATTCAGCAGATACTTTAGTCAATTCTTTAGCTTTTTCAAGCAAGCGATCGACTAACGGTGATGGCAATAACTCCAGCGGTTCATCAAAGTCATCAGAAGTTGTAATTATTCCTCGCTCGGTCCCAAACCGGCTAGGTGTAGGCGAAGATGCTTCAGCTTCCTGCAAAGTTTCTGCTTCAACTGTTTCTGTGATACCTTTAACTTGAATTGATTGAGATGGCATCCTTTTCCTGAGATAAATTGCAGATATCAGGTCAGACCAAGTAAAGTTTTCAGGTAATTTATCGATTAAGCTGCGGACTTCTTCTTTAAGATTTATGGTTTCCATTGGTTTTAGTAAAGAGAGTTGGGATTTTAATTCTAGTGCCACTCATATTTTACATTTGTTGCAACAGTCCGGCAACGGTTAAAACCCCTGCCTCAAAGCTTAAGTCCTCGACCGAGGACTGCAAGATCGAGAATGATGCAAGATTTGAAGTGAAATAGACAGGAATTACGCACTCCGACTCCTCGAAACCGGGTTTTTTATGGAATCTGCAGGCTGCACGTAATATTTTCCTAAAAAAACCCGGTTTCTGACCTCCCGACGGACTCAAGAGGGAGTCGCTGCAATTGTCATCGTCTTTTTCTGCACATCAAATTGCATTTCTTCCACGACAAATTGTCGTTTATTTTTCCCATCTCCAACCATAACTGACCTGAGACTGTCCAACTTGTCAAGAGAAAGAACAGACTCTAGCTTCACCTCCGCTTGACCTTGATTCGGATCTAGCAAACGAAAAGCGTTCATGGGAATACCCCGCCAAGTCTCTGGACGGCCTTTCGCTGGAGTGCCATCGCCCCGAACAATTGGCCCCCCATTACTGTAATAAACCACCGCAGTTTTGGAAAACACAATTTTATCAATTTGACTCAAGGGGATTGATACCTTGTCCCGTCCTCGCTGAATCGATATTTTTTGCGTTTTCTCGTCAATCTCTACAACTCTACCGCTTTGTGGTGTGCCCTTTTTCATAGAAATTTTTGCATCCGTCGGCAACGCTACGGGTATCGGCCCACTAGCGTTAGCCTCTGCTTGTACCGATGGCAAATTCTGTTTCTGGACTTCCTGACTGGCCGCATTAACTTGTGCAGCCATACCCGCTGTTACCGTAAAAAGTGCTACAACTAGAAATGAAAGTGTTTTGCGTTTCATCGTCCCCTAGACCCCCTTCAAGGATAAGCGTTACCCGTGCTACTGTCCTAAAATTGTACTCCACATCCCTTGAAGGTGATTCCGTGACCGCTTCTCCCCAACCTACTCCCGAATCGAATATTTTAGGCAACTTTGCCAGTGTTGTTGGCTTACTCGGTGCCGCTTTGTTTTTCACCGGCTGGATTTATCGCTGGTCTTATTTTTACTGCTTTCAGCTAAATGTAATTACCCTCGATTTACCAGTAGAATCGTTTTTCCTAGTACCGCTTCAGGTGTTTTTAGGTGATGGCTGGACAATACTCAGAAGTGCGATCGCCCTTCTGCTGACAGCCCTGGCGATTTACCTCAGTTTGTGGCTGGTTAATAGTATAAACAAGACAGTTGCTGCTAAAATTAATGGCACAATTACACGGTGGCTTTCCTATCCTTACGGCAGAAGATTCAGGTGGCTTTACCGCATCCTGAACTCTTGGCAACAATTTAATGTCAATAGATATAACTCAATCAAATTATTGCGATCGCTCGTTGACGAAATTATCATCGTCGGTTGGGTATTGCTAGTGTTGTTTTGGTCAGCATACCACCAAGGTATTGCCGATGCCCGACGCGACGCGGGCGAAACTTCGACTTTACCTGTAGTTACTTTAGTCGCCAAGGAAGATAATATTGCTTTAGGCAGAAAGCTCAATAATGTCTTTGATGACAAACTTACTCTAGAAAAGTATAAATTCATTGGCGATAAAGGTTTATTTGACGACTGGCTAGGCAAGGCAGACACGGATACTTCTAACCCCAAAGAACCTAGAGTTTGGCGGTTGCTTTTGGAAAGAGGAAACTGGATTTATCTGTTTCCGGCTTTAACAAAAGAACAGCAAACAAACCCTAAAGCTCGCCCGCCAGTGATTGCCATTCAACAAAGTCAATCCGGCGATCAATTGTTAATTGTAAGTCCCGAACCTTCTCAACCTTCTAAATAAATTTGGGGCTGGTTGATTGGATGCCAAAATAGTCGAGATCCCCCCTAACCCCCCTTAAGAAGGGGGGGACAATAGCGCTCAAAGTCCCCCTTCTTAAGGGGGATTTAGGGGGATCTGGATTTAGTGAACCCTACGGGATTTGTGTTTATTGATTAAGCCCGATCGCACACAACCTCAAACACACCCTCTGGAATAAACCGACACAAAGCCCTCCGCCGATCGTCGGCATCTTGGCGATTGACAAAACGCGCAATTGTATAGTGCTCAGCATTCGGTAAAATTCGGACGATCGCCCAAGAAGTGCGATCGCCCTGCTTTGACTTTTCAGGTGTTTTCCCTCGCGAATTTGAATTGAGTTCGATCGCGGGGCGATCGGCGATGGTCGGAGAATTGGCTTTTCTGAGAGTGTTGAGGTAGCGGGCGATCGTACTACCTTTGAGATTCGCCCCGACGCGCAGAATCAGAAACACCGCACAGCTTTCGATCTCTGGCCCAGTCATGCGCGCGCGATCGGCCTCAAAATCCTCATCCGAGTAACTGCCGATACCCGACAGCAGTTGCGTGATGCCAAAATCATTCAAAGCTTGTTGATAGCCGCGGTTATATTCGCTGCCGTCGCTCACAGGCTTTACCATAGTAATAGTCTCCTTTTATGTGGATTGTCTCCTTGTATTTGGGGAACCATCAGCCAGCGCGGGCCCTGCAAAAGTTCAGCGCTGGCTTTTGACTCTCTAAGAATATAGCGCACAATGCAGCATAATGCAACACTATGCTGCATTGTCGACAATCTTGTCTAAAATACTGGACAATGACGATCGGCTTAAATAAGAAACAATTAACCTCTAATGTCTAAACGCATATCAACCTCGATAGGAGAAGGAATCTATGACCTACTTCAAGAGTGGGCAAATGAGGAACGCCGTTCAATCAGTGGCTTGTCAGCATTCATTTTGGAACAAGCAGTGAGAGAACGCCAAAAACAAATGCAAAAACAGTCCCCACCATCCGATGAGAAACAAGATAAAAGTTGAGTGCAGTTTGTAGGATCGATCTTTTACTCCGTTCCCGGTAGAACCTTATCTACTTCTTCCTTCTTCTTCCCTCTTCTTCCTTCGTGTCCTTCGCGTCTTCGCGGTTCAATAATACTAAATGAAATTTATCGGAATCGATTTAGGTTGGAGTTCAGGAGCAAGCGGCTTGTGCTGTTTGAATTGGCCAAATAACCAATTAGAATTAATAGAGTGCGATCGCCCCACTAGCCAGATTAAAGCATTTGGACACAAAACCAGAGGTTTGAAACATAAATTTTCGCCCCTCTATTTACCCCCTAAATCTCTGGCCCAAACATCACATCACCCGTTTCCTGCAGGTATGCGGACAGTGAAAATAGACCCCTTCCCCTCCTCGCTTTCCACCAAAATCTCCCCACCCATCATCTGACAGTAGTAGCGGCTGAGTGTCAGCCCCAATCCCGCGCCGTCGTACTGTCGCGTTGCTGAACAGTCAGCTTGCACAAAAGCTTCAAACAATTTGTGCTGTTGTTCTTCCGACATTCCAATTCCGGTATCCTTAACAGAGAAGCAAATCCAATCCGACTCTTGAACATTCAGCAGGGGACAAGCGATCGCCGCAGAATGAGTTTCATCGGCGGGGCTTGAATCGTCAATCGCCGATCGATCTACTGCATTCAATTTGCCACTTCCTTCAAGGCGCCTGACACTCAGTTTCACCCTGCCGTTTTTGGTAAACTTAGCAGCATTACTCAGCAGGTGCATCAAAACCTGCCGCACTTTTTTGAAATCTGCGTGAATGATACCCGCAGTTCGATCGCACTCAATCTCCAAAACATTGCCATTTTTCTCTACCAAGGGTTTCGCGGCACTCGCAACATTGTCAACCAGGGATTCGATGTCAAATTCCTGGATTTCGAGTTTCATCCCCCCCGCTTCAATTTTTGACAAATCGAGGATATCGTTAATCAAAGATAGCAGGTGCGTACCCGCCTTCTGAATCTTGTGCAAGTCGGGTACAAACTCATCAAATCCCGCATCCTGGGCATCTTCTGAAAGTAGTTGACTGTAGCCGATAATCGCATTTAAAGGCGTTCGCAATTCATGGCTCATATTTGCTAAAAACTGGCTTTTAGCAGTGTTAGCGGTGACTGCCGCTTCCTTAGCTTGTTTCAACTCTTTTGTATGTTCGGAAACTCGCTCGATTAAGTGATTGAGAGAGACAGCCAGAGAGCCTATTTCGCCTTGTGCCGTGAGGGGGGCTCGCAAGTCAAAATTAGACTCGGCGGCTACTTGTTCGGCGACCTTCGTGACGCTGATAACAGGTTTGGCGATCGCCCGACTGGTGCGGTCAGCCACAACTCCAGCCACTGCTACCGACAGTAGCATACTAATGATAATTATCCCCTTTTCGATTCCTTGAGCCTCCTCCATCACTACACCGCCTTGCCCCTCTTGCTGCTGGGCAATGTTAATGATTTTGTTCAATTCCTGAAGGCGGTTGTCGAGCTGTTTTGCACCTTCTCCGCTTTTTGTCCCCAACAATTTTCGGGCCGACTCTATCTCCGGTGGCGATAATGGCGTTAGCGAAGCCCTCGAAGAGGATCGCTGGATTTGCTGCAAGCTTGACTGGAGAGTATCGGCGTAGGATTCTAAATTTTCTGTGCAATCTTGCAGTAAAGCTTTGAGAGTCGCAGGTTCTGCGGCCAGCCATGCAGGTTGGCTGTCGGCAAAGTTTTCTATTTGCAAGCGCAGGTTTTTCGCCTTAGTAATACTCGCGACCAACTGCTCTTTTTGCAATTGTAGTTTGGCTGAATTGTCTACAAAAGAATCGAGCTGTGCTCCCTGCAATTGCGCCGCCAGCGCTGCATCTTTAAAATTGCCCAGCAATTGCGCTTGCAGGTGAGCATCATTGAGTTGGTTTACTCCTTGTCCTTGGTAGTAGTCGGCGATTAGCAGTCCACTCAGGGAGCCAAGAAAGCCGATTCCTATTGCCAGCAAATACCCGCCACCAATTTTTTGATGGATGGGCCAACGACCAATTTTAGATGGCCAACTTTTGCTAAGTTTGAAGGAAGATTTTTCTACGAAATCCTGGCTGGATGTTTTTTGGTTCGCGGTTTCTACAGAAGCCACTTGTTCGGAAAAAAAGAGCGGCATCAGTTTACCTACATTGCTATTTTTTTTGTTAACCTTTCGCGTTAATACAGGCTTTTCCTGCTGGTTAAATGGTTCTAAGTCGGGATTCAATTCCCCTTTGCCTTCCCAAACGGCAACCGATAGACTTGCTTCGTCCCCTGTTTTTTTGAGCAAGTTAATTTTTGACATATGCAACCGCTGTATTCTGTTAAAATCTACCACGCTCTTAAGTTCTCCAAACGGAAAAGCTTGTCTATTTTCTAGTAGACATCGGCGAAAAAGTATCTAAAACTCTTGTCGAGTCAGAGGAGAAACTTAAATTCGGTTGATGTCTAATAGATAATTAGGCTGTTGATGGCTGTTGCCACATTACTTTTTCGACTCGTAAAAGCCTGCAGCAGGCAAAAAAAGAAAAATTTATCCGGGCAGTTAATTATCCCCGCCTGGAATGTTACAGCCAGAAAATTCTGGCTGATATGTTTTGCCTGTGAGTTCCCCCAAGCTGATATTGTCTGTTGACAATGCACCCGATTCCTCAGCTTTGGAGTTTTGCTGTCAGCAATGCGACGATTGCTTGACGGTTTTTGTTGAGCATCCGACGACTTTCTAGCACAGAATGTCATAAACACAGCAGCCGATCGAACTTTTGCACCCTGGCGATCGACTTTTGGCATCGTTGCCCCGCACAGACTTGTCTGACGTGAAGTGTTGTTAGTTGAGTATAACTGTAGGGCTTGCGAAAAGAAACCCGGTTTCTGCCAGTCAACTGTTGGCGATTGCGAGTTCTGGAGTTGTGGTGGTCAATTCGATCGCCAGTGCTAGCTTACCGTCTCTACCCAAAGCTTCATCGGCCAACTGTACCATCCAGCGATTCGGCTTGGCTTGGGGTCTGGCGGCGAGTACCAAGGCCCAAGCTTCCCGTTCTTTGCCACGACCCAACAGCGCAGCACACACAGTCAAAGCTGTGGCCGTTGAACGGCTGATCCCACTTTGGCAGCAGATCAGCAAACTGCCTCCCTGCGACGACATTTTGAGGGCGAAGTCAATAATTTTCAGTACATCCTCAAGGGTAGGCAAGATTTGATCGGGGTCGTCAACGGGGGTGTCGAGGTCGTTAAACTCCAGGCACATCCGGTTCGGGATTTGATCAAAAGTTTTGGGTTCGGGCACACCCGGACTGCCGATCGAGATCAGGTATTTAATCTCGCGTCGCGCAGGGCGCTCAACAATGTATTGGCTGGCTTCTACTTGCGAAGCAATCAGGATTTCCGGCAGTTTTTCATCCGAGAAATCTGCAGAGACTGAGGGCTCAAAATCAACTGTTTCTGCCTCAGTCCTGACATCCGCCAAGTATTGGGCTGCCAGGGCACGAACGTCAGCAAATTCGCGATTTAAAGCTGTTTCCAGAGCCAAAATAGCAGCCGTTGAGCCAATTTGACCGAGGGATTTAACAGCCTTTTGGCGCACTCCAGAATTTTCGTCCCCCAGCAGCCGCACCAAACCTGCCACAGCTTCCTCTGTCCCTATTTCCCCCAAAGCAGCAGCAACTCTCCACCGCACATAAGATTCGCTGTCGCCAATTGCGCTCGCCAGTCCCGCGACCACCATTTTTGGCAATTTCGCATCTCCCTCTGTATTGATGTTCCCGAGGGCAACCGCCGCCCTGCCGCGCACGAAAATATCTCGATCCGAGAGCGATCGAATTACCGCCACCATAGCCACCTCGCTGCTGATTTCTCCCAAGGCAGAAACTGCACTGCCGCGCACGTCTGAGTCGTCATGGTTGAGGGCTTGCACCAGCCCCGCCACAGCCGTTTCCGTGCCAATTTGTCCCAAAGCCTCGGCGGCCCTCAAAGAAACTGCATAGGAGTCGGGATCATCGTGAAGCAATTCTATTAAGCCGGGTACTGCCTCACAATCGCCGATTTTCCCCAAAGCCGCCGCGGCCCTAGCGCGGACGATGTGATTTTCATCTCTGAGGGCATTCAGCAGCCCGGAAACTACCTCAGAGACGCCGATTTTCCCGCAGTTGACGGCAGCCCGCCAGCGCACCTCCGAATCTTGGTGTTTGAGGGCTTTCAGCAGCGCGGGGACGGCTGTTTTCGGGTTAATTTTGCCCAAGGCCCAAACAGCCCAGGCGCGCACCCTAGACTCTGGGTGTTTGATGGCTTTGAGCAGTGCTACGGCGGCTGGTTTCGAGTCAATTTCTCCTAAAGCCCAAGCGGCCCAAGCTTGGATTTGGGAATCTTGGGATTCGAGCGATCGGGCTAATTCAATTACTGCTGCTTCGGAGCCTATTTTTCCGATCGCTCGAATCCCATCAACGCGCACTGCACTTTCTTTGTGGTTCAATGCGGCCACCAGCATCGGAATTGCCATATCGGAACTTGTTAGGGCCAGCAGTTGAATTTTGAGCAGTGGCGAAGTGGGGATTTTTTCGATTAATTTTATGGTGGCTATTTGAAATTCTGGCTTTACCGTTCCTGCTAGCTTCGAGCCGAGTTTTAAATTGACTTTGAGAGCTAATTTTACTGCCCGCAAAGCCAGACTTTGCTGTTCTACTTGCGGCAATATAGTCGCCAAGGTTCGCATCCCTTGTTTTTGTTTCAAATATTTTTGATGGAATTGAGCATCGCTGAGCTCGGGTAGCTGTTGGATGAGGCTTGCTGCTGAGTTCACTGATTTATCCTAATATTTTGGCGAGCGGTTGAGATTGCTCTTTTAAACTGTCTTTAAAAAATATGGCGTCTACAAAACGCTACTTCTAAAAAAAAGCTTGCACCCACTTCTAAAATATGTCTTATTCCACTATTTTTGCAACTCCCCAATTATTAATTATTGGGTTTGTTTGGGCAATCACCTTGACAATTAGTAGCGCTTGCTGCTTGGCATCGCTGCGCTTTTAACTGGCCTAGCTCTGCTATATCATTTTATGCTCACATCGTGCACCATTGTCAGCAACAGGCAAGATGCCTGTTCCACAAGAAAATTCCCCCTTTGTGGAACAGGCATCTTGCCTGTTAATAAAAGCTTATTGAGAATGGTGTAACATCTTATTTTATACCAACTTGGTTTGAAATAGCGATCGGCACGGTTGACCGCAGCCAACCGGAAACAGCTTGATTGCGGGACAATCTCTCAACGAGCATAGGGCCCTTTTTTCAAAACCTTAGCCAAAGCGTTATCGTTCTCTCGCAAACCTTCGTAAAAAAACATCACTTCTCCTTGAATCCCGCAAGAGCGGTTGTAAGCAATTACTTGCAACAACAGCTCGGGAGTGATGCTATATTTGCTAGCTCGATTCGTCAACAAAATACCGGGCGACACGCACTTTACTTGCTGCCCGCTAAGCTGTCCCCCGATCAGTTTATCGACCAATTGTTTGTAAGCATTAAAATCGCGGCGATAAAACTGCGGGTGAAACAGATCGACCAAGTTTTTGTCAACCCAAGCTTTAGAATCTTGCAAATATTCTACCAGTCCCCAGTCATAAGGACTCGGCGACATCGATAGCAACAAATCAGGATTAATAGCTTTCACTTCTCGGTGTAAACGAGCTACAAACTCAGTAATAATATTAGCACGCCACTGCACCCAATGTTGCTCTTTACAATCCGATGGTGCTGCTCTACCGCATTCTTCTCGATAGCGTTTAACCGTTTTTTCGTCGTAACCGCCTTCTACCGGAAACGCAATGCGATCGTCTCCTTGAACCCCGTTTACCGGATAATTCTTAGCAACTTCCAGCATCAACCCCAGCACAAAGTCTTGCACTTCCGGGTCAAGAGAATTCATCCAGTCAAAGTTATTTTTCTTAAGTAAACTGCCGCTAGCATCACGGGCGGTCCACTCAGGTTTTTTCGCCAGCAAATAACCGCCATTGCGATTGTAAGAACTCACAAATCCGTATTCAAAACAAGGAATAACTTTTAAACCAACTCTCTTTGCCTCAACACATATTTCTGCTAAGGGGTCGCGACCTTGATAGCGCGAGTCAATTTCCACCCCAAATTTTTCTCGCATAATTTTAGAAGGATAAGCCGTATAACCCTGGCCCCAAATTAGAGGAAAAACGGTATTAAATCCCGTATCGGCGAGAAAGTCCATTGCCTCAGCAATTCGCTCTTTTGATGTGAGAACTTTGCAGTCAGTGGTGGGTATCCAAACGCCACGAATTCCACCAGGATTGTTAGTCGCAAACGAACTTGGCAGCGTTGCTGGATTTGGTGCCGAAAATCCAGTCGCCAACTGCTGTTGGAAGGAAGAGGCAAAACTGCGAATTGCTGATTGGAAAGGTGTGAAAAATCCCATTTATTTATTCTTTTTTCCTTTGAAGGTGGGTACTGAACCCGCTACGTTATTATTGATTGGTAGCACCCGATATTATTTCTGGATAAGATGTACCGAAGAACCGCCTATATTATTTATGGATAAGGTGCGGAGTACGCACCCTACATTCATTGGTAGCACCCAATAGTATTTATGGATAAGGTGCGCTACGCGCACCCCCAAATTGTACTACCCAGCTACTCCCGACAACTTCTGGCTCAAAGCTTCTTTCAAAAGTTCCGCCTTATCAGTTTCCTCCCAAGGCAAATCTAAATCAGTGCGTCCGAAGTGACCGTAAGCCGCCACATCTTGATAGAAACGGCCGCCTCTTTCAGCAGGCAAATTCTGCAAGTTAAATGCCTGAATGATGCCCGCAGGACGCAGTTCAAAATGCTGCTTCACAACTTCCAAAAGGCGATCGTCATCCACTTTTCCAGTGCCAAAAGTTTCGATCATCATGCTAACAGGCCGCGCAACGCCGATCGCATAACTCAACTGCACTTCGCACTTTTGGGCCAAACCAGCCGCCACGATATTTTTAGCCACGTAGCGACAAGCATAAGCCGCGCTGCGGTCTACCTTGGTGGGGTCTTTCCCAGAAAAAGCACCGCCGCCGTGACGGGAATAGCCGCCGTAGGTATCCACAATAATTTTGCGGCCCGTCAAACCCGAATCTCCTTGAGGCCCGCCGACCACAAATTTGCCTGTGGGGTTGACAAGGAAGCGAGTTTCTGCATCCGGCTTCACGCTAATATCGGCAAACACTGGTTGGACGACAGCAGTCCAAAGGTCTTGTTTGATCTTGGCTTGAACTGCGGCCGTTTCTGTGAGGTCGCCGATCGTTTCGGTGTGCTGCGTAGAAATTAAAATCGTATCTATGCCAACAGGTTTGCCGTCCTCATAGATGACTGTAACTTGGCTTTTGCCGTCGGGACGCAGGTAAGATAACTGACCGGTTTTGCGGACTGCGGCCAGTTGACGGCAAATCCGGTGCGCTAAACTGATCGGCAGAGGCATCAATTCCGGCGTTTCGTTGCAAGCAAAACCAAACATCAAGCCTTGGTCGCCAGCGCCGATGGCGTCCAATTCCTCTTCACTCGATTGTTCCCGGCTTTCGTGGGCTGTATTCACCCCTTGAGCAATATCGGGAGACTGAGAATCAAGAGCCACCAACACTGAGCAACTATTGGCAGAAAACCCGTTGTCAGCGTGGATGTAGCCAATATCGGCTATTTTTTTCCGGGCTAATTCTATGTAATTTACCTGAGCTTTAGTGGTAATTTCGCCCGTCAGCAGCATCAAGCCCGTGTTGACGACAACTTCGGCTGCGACGCGGCTTTTGGGGTCTTCAGTCAGTAAGGCATCTAAAATCGTATCTGAAATTTGATCGCAGATTTTATCGGGGTGGCCTTCAGTGACCGATTCAGAGGTAAACAGGTAGCGACGTGACAATGATTATTTCTCCTTAGATAGGGGCTCTTCCTGCGCGACCTCGACGACCGACGAGTTATTTTTCCGGTAAAGGCCAAGAATGAGCGCCTCTGGGCTACCGTCGAATTTTTGTCGATCTGCAGAGCCGTGTTGAAGCAGGATTTGAGATTGGGTAAAGTGACACTACTATAGCAAAGTCAGTTCCGGGAAGTCCCTAAAAACTTAGATTTTGTAGGATTGTCGATCGATCTTGGACACCGCTCGTCTAGCTCCTAACCTGACAAAGGTAAGATACAGTCAGGGTATTGCCTGGTGCAATGACTATGGCAGGACTCCAAAAATCACCAAACTCGATCCAAACAGTTGCCGAGCTAGATTTTCCCGGCGGCCCCATACCGCTTGACTCTCCATTTTATATCGATCGATCAGGGGCCGAAGCCTGATCTGGCGAAGAAACTAGCAAAGCCGGGAGCCTAATTCCCATGAAAGCTCCTAGAATAATGGGCAAAAGTTCTCTGATGCTGCGGATAATTCACGCGGTGGTTGATCGTGGATACCGCACAGTAACTGTAGACTTTCAGCAAGCCGACGCACCGTTTTTTGCTAGTTTAGATCAATTTTTGCGCTGGCTTTGTGTCAATGTCGCTCGCCCACTCAAACTCGAACCAAATCTAGATGAATTATGAGATGAAGATATGAGCAGCAAGGTAAGCTGCTTTTTTTACTTTTAAAACTCTCGAAGGTCAGTCGATTTTAGATTTTAGATTTTAGATTTACCCCACAGATAAATCTGGGAGCTTGAACTAGGGTCTAAAATTTTTATCTTTCCACGACTTAAGTCGGGGGCTTGTATCCGTTTTTGGGCTGGTCAAAGATCCGAAGCGGCGGTTGAAAACCGCTTCTTGTCAAACCAAGTCCTAGCGAGCGAGGGACTCAACAATATTTAATAGCGGGGGACGGTTCGATCGACCATCATTGAGTAAGCATCGATGCCACCAACGATATTTTTAACATTGGTAAATCCTCGCTCGGTTAACCAATGGCACATTTGAGCCGATCGCACTCCGTGATGGCACAGAACTAGGGTTTCTGTGTCGCGATCGAGTCGAGCGTCAATTTCACCCGACCATTCTGCAAACTCGCTCAGGGGAAAAGCTACAAATCCCGGCAGCGCAGCCAGCTCAATTTCGTAAGGTTCCCGCACGTCTACAAGCTGCAATTTCTCAGCATTGGTTGTGGCTAATTGGCTACCTAATTCTTCGACTGTAATTTGAGCAAAAATTTCTGACATTTGATTATAAAAAAGAAGTCATTAGTCATTAGTCATCTGTCATTAGTTATGAATCACTTAACAGTCAACAGTCAACAGTCAACAGTCAACAGTCAACTGTTAACAGTGATTAATTGACGGGCGAAGGCGGTGGAATTAGCTCCACAGGAGGGGTAGGTGCAGGACGCCCGTCCAACTGGCTCACGCTGTCCCTGGGGTCAAGACAAGTGGCGATTAACCGATCAGTGGGAAATTCGAGCCTGCCGCTCAAACCGACTACGCATTCAGCAAACTGTTGTGGCAATAAACTGCGGCGACATCCATCGAGAACTAGCAGGGGAGCCGCAGGTTGAGTTCGACTTTTGCTGTTAATATTCACTACGCAAGTAGCCAATTCGTTGGGACGCCTCACCTGCCGACAGCTAGAGAGCGCTTCGACACCCGAAATATTGGTTTTGCGGTTGATTTGGAGAGCGCATTTAGATATGTCGCGGGGGTGGAGGGCATCAGCACAAGCGGCGGCGGCGGCCTCTGCTCCCACTCCGGCGTCGATTAGTTCCAAGGCGCAGACGCGATAGGGATTCCTAGAGCGAGGGATTCTAATAGTGATGGCTGATGCTGGTGAGATGGGTAGTGCTGTGGCTAACAAACCAAGTGCTGCTAGCTGCGTGCCGAGAGCCAATATCCAGCGCCCGGTATGGCTGGAGCCTGTCGGTGTTGGCTTTGGGGAAGAAGTGCGGGAAAAATTGGGGTTGTGCATGGCAGATCGAGTAGTGAGTTTTTTTGGCTGATTGGGGCGATCGATCGATCGGCTTTTCCTTCAGAATTTACCGCACAGTATGGATCGCCCTGCGGTCGATCGTTTTTTATCGATCTTTGTTGGAATTTTGACCGTTACCAACCTATAATATAGAGTCTGCATAAAATTGCATACAGATATTAGAGAGGAAAATAAATGTCTCGATATCGAGGCCCCCGATTGAGAATCGTCCGTCGCCTGAAAGAGTTGCCGGGTCTAACCCGCAAAACCCCCAGACGAGATTATCCGCCCGGACAGCATGGTCAAAACCGCAAAAAGCTCTCTGAGTACGCGGTTCGCTTGCAAGAAAAGCAAAAACTCCGTTTCAATTACGGTGTGACGGAACGCCAACTGCTCCGTTACGTCCGCAAAGCCCGCCGTGTCACGGGCTCCACAGGTCAAGTGTTACTGCAATTTTTGGAAATGCGCTTGGACAATACTGTGTTTCGGATGGGAATGGCTCCAACCATTCCGTCCGCTAGACAATTGGTAAATCACGGTCACATAACTGTCAATGACCGTGAAGTCAATATCGCCAGCTATCAGTGCAAGCCTGGTGATGTAGTTGCGGTCAAAAATAGAGAGCGCTCGCGCACAATGGTAGAAGCTAATCTCAAAGACCCAGGCTTGGCTCACTTGCCGAATCACTTGGAATTTGATAAGCAAAAACTAATTGGCAAAGTTAACGGCGTTATCGAACGCGAGTGGATTGCTCTTCAGATTAACGAATTGCTAGTGGTGGAATACTACTCACGGCAAGCCTAATTTATTAGTCATCAGTCGTTGGTCATTAGTCATCAGTTGGTTGCTAGCAGAATAATTAATAATTGGGTACGAACCCAGTTATTGATTAATTGCTACTGAATAATGAGGACTAAGGACTGATCACTAAAAATTAATAATTTTCAACAATCCCACCCCCTAAAAAGGGATGGGATTTTTTGAAGGTTTCGCTGGTTAACTTCTTTGAGTGGCTATGTACTCAGACGACACCTGGCTGATGGCATTAAATGATGTCCCAGCCTCAAATTATTCCCTTAAAAAGTTTCTTCTCCTGTTGGTTCTTGGTGGACAAGACCTCGCTTTTGAAGGCGATAATTCGCTACAACGGGGTAAACAACACCGCGTATCCGATTGATCGCACCTACTGGACGATGGACTGCTAAGCCGTTCCAAGGAGAATATCTCAGGTTTTCGTTGAAATCAGATTGTTTTTCATAATCAATAATCTGATGCTTCACGGTGAGACGACCTACTCTCAAGAATGGTGAGTCCTGTTCTTTCCAGACATTGATGCCATCGTCGATCGGCATTTTTAGGCTCGTTTGGAACTGAATGCCAAAATCCCACCAGTATTCGGCATCAGGTTCCGCCAAGGCTTGAATTAGATTCTCCCGGTAATAATTGTCTGGTTGTTTGGGAGCGAAACCCAAGGCTTTTTCGCGAGAGGGAAAGGGAAATTTAGGAATTCCCGGTCGAGATTCTTCTGGAATTATCTCGTGCGGTGGTTTGCATGAAACCGGAGTAAACCCATACTTAATTACAGCAGGATATTCGACAGGAACTACACCAGGCTGGGAAGGATCGAAATCGGGATTGAGGCCCAAAGCAGAGGGTGAACCGCTCCAATATTTGGCTGTTAGCAAACTCTTCGGAGTCCGGCTACCCGTAAGCGTCGAGACCGCTAGAAAGTGTCTGGGATGTCGAATTAGCCACTTTTTCAATGCCTCTGGTGATTCAACCAGAGCCGAAAAAAAGCCGTAGTAATCTTTGATGGTTTGGCTCACAAATATTTCTGAATTGTGAACAATGATGTCCTGGGTTTTTGACTCGTGGCTTTGCGCCAGTCGTTCCCCTTCCACCCCCATCACTTTCACTGATATTGAGCGCGAATCTTTTTGGTAATCAGGGTATACTTTGGTAGCCCCGTTAGCAAATCGCAACCAAACAGGATATTCTTTGGGTTTTGCTAGCAAACCTTGCTTAAGGGAAATCGCATTCAGTTGTGAAGAAGTTAACGAAGCGCGTTTGCCCAATTCCCGTTTAATCGCTTCCTCATCAAAGTCAAAAATTTCCAGAGTTCCTTTAACGCACGCATGAGTTTTGGCGTGAGTATCTCGCAGCGCCCGCTCCTTATTCCCGTAAAGATTATCCATCCGAAGCTTGGCTTGCTCAACCAAAAGATCGTAGTATTTGCGTTCGTCCTGTTCGGGATATTCGGTAAATAACTTCTTGCTCATAAATAACCTTTTAAAAGCTGATTTTGGCGATAATGGTTGGCATTTTCCCGTTTAAATTTACCGGATTTTTAACGGGATGTCGAGGGAACTCAGGTGTAAGTTGTTCGGGGTTAATTGCGTAATCATATAAACCGCGAACAACTCACCACTGCGACTGTTGGCTATTATTGAACGGGAGTTATACATTTGAAAGAAAGGCGTACACTTTACAATTTGTAACCCCACTCGTGTTCAGTCAGAGCCTTAAGCTCGTTTCCAACCCTCATTATAAAAAGAAACTCTGTACTCTTTTTTACCGCGAGGAAGAGGAACATTACGGTTCAGCACCTGGGAGAGGGTCTTGGTATTCATAATCTCTTCCCAACCTACTGGTGAAAAAGTTTCTGGATTAAAGACATTTTCTGCTAATAAAGGATTGGTGAAAGCTTGAGAAAAGGCATCAATTCCTATCAGTCGTCCTACTAAAGGAGGTAAGGCTGAATTTGCCCGCAAATCTTCTGCGTAAAGTCCAACATACAACTCAATGTTGTCTACGTGACCGTACAATCGTTTCAATTCTTTTTGGACTTCTTCATTGCTAGTAATTTGAGTGAATTCAGTAACCCGTGGATACTTACACAGTTCGCGGTAATCGTTGTAGCTTCTTAATTTCGCCTCACGACCTACACGAATGCTGGCTGTCTCCGTTGGAATTAGGAACTCAGGCGTATTGAATAAACTCAATTGCGCTGCTGGTTGGGAACAAGTTTCTTCAAACATAGCTCCCAAACCCTTGTTGATAATCATATCATTGTTCCACATCGTCTCCGGCATAGACATTTCTTTGCCGTCGTGGATGAGCTTATCGGGCAGCATACTATGCCAACGATAAACCAAAGTAAATTCTACCGACATCCAATTGGTGCGATACCATTTTTCATTATTAAATGCTGGGGGATCTGTGAAGAATTGGAAGTTATAGGGAGTAATGTGGTTGATATAATCCTCTAGCACAATTTTCAGAAACTCTGCCATCACGATATTTCTGGCGGTTTGGAAAAGGCGTTCATCATCCCAAGTTGGATAGTTCCTTGCCAAGAGGTCGCACACGCGATTATGTTCTCTTAAGCTAAGAACGTTGAGCATTACATAGCCCACTTGCACATTGACGCGCTCTAACTCTATCCCCATTACAAAGAGTTTTTGTCTCTTTTCATAGGGGATTTTGTCAGATTTTTTTTCGTTTTCACCGACTATTAGATGGGGAATTCCGGTGAATTCTTCTTTAGGCTGTCCGTTTTCATCATAGTAAAAAGGTGGATATTCTTCGCCATTAATAATTTGGCTTTTTAGCTTTCCTCCTTGATGAGACCTCAGCAGGCGAGTAATATTTGCGTTCAACCCATAGACGTTACACAGATCTATTTGGTGGTTGGAGCTATTTTTGCGGGGATCAAGCCGATCGGTTCGCAGGAAACTGTCGGTAAACCATTGCACGAAATAGGGGAAAATCAGAGAGGATTTGGGCGAGTATTTAGTCTCTCCTCTTTTCCGATACAAGACCTCCAGTTCCTTGACATCGGGAAGATTCTTTACAAAATTTTCTGTGGGGGCTAAATTAACCCCTATGTAGTTTTTCTTCGTTAAGGGCTTCCAATCCGTAGGCGGTAGTTGGAGTCCGGAATAAGTGCGATCGTTTAATGAATCCCAAGAGGTGTAGGGAGACATGGCACTAAACGGATAGGGGCGAGTTGGAATTTTTAGAATGGCATTGTTAATCAGAGTTTTGTTAACTTTTTTGCTTAGCCCCTCGTTGCTTTGAATGAAGTTCCAAAACGGTTTTAAGTTAGTTAAAAGGAAAGTCTCGACTTTGTTTTTCAATCCGTCTCTTGATGTGTCTCTTTTTGAAGACATAGACGTGTCTCTTTTTGAAGATATAGATGTGTCTCTGTTTGAAGACATAATTGTTTTTCCTTTTCCTTCTTGTAGATGCGATTGATTGCTAACCCTCTCTTCCGGGAGCTTGATGGATTTTTCTTTCTCCTCTTCACTGGGATTTAAGTTTGAGTAAAAGCTTTTTAGATTCTTGGGGCGATAGTCTTTGCGGCGTTCCAAACGCTTGATTGCGCTTTCATGAAGATCCTCAATGGCATCGCCCACCTCGCGGAACTTAATTCCTGCCAATTTGAAGATCCCTGGATCATTTTTAAAATCAATCTCATAATTAGGATTGATACCTGTGGGGATGGCACTTGGATCAAATTCAAGCCCCAATCCAAGGTTACGGGTTGAATCCAACATCCACTGCAAGGCTGCATCTGATAACCCACTGTATTCTTCTGTTCCACCGCCGATGCAGATATGCGAGCCGGGAAACCAAACTTGAATAACCCGCTGGTTCTCAACATCAGGATTTTTTTTCATAGGCGTAACATCAAAGATTTCGCGAACTTCGTCGATCGCCACGGCATGCAACGCATTCTGAATCGATTTATTTAAAGCGGTGTCGTGGAATCTGTACCTTTTCTTGAGCTGTTCGTCATACTTCTTGAAGGCGGGTAGAACAGGAATACCAAGGGCTCCAACGGTGTCGAAACAACCAAGCAAGGTAATCGGGACGCGATCGCCATAATCTTGGCGGTAATTGGCTGCTACCCGATCCTTTGGTTTTATGTCTCGGTTACGGTAAAGCTCGTAAGCTTCTGATGCCCTGGTAATATGAGGGCGGGCTAGGAGGCCCGAGCAATGGATCATCCCTGCTAGACTCCTGACTGTGTAAGCACCGCGACTGAACCCGAAGAGATAGATTTCGTCACCCTTCTCATAGTTGAGAGAAAGAAAACGATAGGCATCTTGTATATTTCTATCGATTCCCAGTCCAGTGGCTCCGCCCAAAATCTTGTTACTATCCGATCCGACTCCCTCGTCATAAAACACGATTTGCGGAACCCCGTCACTGGCGGTCGATTTCACTGCCTGGGCAAGTTTAATCACATTACTTGGGTAACTACTATTTAGTTGTTGCCAAGTGCCATCACAGCAAACGATCAGACGTTTCATTTTTTAATTCTCTCTTTGAATCGGAAATTTGAGAGCGAGCTGTCTTTGGTAATCGGTTACTTGAGATTGCCAATTCCCCTTTTTGTATCGCGTCAGGCGATCGCTGCTAATTTTTTGCTCGAAATTGTTATGTGGCTGGGCAATCTTTAGCTATTTCGCTTCTCAGGATATTAGTCCCAAAACACCACCTAGTTGAGTTTGTTGTATTAAAATGTGAATTTTATTTATATTTCTTAAAGCAAAAAAGTTGAGCGTGAGTTCCTAGGTTTGGTTCTGGGAAAATGCTCGATTCTCCTAAAACGTAAAAAATTCAGAGCGTGAAATCGTAGGTTTGGTTCTGGGAAAATGCTCGATTCTCCTAACGGGAGTAGTGATCCGACGCCCTAGCTAACAAACCTTTAAACACATTTCTGCTCTGCCTTGTCAGCTTTTAAAACAGCTATATTTGATCGATTTGTCAGTTGGCTGCAAGATAATAGTGAGGTATTTGCCGCACAGATAGCAGATTTGGGCGATGTTTGGGGTTAAAATTTGTTTCAGTCACTCTCAGATTTTCTGCGCTCTGCTTGAAGTTTTTAACAATCTGTGGGCTTTTCTGGTTTCTCGATCGGTAAATTTGTGCGAAAATTTCCTAGCCGTCGTTAAATTTGGAAAGTCCAAAAGTGGGGACGATCGACCGCAGCGACAAGCTGCGGGGTTCTCGCACCAAAATCAAAGGCAGCAAGCCGAATAGCCGCACAGCAGCCGAGAGGGTAAACAGTGAACCCAAACTCATACCGGGAAGTTCGGCAAGAAAGCCGCCGGCGGTAGTTCCCAAAGCCCCAGCTAATCCAGAAACCGCTGCGGCGATCGCAAAATAAGTCGAAGGTTGCTCGATCGACGCTATCTCCATTTGAATATTGTTACTACACAGCGCGATCGCCCCTAAAGTCGTTCCCCCTAGCAAGTGCAGCAGCGGCAGCCACACCCACACCGAAAACGGGTAATTGCCCGTACCCAACCACAGCAAAGGCGTTATCGCCACCACCAGCCCCACCGCAATTAGCAGCGGGCGATTTCCCCAGCGATCGGCCAACTTGCCCCAAAACATCAGCAGCAGTAGATTTGCGCCGGAACTTAAGCTGGTGTAAATCGTAACCAAACTCACATCCAAACTTAATTCTTTCAGCAGGTAGATATTAAAAAAAGGAGCGCTGAGATTCACTGCAAATGTCCACACGCTGAAGTAAAGAATAAACATTAAGAAATTAGAATCTTTCAGCACAGAAGGCACAAAATCTGTTAGTTGCTTTTCTTTTTTCTCTGTAAGTTGATCGTTCTTTGCATCTTTTTTGTATACCTGGGGATTCACATCAACCATGAAGAATTGACACCCCAAACTAATCATTCCCGCCAAAACACCCACCAATAAAACAATACCGTAGCCAAAAATTGGATCGGCGCCCCAAGTTGACACGCCCCATCCCATCAACGGCACTCCCAGCAAAGTGATGAAGCTAACAGCACTGTTGCGAAAGCCAAAATAGCGTCCCCGCAAGCGCTGAGGAACCACAGCAGCCATCCAACTGAACCAGCTAGAATTGGCAAAAGCTGCCAGCACACTAGCTGCTACAACTGTTAGCAGCGTCCATTGCAGCAGTTGGTGTGAGTCTTGGTGCTGGGAACCCCAAACAATTGCCACCGCCAGCACCAGCCACAACAGCCGCGACACCCCGAAAATCCCTAGGTTGTACCAGTGGCGGCTGGTTGTACGGTCTGCGATGTAGGCTCCTAATGGTTGCAGGAGATTGACCACCATCGGAATAGCACAGAATATACCTATTTCCACGCTGCTTGCGCCGAGTTGCAGCAAGAAGTTGCTCAGCAGCACGCCGGTGGTCGCAGACTCGAAGACACTGGCAAAAACGCCGTCTAGAGTTGAGGCTTTCAGGGTCGATCGAACCTCTTGTTTAGAAATTTTGATATCTGTTTTTGGATATAGAACGAGCTGAGATATTTTCTTGTCTAGTATTTCTGGAGTCTGAACAGATAGAGGTTCATTTAACTGTGCAACTGGTTCAAACATAGTCAATAGATTTTAGATTTTAGATTTTAGATTTTAAATTGTAGAATTGAAGTAACAGGGTTAGATAAAACCAGCCCCACCTTCAAGAGGTTAGCTCGAAAGTAGGACTGGCACGTCCGGGTAATTCATATCAATATAAATGACTTGCAATCGCTAGGACATCAACCGCTTGGGAGATATAAATTCGCTAATTGTCAAAAAGTAGGTTTTAGCGCTTAACAAGGAAGCGATCGCAGCATTTCGCCTGCCAAAAATTGCTCAAATTCCGCCTCAAACAAGCGGCCCCAAGGGCCAAAACAAATTTCGCGCGAGCTCCTCGACTCGGCTCTCACATCTTTACGGCTAGCTAAATCTATAGAATGAAGGACGATCGACTTGCCGAGTAGACCGGCTGCTAACTATTTGTACCTAATTCCTGGAAGCCGTTTGTTCAGTCCCAGCGCTGGCGATCGAGATTCCGGGTTGTTTATGGAAATCCCCCGCACGTGCCCGTAAGGGTTCTGAGTGGGTTGTTGGCGATCCTCTACGAGGGCTTCGCTAACGCACCTCAACAAAAGTGTGGCTGCGATCGGCAATTGGCAGGACAAAATTATCACTTGACAAAATTTACGCTAAATGCTGATAATAGCAAACCCTAGAATTAAACTTAAGTGTTTGAGGGGTATCAGTGCTAAGGCGTGATGTTGATCGCCGGCAACTTTACGTATTTCTGCATTTGAGCGTGACCAAAACTCAACCTGTATCCGGGTATACATTGCCAGTATTTGCCTGTGCGGCAGCACTTGCAGCTTTGCGGTGCTTGCGTGAGGGTATTCAGTCTCTAGAGAGCGTATCAATAAATTTACTGGAACCGCAAATAACGGCAGAAATTCCGATCGAACAGGCGTCTGTACTCAAAACTGGTACCGCTTTAGGAGTGACTCGCTCCGATCCGGGGGACAATCTCGATCTGACTCGCAATACCCCCGTTTGGGCAATGGTGGAATTGGGGAATTGGGAAGAGGGAGAGCAGATTGTGATTCTCGGCGGTGAAGGTATAGGGCGTCACACAGTCGGTGGAGGGGCGGCGATCTATGATTACGCAATGCGACTATTGCGATCGAATCTGAGCCGAGAACACTCACCGTCCGAAAAAATTACTGTCACCCTGATTCTGCCGTCTGGGCGACAACTAGCCACCCGCACTTCTAACGAAGCTTTCGGCGTGGTAGAAGGACTTTCGCTGCTGGGTACAACTGGCATTTCTCAACCGCTGAGTGCCCCTGGACAGTTGGAAGTTTACCGCGAACAACTGCAACAAAAAGCCGAACTGTTTGACTGTTTAGTTTTCTGCATCGGCGAAAACGGTTTGGATTTGGCGCGACAACTGGGGATTAATCCTGAGAGGCTAGTCAAAACCGCTAACTGGCTCGGCCCGCTACTGGTAGAAGCAGGATATCAGGGCGTGCAGTCAATTTTGCTGTTTGGCTATCACGGGAAACTGATGAAATTGGCGGCGGGAATTTTTCACACTCACCACCACCTCGCTGACGGGCGCAGGGAAATTCTCACAGCTTACTGTGCTAAAGCTGGAATGCCTGCTGATGCGTGTTCCGCAATTTTTGCCGCAGCGACAGCCGAAGAGGCTCTCGGGCAACTGCGGGCTTTAGACGCCCAAACTGGCAGCAATTGGGTCGATCGAATTTACAGCGACATCGCCCGACAAATAGACTTGCGGTCATCGGATTGCATTTTTACTCACACTAACTTGCACATCCCCGTGGGATCGGTGATGTTCGGGCGCGATCGCAAAATTATTGTTAAAAGTGATATAGGAGATACATTTTTGACCCAAATTTGTTAATGTAGTGTGAATATCCCTGAATTCTGTTTAAAACATCGCTCAGGGATAATATTTAACAAGTAATAATTCTTTGTCCCTAGACCTTAATTATACTAGGTTGCTTGGGGACGCAGTTTTTGACGCCAGAGTTCAATTAATTAGGGTAAGGATTGAAGTAAATCTATGCTTGCCTTCGACCCTATTAATGGACTACGAGCGCTGACTGCAATCTAGTATAAATAAGATTTATTCCTAGCGACTAATGGTTCCTCGCCTTCCTCAGTCTTGTAGTGAAGCCGCGACAAATACCTCCCCTACTTTCGACCCAATTAGCAATTAGCAATTACGCAATAACCGTGACTACTCAAATAAAAACTGAATCAGACCTCACAAACTCTTCTCTGGGGCAGAGCAATCGCCAGATGATCGTGATTCTCGACTTCGGTTCGCAATATTCCGAACTGATTGCTCGTCGCATTCGCGAAACTCAAGTATATTCCGAAGTTATTTCTTACCGGACTACGGCAGAACAGTTAAAAGCTATCAATCCTAAAGGAATTATTCTTTCAGGAGGCCCGAGTTCTGTATACGATGAAAAAGCACCCCACTGCGACCCAGAAATTTGGAATTTGGGAATACCGGTGTTGGGAGTGTGTTACGGGATGCAGTTGATGGTAAAGCAGCTCGGAGGCACGGTTGAGCGCTCTAAATTAGCGGAATACGGCAAGGCATCGCTATTTATTGACGATCCTACGGATTTGCTGACAAATGTCGAAGAGGGCAGCACGATGTGGATGAGCCACGGAGACTCCTGTACTCAACTGCCGCCTGGTTTTGAGATCCTCGCTCACACGGACAATACTCCGTCTGCTGCTGTTGCTAACCACGAGAAAAATTTGTACGGGGTTCAGTTTCACCCAGAAGTAGTTCACTCGATCGGGGGAATAGCTTTAATTCGCAATTTTGTTTACCACATTTGCGAGTGCGAACCGACTTGGACGACAGCTACTTTTGTGGAGCAATCGATTCGCGAAATCCGAGAGCAAGTCGGAGAGAAACGAGTTTTGCTGGCTCTATCGGGCGGTGTAGATTCTTCTACTTTGGCTTTCTTGCTGCACAAGGCGATCGGCGACCAACTTACCTGTATGTTTATCGACCAAGGGTTTATGCGGAAGTATGAACCAGAACGGTTGGTAAAATTATTTAAAGAGCAATTCCACATTGATGTTGAGTATGTTAATGCTCGCGAACGCTTTTTAGCTCAACTTGAAGGGATTACCGATCCTGAAGTAAAACGCAAGCGGATTGGTCACGAATTTATCAACGTATTTGAAGAAGAATCGAAGCGTCTGGGCCCCTTCGACTACCTGGCACAAGGTACTCTTTATCCTGATGTGATTGAGTCGGCTGACACTAATGTAGACCCGAAAAGTGGCGAGCGAGTTGCTGTTAAAATTAAAAGCCACCACAACGTCGGCGGTTTGCCGAAAGATTTGCGATTTAAGTTGATTGAACCGCTGCGAAAACTGTTTAAGGATGAGGTGCGAAAAGTCGGCCGGTCGATCGGGCTTCCCGAAGAAATCGTGAACCGACAACCTTTCCCTGGCCCGGGATTGGCGATTCGGATTATAGGAGAAGTTACCGCAGAGAGACTAAATATTTTGCGGGATGCTGACTTCATTGTTCGCCAAGAAATTAACCGGCACGGATTGTACGGTGAACTTTGGCAAGCTTTTGCAGTTTTGCTGCCGATTCGCAGTGTAGGGGTGATGGGCGATCAGCGCACTTATGCTTACCCGGTCGTCTTGCGGTTTATTAAGAGTGAAGACGGGATGACGGCTGATTGGGCGCGGGTTCCTTACGATTTGTTGGAACTGATCTCGAATCGGATTGTGAATGAGGTAAAGGGGGTGAACCGGGTGGTTTACGATATTACTTCTAAGCCACCGGGAACGATCGAGTGGGAGTGATTTGTAGTTAGCGATTAAGTAGGCGGACTAATTTTTTTGTCTGTCTACTTATTTTGATTTTGGATAAAATGGCGATTCCCTAGGGGATAGCTACGCTTCACCGGCTTCAGGGGATGGGGAAGTGGGAAGGGCGATCGCTTTTATAGAGCCCATTTGACATATTTTACTGTCTTGAAGTAAAGTGACTGCAAAATTCGTATCCAGCAGTTATGCCATACTCTACCAGCCTCACAGACGAAGAGTGGATCATCCTCGAATCCTTACGGCCTCAGATATTACCAACTAAGAAGCAGACAAGACCGCCTAACTGGGCACAGCGAGAAATTTTGGATGGTATCTTCTATCAAGTCAAGAATCGCTGCAATGGGGAAGATTTGCCCTGCATACCTGCCCCCGTACTCGACGGTATATTGGTATTACAAACAGTGGCTGGCTTTTATGAGCGATCGATAAACTGATGAGTATCTTACACGCAAAGAATGGGGGAACAGGTTAAAAAAAGCCAAGTGGACAACGTTGCTGATCATCAACTCACTCATGGGTAAAAAACACCTGTAATGGCAGCGCTGAAGAGAAGGAATATTGTTTTACTTTCTCGGCTAATGGCATTAAAAGCCATAATACCGTTGATACCCGGGGCTTTCCCTTCTTTACTCATTGTACGTTCATCGAATGTATCGGATGATAGCGGTTGGTCAATTGATGTTGACTAAAAACAGTGATTATTTCAAGTCGAAACCCGTCAATATTCCCTTGCATCACCATTCTGCTAGACCAGTGGTATCACCCTGAACTTGTGAGGGAAGGATTAGAAAAGGTTTATTCCCCGATTATGACGAAAATCAGGTTGGAGCTTTACGCAAAAACATCAAAAAAGACAAGAAAGAATTAGGGAATTGTGGGTTTTTTCCGGTGGTGGTAAGGTAGGGGAATAGAACGGGCAAATGCTTGGATAGAGACCTGCAAAATCCTCGTCAGTAATTTTTAGATACCTCTGGTTGATGTGAGTGCCAAGGTTAATTTTTTTTTTATTACAAGACTTCGGACAGTTTTGGATAACCAACCCTAGAATATGGCTTTCAAGGCGATTAGGCAATAGAAATACCAATGAAAAATCAAGGGTTTCAGACTAGGAACTAAAAACTCTCCGGACTATTGTTATTAGGCTGCTGCTGATAAGGCTTGCAGCCGCTTATATCTCAAATGGGTTCTATAAACGTTCGCCAGTTGAGTTACGATAGCACTTTTTAACGTGCTTAGCTTAAACTCCACTCATGTTTTTCGAGGAAAAAGTTTTATTATAATTTAAGCGTACTCAGCAAACATTTTTTAGAGAGAAGTCTAATGATTAGAACAAGAATAACTCAAAGATATCAACGGCAACTGTTGACTTGTAGTTGGGTAGTATCTTTAGGTTTTTTACAGTTCTCACCTGCTGCTATAGGACAGGCAATTACTCCGGCTCCCGATGGCACAGGAACTGCAGTTAATGCCTCCGGCAATCAATTTAACATCAACGGGGGACAGCTCTCAAAAGACGGCACTAATCTCTTTCATAGCTTTCAGCAGTTTGGACTCAAAGACGGTCAAATTGTTAACTTTATTTCTAATCAGAATATCCGCAATATTTTAGGGCGAGTTGTGGGTGGCGATGCTTCTTATATTAACGGTTTAATTCAAGTAATAGGCGGTAATTCTAACTTATTTTTGATGAATCCGGCGGGGATTGTTTTTGGTTCCAACGCTCAACTGAACGTGCCTGGTTCATTCTGGGCAACGACAGCAACCGGAATCGGATTGGGCAACAATTGGTTTCAGGCAGTTGGCGTTAATGAATATGCGATGCTGATAGGAACGCCAAGCACTTTAAATTTTAGTAAAGCTCAGCCAGGGGCGATCGCAAATTTCGGTCAACTGCGCGTACCTAACGGGCAAACGCTAGCTTTAATAGGCGGAACAGTTTTCAGCCCCGGTACTTTGTCAGCACCTTCCGGGCAAATTGCGATCGCATCGGTGCCCGGAGAAAACTTAGTCCGCATTTCTCAAGCAGGCCATCTGCTGAGTTTAGAAATTTCCCCCTCTTCTAATCTAAATTCTGCTTATGTGCCGTTGAGTCCCCTCACCCTGTCCCAACTGCTGACAGGGGGTAGCAGCAATGCTACAGGCGTTACAGTTAATAGCGACGGAAGCGTACAGCTAACGAATTCAGACTTGCGGGTAGAAGCTGGCGATGTGGCCATCGGCGACACTGAGGCAACAGGTGCGAACCAAAATTTAGCAGTGTCTGCTCAAACGGCTACTGTGTCAGCCGCGCGTAACCTGACCCTAGTAAACAGGCAATTACAGATAGCCGGTGACTTGAAATTGCAAGCGGGGGAAGCTGTCCGCATTCGCGACAGCGCGGCTAATTCTTTTGTTACTGATGTGGGTGGAAACCTAACTGTGCAGGGCGATCGCCAAATAAACATCCAGGCTCACAATCACTCCCAAAGCTTACTGAGCGCTGGCGGCCGCATCACACTTACCAGTAACGGTACTGTATCCGGTGATGCCCTCTTTAGAGCTGGCAGCGATTTCTCAATTGCCACACTTCAAGGTAGCCCCGGCAACTTCGCAAGTTCAGGCGGTTCTACGATCGTCTCAGGCGGAAACGTCTCTTTTGGTAATTACACAGGCGCTTCTCTGGGAGTGCAAGCCAAAGGCGCGATCGCATCCGGTGATATCGCTATCAGTTCCGCATCTAGCGATCGACCGCAGTTGGTTTTAACGGCTGGCAACCTACCCACTCCCCTCACTGGAAACAGCACTCTAGCACCCGCCAGTTCTTCACCTGCCAGCATTCAAGTTGGCAACATCGCGATCGCAGGTTCAGTTTTTTTAGGCGCTGCAAACAGCATTCAAGCAGCATCGATTACTTCAAATGGCGGAGATATCGCCTTGGTAGCGTCCGGGGACATCGCAGCGGAAAACCTGGATACTTCAACTTTAACAACGAGCAATTCCGGCAATATTACCCTCTACAGCAGGGGGGGAAGCATCAATACGAGCGCCAGCACCTTGAACGCTTCCTCGATAGCCGGTAACGGTGGGTCAATTTTCCTATATGGGACAAACGCGATCGCCACCGGTGGAATTACAACCTCTAGCTTCCTTGGAAACGGAGGCAACGTCACCCTTTATGGAGAAGGCAACATCAGTGCAGGCAACATCGACACTGGCGGAATCGCGGCAGGCGAGATCAGCTTGCTTAGCAATCGAGGTGCGATCGACACCAGCGCCAGCACTCTGAGCGCGCTCGCTAGCAGCGGAGGTGGTAACATCTCTCTCAATGCTTACGGCAATATAGCAACGGGAAATATTGTCTCTAGCGGTGGCAACATTACCCTCATCAGTCAAGCAGGTGCGATCGGCGTCGGCGATCTCAACTCTGGCAGCGGCAGTACAGGTGGTGATGTCGGGCTTTTGGCATTTGGTAGCATTGCAGCCGGAAACATTGCCTCAAACGGTGGCAATATCAGCCTCAATAGCATCGGTCAAGATATTAGCAGCATCAGCGCTAGGAATTTTGATTCGAGTTCTAACAGAGGAGTGGGAGGTGCGATCGAACTCAAAGCTGCTGGGATTGATACTGCCGGTGATATCCTAACTGGAAATATAACCTCCGGTGGCGGTCGTATTTATGTGTCCAGCGAAGGTTACTTTAACGCAGGGAATAGTACCTTAAATTCCAGCTATAGCGGTGGAATTGGTGGCGAGATCGAAGTCAGCGCAGGACCTGTGACTCTTGGAAATGTCGTTTCTGGAGGTGGCTCGATTAACTTATTTATCCCAGGCAACCTCAACGTCAGCGGGGTAATAAATTCTAGTTCTAGCACGGGTAAAGGTGGCGCAATTCAGATTGAAGGTTCCAATGTTAGTGTCAGAGATATTATTTCTGGCGATAGCGGGATTGATTTTAGGAATCAGCCCCTAGACGGAATTACGCTTAACATTGGCACTAGACATCTCCAGATAAGTCAATTAAAGGCAAGCACGATCCCTTTTCCAAAAGAGTTTTTGCAAGAGTGGTTGTTTAGGGATATAGGCAATATTAAGGTTGATGCGGGCAATTTAACTGTGGGGAACATTACTTCTGGCGGGAGCCAGATTTTCCTTCACGGTTCATCGAGCATTAATCTCACCGGACAGAGAATAGATTCTAGCACCAGGACAGGCGTTGGCGGTAATATTCTACTACGCTCTAACCACGACATTACTATACCCGGTTTCATCCTCTCTGGAGGAGGCGACATTAACCTGCTCAGTGCTGGTGGCAGTATTAACGCCAAAAATAGCGTCCTTAACTCTGTTGCCCAAACGGGCATACCAGACGGAAACATCAATTTGCAAGCCTTAAGGGCGATCGCTCTCGGTACTGTCCTTGCCAATGAGGGTAGGATTCGCCTCGCGACTAGCAGCAATGACCCAAACAGCATCGATACCAGTGCCAGTCGGTTAATATCTCTGACAGAACCTACCCTTTTTCTGGGAAGTTCCCCGTTAACCCTTTGGCGAGGCCCCGGCTTTGGGGGTGGTGGGTTAGCGCCGTTAGTGCCGCCAGAACCACCTGCACTCGCTACACTCGCACCACCTGCGATTCAATTCCCTGCGATCGCACCTCTAGGCTTAGGTGTATCACAACCAAATCCTTCGCCTGCCTTAGCTCCCCCGCTGCCACCAGAAAGGGGCGTGCTACAACCATTAGAATTTCCTTCCGCTGGGTTAGGTCCCACGCTGCCGCCAGAAATGGGCGTGCCAGAACCATTACGTCTCCCAACCACCACAACACTCGTACCAACGCTTGCAAACTCAGATGCAATACCAACTGCAGCAGCCACTGTACCTGTCTCAGTGCAAGTCTCTAATACACAGCCAGGAAATCCTAATACCCTTGCCGCTCAACAATTGAGCCAGCTTAATGGGGATCGAAATCGCGAACCGCAAAACTTAGCAAGCCTGACACCTAGTGCTGCTCAATGCTTAACTGAGGAACAATTACTGGGGCAACAAGCAGGATTGCCTCTCCAGACTGCCCCAAAAGACTACAGCAAAGCTATCGCCTGCTACCAGCAGAATTTAGAGCTGGCGAGACTCTCCCGCGATCGCGCTAGGGAAGGCTACGCGCTCAACAATCTAGGCGCGACTTACTACGCGATCGGAGATTATGAAAAAGCAATTTCTTACCACCAGCAGCGCTTAGCACAAGCTGAATCCAGGGCCGATTTATTGGGAAAGGGACAAGCTTTTATTGGTTTGGGAGCTGCTTACGGCGCGATTGGCAATTATAAAAAAGCAATCGAATACTACGAGCAAAGTTTGGAAGTAGCGCATTCCCTAAAATCGGCTGATTTAGAAGCGAGTGTTCTGAGAAATTTGGGATTAGTTTACTATGCCCAAAAAGAGTATCAAAAGGCAGTTGAATATCAAGAGCAAAGTTTAGCGATCGCTAAACAGCAGCGCGATCGCCGAGGCGAAGCTCTTGCTTTGAGCAATTTGGGATTAGTACACTATTCCCTAACCGATTATGCCAAAGCAATTGATGAGCAGAAACAAAGTTTAGCGATCGCCTCAGCACTGGGCGATCGCTTCGTTCAAGGTCGTGCTCTAGAGAATTTAGGAATTGCTTACTATGCTGTCAAAAATTATCGTCAAGCGATTGAGTCTCACCAACAAAGTTTAGCCATTGCCAGAGAACTGAGCGATCGCCACGCTGAAGCCCGCGCACTCACAAATTTAGGTGATGCTTTATATAAAGCAAAACAACCAGCCGAAGCTATCAAAGCTTTAACTTCAGCCATTGAAATCTGGGAGTCTCTGCGGTCAAATTTAGGAAATAACGACCTCAATTTAGTTTCAATTTTTGAGACTCAAGAAACAACTTATAGTACGTTGCAAGAAGTGCTTGCCAACCAAAATCAGCATACTAAAGCGCTAGAAATAACAGAGCGAGGACGGGCGCAAGCTTTTGTTAGATTATTGACCAACCGTTTTTCTACCCAGTCAGCACAGGCTACCCTAAAGTCATCCGAAAGTCAAATAAAACCGCTCAACATCCAGGAAATTCAGCAAATCGCTAAACAACAAAATTCCACTTTAGTTTCTTACTCGATTATCAAAGAAGTTGTAGAAGCTGATGGTCAAAGAAAGCTGCAAGATTCAGAACTTTATATCTGGGTAATACAGCCGACCGGAAAAATTGACTTTCGTCGCATCACTTTGAAAGGTTTGGTTGAGGAAAAAACTTCATTAAAAGCCTTGATTACTGAAGGTCGTTGCTTCATCCCCAGTTGCCTGCGAAACAAGCAGCGCTCGCAACCAGCTACAGATCCCACCCCAACCCGGCCTATTGTCGAGCAACGATTTTTAAACCCGTCATTGCAAGAGCTTTATCAACTACTGATCGAACCAATTGCTGACCTTCTACCTCAAGATCCAGCGTCGCGAATTACCTTTATTCCTCATGAATCTTTGTTCTTAGTTCCCTTTGCCGCGTTGCAAGATACTTCGGGAAACTACTTGATAGAAAAACATACTATTTTAACAGCACCTTCAATTCAAGTGCTGTCTTTAACCAAGAAACAGCAACAGCTTGCTTCAGGAGAAGGTGCGCTAGTCGTTGGGAATCCTACCATGCCAAGTGTTGCCTTTACGACGAACCAACCTCCTCAACAACTGTCATCACTCCCACACTCTGAAGCCGAAGCGATCGCGATCGCTCAGATTTTGAATGCTGAACCGCTCACAGGCGACAAAGCGACAAAAGTAGCAGTTTTACAGCAAATAGAGCGATCGGGCATCGTGCATTTAGCAACTCACGGCATCCTGGATGACGTGGAGGGATTGGGGGTACCTGGAGTCATCGCACTTGCCCCAAGCAAGGATGACAGTGGTTTACTCACTGCTAGCGAAATTTTCAATTTGAGGTTGAATGCCGAACTCGTCGTTTTGAGTGCTTGCAATACGGGTCGCGGTCGTATTACAGGTGATGGCGTCATTGGTTTATCGCGCTCGTTTATTGCAGCAGGCGTTCCGAGTGTTGTAGTTTCTCTGTGGTCAGTATCTGACGAATCAACAGCCGAGTTGATGGCGGAATTTTATCGACAGATGCAGCTAACGCCTGATATTGCCCAAGCGCTGCGGAAGGCCATGCTGGTGACATTGGTCAAACATCCTAATCCTGTAGATTGGGCCGCTTTTACCCTCATTGGCGAAGCAGAGAAACGTTAACCCGGAAAAGCTGATTTCCTGTCGTCACGAGGTAGTTCTTCCTATGAAGGTCTGAAACTTTTGCACAGCAGGAAGTTCAGACTCGTGAAAGACGAAAATTATCACGGTGTGAGGGTCAAAGGGCGGAAGGTGGGTTGTAATTGTTCCACCGCTGCCTTGGTTTCAATGTTGTGACTTCGATCACTGGTAACACGGACTTGGTTCACCGAATATTTTCAGTATTATCACGGAAAAAAACCAGCACCATCACTTGCTCTTAAGAGAAACCACGAGATGATTAAGGTGTCGAGTTCAAAACAATCTCATGTCTCCAGTTAATCTTCTCCCCGGCGCTATCAACGAATTAATTGCCACTGTCACCGATACTCACCGCGTTACCAAAGCTGACCGCTACGGCATGATGGCCGCTATCCTCGATGAGTCCATCAGTGAAGAAGAACGTGGCTCACTCGATCGTCTGATTCGCTCCCTGGTCAAAGGTCGGGTTCAAGTCAGTGATGAACTCTCCATCGTCTCGTAAGCAGAAAGCTCGTTGAGAACTCGACACTCTACAACAGCTTTCGATTGGGAAAGTTTAGACCAGTCACTGATATTGCGATCGCCCTCTACCAGGATAGCTTTTTGTATAATGCACTTTTGACATAGACGATTAGCGTTCCCAACTTCATAAACATTATGACGGATACCATCCAGCATCTCATTGAGCCCCACATTCAAGATTTGGGTGGATTCCAAGCCCGCCGCCTGCTTCCCTCCGACGTTTTAGCACTGGTAGGCCCGTTCATCTTTTTTGACCATCTGGGCCCTGCGGTGTTTCCACCCGGCCGGGGCGTGGATGTCAGGCCGCATCCGCACATCAACTTAGCCACCGTCACCTACCTGTTTGAAGGGGTTTTGCTGCATCGTGATAGTGTGGGCAGCGTTCAAGAAATCCGTCCTGGTGCGGTGAACTGGATGACGGCAGGGCGAGGCATTGTCCACTCTGAACGCACGCCCGAGGACGATCGCAGCAAAGAAGCCATCCTGCATGGCATCCAAACCTGGATAGCCCTTCCCGATGAATACGAAGAAACCGACCCCTGGTTTCGGCATCATCCGGCTTCTGAGCTGCCTGTTTGGGAGGATGCAGGAGTTTCGTTCACCCTAATTGCGGGTGAGGCCTATGGTCGCACTTCCCCAGTTCAAATATTTTCACCCATGATTTATCTGGACGTGCAACTAACTGCTGGAAGAGAATTTACCTTACCGGGCCATTACAGTGAACAGGCGGTTTACAGCGTAACAGAGGGGCTTGTTATCGATGGAGTGCCTCTGGAACAACATCGGTTGGCAGTTCTCACTTCCGGCACTGAAGTAAACATTTCGGCTTCTGGCAACGCTCGTTGTATTGTGATTGGCGGTGAACCTGTTGGTGAGCGCTATAAGTGGTGGAATTTTGTTTCGAGTAGCCACTCGCGCATTGAGCAAGCTAAACTAGATTGGAGAGAGGGACGGTTTGCTCAGGTTCCTCAAGAGACCGAGTTTATTCCGTTGCCAGAAGAGCCACCTTCTCAAGCAGAGCAAGCGTTGTGAATAACCGCAGCGATTTAAATTAAAAAACAGTTTTTTGATTCAGAATTCGTCTTTTTTACCTGACGGGGTTGTCACCCCGTCAGATTGGTGGATTGACAGCCGGGACAAATCATAAATTTTTTTACTTGATTAGAGCTTTTGTTTATACCATAAATATGCAACGCTAATTAAGTAGGTGAGAATATTGTAAGGATGATTGATTAATTGTCCCTACAATTTTAAAATGGTAATTATATCAAGTCTGAGCGAGCGATCGCCATACCGCAGCGTATGGGGGGTTGACGAATATGTGCATTAGAAATCCGAGTGCGGGGTGAATCCGTCCCTAGAGGATTGGGATGCTTTCGTAACTATCGGCCTATATTCCGCTTCATTTGATCTAGTTCTTCGTCTGCTTCCCAGCGTTGAAACTTTTCTTCTAAAGGATCGGCCGCATTAAAACTATTATAATTTGAACTCTGATTCCAACCCTTTGTATCCCAATTCTGCTCTGTTTTAGTGGTAGTGCGAGTTGCAGCTTCTGCAGCTTTTGCTCGGACTTCTTTTCGCCGTACTTGAATTTGGCGGTACAGTTCTTTTGCTTTTTCAATCCGTTCTTTGCAGCCTTGCATTTGACCCCAGCGCTGATTTCCCTGACGCAGCAAAGCTGCTTGCCGCTCTTGGGCTGCTTGAGCTAAATCGAGCCTTTGAGCAGCTTTAGCTTTGTTGATGCGATCGTTCCAGCGCTGAATTTCTTGAGCAGCGGAGAGAATTTCGGCTTGCAGTTTTTTCTCTTGTTTTTGGATATCGAGAATCAGCCGCAGAGTGTCTTCTTCTTGTTCCTTCAGTTGTTCTTCTATTGCCTGCAATTCCAGATGGGGATTGCTACGCAAAAATTCTTCTAATCTGGTTTCTAGAAAGCGGCTGAAATCATCAAATAAGCCCATTTGTTATTAGTCCTATGTTATTAGTTATTGGTTATTTGTTGTTAGTTGTTAGTTTTTCGCAGTTGAGATTCCCCAGTGATTAATTTATTAGCTACTACCAACTGACAACTGACAACTGACAACTAACAACTGACAACTGACTAATTAAAATTTCTGGCCGACAAAAACCGATCGCACATCTCCTCCCTTGCGAATCACAGCTTCTTGATTTTTGATTTCTGCCAGCGTCCAACCGCTAGCGCCGATGCTTTCGCCTACATAAATTCTGCGGGCTACGCCGTCTACTTCAAACAAAGCAGCCGATCGATCGCCCAACTCCAAAATCCCTACCAACGTGTGCGCGGAAGTCGGGACGCTGCTGAGGGCGGGTGCGGATTGCTGGGGCGCGGGCGCCGATTGCTGGGCTGGGGGCGCTGGTGCCGGTTCGGTTTCGCGAGCCAAAATCTTTGGCTGGGGAGACTCCGAGGGGGAAGGGGAAGCAGCGAGGGGAGAGCGAGTGCCCGCAGCGGCGATCGCACGACCCGAGGCTGGAGCAGCAGGCGAGGGGGAAACAGCAGCCGTTTGAGGAGCAGCCGGAGCAGCCGGAGCCACAGTCACCTGAGCGGGGGGAGGGATGACTACGACTTGAGGTGTTGGTGCTCCCGGTTGCGAGGCAGCTTGTTCCAGGGCATTAGCAATGCGGTTGACTGCGGTCGAAAGACCTGCGGTTGCCGGCGGCGCGCCGGAAATTGGAATGCTCGGCAGCGTCCCTGGGGTGGGGGCTCCGGGAACTCCTGCAAGTTGGGGGTTAGCTTTGGGTGCTTTTTTTTGTTCGATCGCTTCTAGGGAGCGCTGCACGTATTCCACAAACGGGGTGTCTGGTGCTGTTTTGCCACTTGCTGCTGGTGTCTCTGGTGCGGGGGCAGCGGGCAAGCGCACGAGTCCCGACCTGCTTGCGAGCCACAACCCCATGACTAGCAGCAGCGACCCAAATGCTGCTCCCAGCAGGATTCTGTCGAATGATTGTTTGGACTGCTGTTTTTTGGCTGTTTCTAGGGCGACTTGGCGGGCGATCGCTTCTACGTCTTTTTCGTCCCGCTGCGGCTGGGGGGGTGCCAACTGCGACAAAACTATTTGAGGTACTGAGATCGACTTGAGCGCCACGAATTCTGGCTGCACGGGCTCGGATGGCAGTCCGCCGCTACCGTCGAATGCTCGATCGACTCCTTCAAACAGTTCGTCCATCAACTGATCGGCGTAGGACTCTACTGCCACTGCTTCGGCTGGCACTGTTTCCACCGTCGCCCTCACGGCGATCGGCTCTGACCCTGATTCCAAAGACATCTGTTTGGCGATTACTTTTTGAGGCATAGTTTTCTGTTTGCTCCCGCTCCTCGACAACCCTGAGATTCTCAACTTCAGACTTCTACAGGATACTTGTGATGTTTACCAATTCTTGGCTCCGAACAGGTCAATTGTATCTCACTCATCACCCTATTTTTAGTCCTCGGCCAACTTACTTTGCCCGATCGACTTTTTTTTACCTGTTTTGGGCCTTTTCGCCCTTGTTTTCTGCTGCCAGTCTTATTTGCTTACGCTGACTTTCCCTGCATATTTTACTGCTTTTGTCAACCCCTCCCTCCGGGCCTTCACAGTTTTTGACATACAGCTTTACTTGAGGCGATCACAAAAAAAGCGGGTTTTTTGCCGCTGTTTCCGATCGCCTTGCAGCTTTAACAATGATTTCAGACTTTTACTCTTCTTAAGTTTGTTGGTCTGTTTGCTTGAGAGTAGTCACAGGCGAGCCATTTTATAACTTTAATAGTACCTAGCTTCATCACACTTAGGTAATAAATTGTCAAAGGTTGCTAAATCGTCGGCTAAATAAGCATTATTCCTAATAGTTTTTCAACACTATTAGGAATATAAAAAATATTAAGTTGTGTCAACATATATTGGTTTCAACATGGAATTTTTTCACTCATAATTTGCCTAGCTCCTGTCATTGTGAGCAGGAGCTAAACACAACACTCGGACAACCCAAATTAACCCACCCGTTCGGCCAATTCCAACCAGCGCTCAGTCGCCCGATCGATCTGCTGCGTCAACTGAGCCAAGCGATCCGATAACTTTTTCACCTCTGTAAACCCGCTCGGAGCATTGTGAGACAACCTCTTCTCAATCTCTTGTTTCTCAGCTTCCATCTGCGGAATTTGGCTTTCTAGTTGTTCGTACTCCCGCTTATCATTGAAGGAAACTTTGGTAGATTTTTGAGTGGAGCTTTGGGATTTTGAATTATTAGATTCAGCGGTGCGTGTAAGTTTTTCTTTGTCTTTTTGTCCTTTGATTTCCTTAGCTTCTTCGGCTTTCTTGTAGTCTAAATACACCGAATAATTGCCGGGATACAAGCGCAAATTGCCGCCCGGTTCCAAGGCGAAAACCATGTCGATCGTGCGATCAAGAAAATAGCGATCGTGGGACACAACAATCACGCAGCCGTTAAAATCTTCGAGATAATCCTCCAAAACCGCCAAAGTCTGCACGTCCAGGTCGTTTGTCGGTTCATCCAAAATCAGCACGTTCGGCGCACTCATCAGCACTTTCAACAGAAATAACCGACGCTTTTCCCCGCCCGAAAGTTTGTTAATCGGTGCATACTGTTGGTTCGGTGGAAACAGAAACTTTTCCAACATTTGAGAGGCGGTAATGATTTCCCCATCCGCCGTTTGCACCAACTCGGCCACACTTTTCAAGTATTCAATAACTCGCTGGTCTTCGTTCGGCGTCAAATCCTCTGAATGCTGGTCAAAATAACCGATATGAATGGTTGTGCCAATTTCGACAGTACCCGAATCCGGCTGAATGCGTCCGGTGATGATATCCATCAGCGTCGATTTTCCCGCACCGTTGCAGCCAATAATTCCAATCCGGTCTTCGGGTGTGAAATTGTAGGTAAAATCTTTAATTAAAGTGCGATCGCCGTAAGCTTTACTGATATTCAGTAACTCAATCACCTTCTTACCAATCCGGCGGCCGGCTGTCGCAATTTCGACTTTGCCGTTGGCTGTTTTGAACTCCTGGGCTCGCATATCTTTAATGCGATCAATCCGAGCTTTTTGCTTGGTACTCCGCGCCTTCGGCCCGCGTTTGAGCCATTCCAATTCGCGCCGCAAGACACCCGCGTGTTTGCGAACTGTGCTGGCAGCCGATTCTTCAGCTAAGGCTTTTTTCTCCAAGTAATAAGCATAATTGCCAGCATAATTGTAAAGGTCGCCGCGATCGATCTCCAGGATGCGATTGGTAACGCGATCAAGAAAATAGCGATCGTGCGTAATCAGCAGCAAAGCACCGCGATAGCCGTTCAAATAGTTCTGCAACCACTCCACAGACAGCGCATCCAAGTGGTTTGTCGGTTCATCCATCAGCAACACATCGGGCTCGGACAACAAAGCCGTTGCTAAGGCAATTCGCTTGCGGTAGCCGCCGGACAAATCGGCAATTTTCGCATCAAAATCCTCAATCCCCAACTTGGTCAAAATCAATTTCGCCTTGGTTTCCAAGTCCCACGCATCCACCTCATCAATGCGTTCAGACACCGCAGACAGACGCGCCATCAACTTGTCTGTATCGCCTTTGCCGTGGGACAGTTGATCGGAAATTTCCTCGTATTCGCGCACTAAAGCCATTTGTTCGCCACTGTCGGCAAATACTTGCTCTAAGACAGTGTGATTTTCGTCTAAATCCGGCTGTTGGGGGAGATAGACAATTGTAGACCCTGGATTGACCCAGCGATCGCCAGAGTCGATCGACTCCATACCCGCAATCATTTTCAGCAGGGTTGATTTGCCGGAACCGTTTGTGCCGATGAGTCCGACTTTATCGCCTTCATCCAGGCTGAAACTGGCATCTGTCAAGAGTTCCTTGATGCCGAAGTCTTTTTTGATCGATCGCAGAGTAAAAATAGTCATGAGTATATAAAATCATTCACCTGACTTAGTTTAACTTAGTTCGATCCTTTCGGGTTGCAGGGATATGGTCTACAGAATATTTTATTAAATTGTAGTAAAAATGTACAAAGGTTTAGGTATAAAATTGTTTTGTACATAACTGCCTAAAGCTTAAATATCTGAAATGTATCTTCGTGAATGCCTGATTGAAAATGTTGGACCGATTACTGAACTCGATGTTTCCTTGAGTCTAGACCATGCAGGAAATCCTAAGCCGTTAATTTTGGTAGGTAAGAATGGAACAGGAAAAACCATTGTCTTAGCCTATATTCTTGATGCGCTAGCAGAGTTAGCGAAGCGGAAGTTTAGTGATATAGCTATAGGACAGCAGATGGGGCAAAGTCCATTTTTCAAAGTAACTAGCCGTGGAGATATCCGCTCTCTATCTGGAAGCAGTCTTAGTCTCCTAGAATTCTCCGATGCAGACAGTAATTTCTGTTATATAGAAAAAGTTGGACAAATTGATCCACAGGGCTACGCCCTGAAGATCAAAGAGCGATTTAAGCCAGTACAATACTGGCCAGAAAATGAACCATTTCATAAGGTAGTTACAGGGGATGAGAACCGGATTGAAACTTTTTTCCAAACCGGAACAGTCTGTTTTTTTCCATCCTCTCGCCATGAGCGCCCCCATTGGTTGAATGTTAGTGCTGTAGAGGAGCGACCTCTGTTTAGCAACAATCAACGGATATCAGGATTGCTTGAAAAACCGTTAATTGTTGAACGGGCTGCCGAAGATAATCAACAGTGGTTAATGGATGTTTTACTCGACTCGCTTGTAGATGGAGATTTTGTTGTAGGAGTCTCTACTACCCAACAATCTGCACCAATATACTTTCAAGCGCAGCCCAATATTCAGGACAAGTGGTGGCTCAAAGTAGGACGGCAGAATGTTGAGCAATTGCTTCGGGCAGTTCTTGAAGACGAAAACGCTCAAATGATTCTTAATTACCGAAACGCAGCATATGGACGGGTTGCTATTCGCTTTGGAAATGGTGTTATTGTCCCATCATTGATGCACCTTTCAGCGGGGCAGGCTTTACTTTTTAATCTTTTTGCTACGATTATCCGTTACGCAGATAGAGCAAATATTAAAAATAGTATTAATTTGAATGAAATTAAGGGGATTGTCTTGATCGATGAAATTGATGCTCATCTGCACACAGATTTACAGTACGAAATTCTTCCTAAGCTAGTTAAGCTATTTCCAAAAGTACAATTTATCATTACTTCGCACGCACCCCTTTTCCTACTTGGTATGGAGCGCGAGTTTGGTGCTGATGGTATTCAGATTTTGGAAATGCCTACAGGTAAGCAAATTAGTACCGAAAGATTTGAGGAGTTTTTGAAATCATTCGAGTTCTACCGTCAGACGCAGATTTTCGAGGATGCAGTTGAAGAGCAAGTGTTAGCAAGATCTAAACCTCTAGTTTTAACCGAGGGACAGACAGATGTTGATTATATCAAAACAGCCTTGGAATTGTTAGGGTATACAGATATTCTAGAGCAATTAGAAATAGATGAGGTTGGCAAGGCAGGAAAGGACGGTGCAAAAGGTGGCGGACACACCAACTTGGACGCTGCACGAAAATTTCTAGAGAATAATCAAAGCCGATTTGATCGACCAGTGTTGTTTCTTTATGACTGTGATACCAAGAAAAATCCTGAAAGTGTCGGCTCTCTCTTAATTCGTTGTGTGCCTCAGAATACTGAAAACACTTCTGTGACTAAAGGTATTGAGAATCTTCTGCCATTGGAGTTGTTCGAGGATAGATTTTATACAGAACGCAGAGATAATACAGGCATTGGAAGAGATAAAATCATTCCTGAATTGCAGAAAAAAGAATTGTGTGAATGGATTTGTCAAGAACGAAAAGAGCCAAAGGACTTTATTCATTTTGAGACACTCCTAGTACCAATTATTCAAGAATTTCTTTCCCATTTAAAAATTATTTCTGCACGCACGAGCGACACGCAAGGAACGTGAATACTATGAAAGTTGAGACATTGAAAAAGCGGTTGAATAGAAATCGTACCATGACATCGATCGCCATTCGTATTCCCGAAGATGCGATCAAAGATTTGAAGCGAGTTTCGCCATTACTTGGGTTGTCCGGTTATCAGCCATTAGTGCGTGCCTACATTGGACAAGGACTTCGATCCGATCTCGATCGCCTAGAAGAGGATACGATCTCTGCACTTATTGCCAGTTTGAAGCGTCACGGTGTGAGTGATGAAATCATTCAAGAGGCACTTGGTGAAATCATTCAGCATTAGCAAAGGTTGTTTGTTTTCAGCCGAGATTAGGCACGCAAAATGGTTGGCTTTGTTGGTAAGTGCAATCGGGGCATCACACCTCACTGCAACCGACCTTATGCTAAGTTATTTTTGGAATTAGAAGCGATCGCCCGCGCTAGCAAAAAAGGAGGATCTACAAAAATGGGTAAAGGCAGGTTAGAAGCATTCAGCGATGGTGTAATCGCCATTCTCATCACCATAATGGTGCTGGAATTGAAAGTGCCCCATGAAGCTGATTTAGCTGCGCTGCGTCCGCTAATCCCAGTATTTCTGAGCTATGTACTCAGTTTTATTTATCTGGGTATCTACTGGAACAACCACCATCACTTGTTACAGGCGGCTCGGCAGGTCAATGGTAATGTGTTGTGGGCTAATCTGCATCTGCTGTTCTGGTTGTCACTCATTCCCTTTGTCACTGGCTGGACAGGCGAGAACTACTTCGCCGCCTGGCCAGTTGCGCTTTATGGCACAGTGCTGTTGTTGGCTGCGATCGCTTACTTCATTCTTACTCGTGTTCTTATTTCTCACCACGGTAAAGATTCCACTCTGGCAATCGCACTTGGGCGAGACTTTAAGGGTAAAGTATCAGTGGTGATTTATGCCGTAGCAATCCTGCTTTCCTTTGTGAACTCATGGTTGGCTTTCATGCTGTATGTTTTAGTTGCGATAATGTGGCTGATCCCCGATCGGCGTATTGAGAAAACTCTGAATTCGTGAAGAAGATTCCACAAAAAGCCATCCCAGCCAGCTAACACTTCGCTTTACCAATTAACAAATTACAATTCATCAAGACGGACTTTTTGTTGAACCCGGTCAAGGTCGTTCTTACTACTTTGGTCAAGACCTCTATACCTTCAAGGCAGTTGGTGAAGAAACAGGGGAAACCTATGCGCTTGGTGAGGTAATTGTTACACCTGGTGGCGGTACGCCGACCCATCGGCACCACCGAGAAAATGAATCATTTTATGTTCAAGCTCGAAAGTTTCAACAATTGCTTTGCCCGTTTTACCCGTTGGGCGATCGAATATTGTTAGCGAGATGTGTCTATCAAATGCTTCAACAGATGGTTGAAATGAAATTGGCTCATGCCCAGCAATTGAGCTAAATCTGCAAGCTTAATATCTTGATTCAGATGTGAGTTGATGTACTCGGTTTGCGTTTCTGATTATATTGTGCTTCGCCAATGCGATCGCTATCTCTGGGATGCTTTTGGGAACTGGCATTGCAAGACATAGGTCGATTGTGCCTAGATAGCAATCACTTTTGAAGTCATTCTAGAAATATAAAGTTTTAATTTTAATAATTTTCCCTGACTTTAGTTAACTTGGTGTCCCACTTAAAAATTCAACAGACAGCAGCCACCAAGACCCGGGCTAGCAGTACGCACCTTACTTATATCTATAGACGGGTTGTTTCAACAATACCTTCTCTATCTTTAGAAATACATAAACCCGCCCTGATTTAACGCCACAAAAATAATGTTTTGAGTAAAAAGGGGGGGGTGGAAAGTACGAATGGAGATTGTAGGGTTTCCTTGCCTGTCGTTCTCAAGTGCGATCGCCGAAGATAAGAGTATAGAAATTAAACGGTTGGTTTTCACCCGCCCTTACACAAAATGAACTCACAACTAGAACAACAAGTAACAATTCTACAAGACGAAACAGCAGCGGCCGGGAATTCAGCCAACCCAACAGTTGAAACTCATGTATTCGCCTCAGAATTTGTAACAGAGGAAAAAGTCAGAGTGGAAGAATTTAAGATTAGCGCCGACAGTTTAATTGCTAAAGTCAAAGAACTAATTCAGCAAGGAAAACTCCGCCGCCTCGTCATCAAAAACTCGCAAGGGCGGACTTTGGCAGACATTCCGCTGATGGCGGGATTGGTAGGTGGCGTTGCAGGATCAGTAGTCTTTCCAATTGCTGCTGTACTTGCTACAGTTGGGGCAGTTGCGGCTCATTTGACTGTAGCCATCGAGCGCAAAGAATAGTCATTAGTAATTAAAAATCTTCTCTTCAAGTCCGCGAAGGCGGACTTTGTTTGTTTAGTAGCGATTTCAATCACCGAATGGTCTGATCAACGCAAATTCTCCGGTACTTTCGCCGCAGGTTGCTCTAAATAATTGTAAACAATCCGCGAAATTCGACGGACAAAATCTCTCACAATCGGGTCGTTGTAAGGACGTTTGACAAAAATTGCCGCTAAATAACGCTTCCCATTCGGCATATCTATAATTCCTGCATCGCCAACCACAAAGCCGATATCTCCGGTTTTGTCAGCAATCACGGCTCCCGCCCCTAAACCCGAAGGAAGCAGCGTTCTAGTTGTTGTATGTCGCAGTAATTCTAAAGCCTGTTCTCGACTCGATTCAGAAACTAATTTATCGCGAGACAGCATCGCCAGCAACTTTACCATATCCACAGAACTTGTGGTATTTGTTCCTTGAAAATCGCCGAGCCAATTGCGAATTCTGGTATCAGTTAATCCCCAACTGCGAAAACGCTCGTTGAGTTTAGCAATTCCCCCCAAACGTTCAATAATCATGTTGGTGGCTGTATTGTCGCTGATGGTAATCATTTTATCTACGGTTTCTCTGATGCTAAACCGAGTTCCATCAGGTTCGTCTTGCATAGTTCCGGAGCCGCTGGCAACTAAGTCGGACTTCATAACTAATGTTTCGTCGAGGCTAACTTTGCCTGCGTCTACATCTTGATAAAAAGCAATCAGAATTGGTAATTTGATGGTACTCGCGGCCGGAAATACTCGATCGCCCTTGATATCCAAATAGTTTCCTGTATCTAAATCCAGAAAAAACATTCCGGCGCTCAGGGATCTATACTGTTCGATCGCACTTTCGATTTGAGGCTTGATGGCTGTCATTTCCGAGCCTGTTGACACCGCCAAATCAGTGGAATAGTTTCTCTGATTTCCCAGCGAAACAGTGGGAGTAACTTGACCTGGTGCTTGTTCTACGCTGGTAATAGCTGTGGGTATAAAAGACTCGTTGCCGGCTATTTGCTCGGGATTTGGCAACTGAAATGACCAGCGCGTGGCAGATTCTCTAATGACTCGAACTTTTTGCGGGTCTAACTTATAACCGGGAGTTAATTGTATCACTAACCTGGTAGTTTCGGTGTCAAACTGCCCGACTCTAATTTGTTGAATAGCTGAGTTGTAGCTTTGAGGACTTTCGGGATACTCCAAGACTATTCCCGGTAAGTCAATTACTAAGCGGGTGGGATTGGCGATTAGTTTGACTTCCGGCTGAACTCCTGAATCCGTGGTTAAATTGAGTTGGTTTTCGCGGGCATCAAAGTGCCAAGATGTTAGTGTATCAGCTTTTGCGGGCAGGGCGATCGAGAAAAGACTAAGGGCGGCCGGCAACAGCCATCGCAGTTTAGGAGTCATGTTTGAAGAGAAAGAGTTTAAGGGCTGCAACGAGAAAGCGGCTGGAAAAACGTTTGCAACCGCTTTCGAGACGAAGCACCTAGCATCATACAGTCAACTCTTGCCCGCAGCCGTAATTTTTTTATTTTCTTTGAGAGTATTCCGTTTCCGGGACTGCTATCAAATCCGGTTCTATTACCCCTTTTTCTTCCAGTCTCGCGCAGGCCGACAAAACTTTGTACACGGGCGGATTCTCTTGGCAGAATTCTTGTTTTGTAGGCACAAATTTTATTCACCTGAGATGAATTCAAGTTAGGCGACTTCTCGATTTCTAGCATCTTCTAGCGAGTCAATCGCGGCTTTGAGAAAAACTTTTCCTTTAGCAACAAATCGGCGATCGCTCAAAGGATCGTAAGCTTCCCAATTACCGCTAACTTCGCGATCACGCCACAAAAACCAGCAGCGGTAGATTTCTCCGCTATCTATATCATCGCACAAAGCCAGCCAATCATCCCCCGTGAGAGCGCTGGCATCTAATGCTACCAATTCCACCCATGCAAGTGCAGTGCAGGCATCGATAGCCTCAGCGTCAACGGAGTCAGATTTGGTAGCTATAGGTTGTGGTGAGCACAGTGTAGACTTCATAATTTCTCCTTAATTCAATTAAATCAATCAATCAATGAATTGCCCTATTTATGGAACTGACCCGGTACGCCAAGTGGAAAAACTGTGTTTTGATAAATTTCTGGTTGGTCAAATTTACCAGCGGCTGATGCTTCTGTTAAATTATTAAGTGTATTAATGGTGAAAATGGCGGCGGTTCCCAAAGCGGCCATTGCCAGTCTGTGTAAGATTTTGCTCATTTGGCTGCTCCTTTTTTGCTTGGTGTATCTACTCTAAAAAGTTCAGTGGTCATTAGCGGCGGAGATTGGGGAGTTAAGAAAAACTTTTGATTCTAAAATAGATTCAACTGTTGAAGCCGTTATCAGGACAGAGTTTGAGGAGTCGATCGCCAAAAAAACCTCCCCAAGTAAAATCCCTTAAATTCCGGCTGGCTGATTATCTTCCTTAAAATCGCCTAAAATGGGTACTTAAGGCGTTAAACTTTCTAGATTCGTTCCCCTTTCACTGCAAGCGAAGTGCTCAAGTCAACACGCGATCGCGGTCGCATTCTCACTGCCTCTGGCTTAAAGAAACTTAACGAGGCGCTCCAAGAATGGTCTGACCGACATAACATTAGAGGTACTCTGACTGAAATCGAGGCCGAGTCTGGCGTCGGTGCCGATACAGTCAGCAAAATTAAGCAGGGTAGAGAAGGTGCGGATTTGAGTAAAATTCGCCAGTTGTTCGCGGCTTTTGAAATGACTCTGGCAAATGGCGACCATCGATCGGCTAAACTTGAGGAACCGGAAAATTTAGACGATCTGCACAATTTGGCGGGGGAAACAGCCACTAGCAGCAGAATTGTTAAAGTATTTGTCAGTTATCGCAGCGCCGAACCAGATCGAGAGTTGGGAAAACAGTTGGAAATAGCCTTAAGCGCGATCGGTCATACAGTTTTCACAGCAGAAAATAACATTAGATTAGGAGATAATTGGTTCGATCGCATTAATTTGTTCCTCCAAGAATGCGATTATTTGCTAATACTCTTGCCGCCAACAGGAAACCAAAGCGAACTACTAACATATCAAGTTCAGCAAGCCAAAGAACTGCAAGACTCCCGCCCTGATAGAAAACCAATAATTCTCCCCATCCGCGTCGGTTTTCCCCTGAACGCGCCTCTAAATCACGACTTGCGGGGCTATCTGTACCGCATCAAACAGAGGGAATGGAAAACCACCGCCGACACTCCAATTATTATCGAAGAGGTTCTGAATTTACTAGCAGAACAACCCGCACCCGTCATAGAAGAAACGGAAGATTTAACACAAAAACAGCTATTAGAAATTAGCAGCGACGAAATACCTCTACCCGCCGCTGAACCGGAATTACCGGGAGGACAAGTCGATGTGGCTTCTCAATTTTATGTAGAACGCCCGCCCATCGAAGAACGCTGCTATCAAACTATTGTGCAGCCCAGCGCGTTAATTAGAATCAAAGCACCGAGACAAATGGGCAAAACTTCCTTGATGGCCCGAATTTTGCATCACGGAACCCGTCAAGGCTATTGCACCGTGCCACTAACTTTTCAGTTAGTAGATAAAGCCGTATTCGCAAATTTAGATAAATTCTTAAAGTGGTTTTGCGCTTACGTCGGCCGCGAGTTGCACTTGCCAAATCAATTAGAAGATTATTGGGACGAAATTTTTGGCAGCAAAGTCAACTGCAAAGATTACTTTGAAAAATACATTTTACCGCAAATCGACAGTCCTCTAATTTTAGGATTAGACGAGATCGATCGCGTTTTCCAATATCCCGACATTGCCGAAGACTTTTTAGGACTGCTGCGGGCGTGGCATGAAGAATCAAAGCGGCGCGACATCTGGAAAAAACTGCGATTAATTGTAGTTCACTCCACCGAAGTTTACATCCCGATGAACATCAATCAATCGCCTTTCAACGTCGGACTGCCCGTAGATTTGCCCGAATTCAACTCTCAGCAAATACAAGATTTAGCAGCGCGCCATAACTTGAATTGGTCGGAGGCAGAAGTGGAGGAATTGATGGCCATTGTCGGCGGTCATCCGTATTTAGTGCGAGTTGCATTATATCACATTTCGCGCTCGGATTTGACACTCGATGAATTAAAAGAAACTGCGATCGCAGATGCGGGAATTTACAGCGACCATTTGCGCCGGCAGTTGTGGAATTTAGAAGAATATCCAGAGTTGGCGCAGGGGATGAGAGAGATTGTGGCGGCGGATTCTCCGGTGCAATTAAAGGCGATGCAGGCGTTTAAATTAGATAGTTTGGGGTTGGTAAAATTGCATGGTAACGAGTGCGTGCCGAGGTGCGAACTGTATCGACAATATTTTCGATCGCACTTGAGCGCGATCGTGTAAAATTTGGTGCGTAACTGCGGTAAGTAATAATCAGGTGAATGATACCCATGAACGATATTTTTTTGATAACATCAGATAATTGGCTAGATTGGATAACCGTGTTTGGTTATCTAGGTTTTACAGCTTTCATTGCATGGCGCGTGTTCACCACAAAGTAGATATATCATCAACTTACAGTATTCTTCTGTCTTGCTCGCGTCCTAGCGCTAACGCGCCTTCGCGGTTTGTTAAATAAATAGTAAAAAATGTAGACATTAAGACTAGGGTAAAACCCTAACTCCATTCACTATCTCAGACTGTAGTTAGATAGAATCCTCTCATAAATTTCATAATTCTCTCGATCGAAGCAGCAAAAAATTACTCTTTGAGAACCACCATTCTTTTGTATTTGTTCTGAGCATATCTTCACTGCAATCTCACCTGCTAGAGCTTTAGGATATTTGTAAATGCCGGTACTAATGCAAGGAAATGCCAAACTCTCTAACTCTTGATCTGCGGCGATTTGCATACACTTGCGGTAACACTCGGCCAGGAGTTCAGGTTCTCCATGATTACCTCCCCGCCATACTGGCCCTACTGTATGGATGATGAAGCGCGCCGGCAAGTTATATCTTTTAGTTAGTTTAGCATTTCCAGTCTTACATCCTCCAAGTAATCGGCATTCTTCAAAAAGTTCTGATCCTGCTGCTCTGTGTATTGCTCCATCTACTCCACCACCACCAAGTAAGCTGCTATTTGCAGCATTCACTATCGCATCAACTTTGAGTTTTGTGATGTCGCCCAAAATAACTTTCATATTATACAATAGTAAACTGTAGACAAGTTTAGCAAAGAAACTCGTTATCTAGTCTTGCGCTCTCAACTTTTGCAAAATCGGAATTTGTTGCAACTGTTCCTGCCGTATACTATCCCAGTTTAACCCAATAGGACGCGGATAACTTGTATTAGTCTCAATTACCTCCTCAGCAGTAACAATCCAATTCAGCGCCCAATCGTGAGCTTGCATTGGTAAACGCGAATCGGCGACTATTTGCAAAGGATGCACTGTTGTTACAATTGGCGTATCGATTTGTACTAACCCAAATTCTTGCAACATAGCCAATTCTAAATCGGCAAATCCTGCACCTTTCCCGGTTCTTCCACCGTTGGGGCCTGCGGCTACGCAGCCGACTATTACTAAATCAATCGGCTCCATTTCTGCAAAACTTACCAATTTTCCGCAAGCGAGTGCTTTACGGGCGATCGCACTTTCTGCAATTGATATATTTTGCCTCTGCAAATCCTCAGCAGTTAACTCAACAAAACAGCGCGTGCTTGTCAAGCGCGGTACTGCCATATACAGACGTTTTCCATCTTGCAAAGCTTGCATCCGCACCGGAATTTGCGCCGAATCTGGATTGCACTTAATCGTTTTTGCTTGTTGCCATATGGGTAAATTTGCCAATTTTTCGGCTGCCAACTCAACACCGACAAAGTTGGGAATATGGCCGAACGGATCGCCAATAGATGCGGCTTGGTGCTTCAGCAAAGACCAAATTTCAGCTCTTAACTTGTCTTTATCGTCGTTATATCCAGTCCAAGCAGTTTTCATACTGTAAAAAGAAGGAAGAAGTAAGAAGTAAGAAGGAAGAAGTAATAATGCTCATCTAGCATTTTTTTTAGCCCTTGCTATCTTACATTTAATTCAGGAAATTAATTAAATGTGGTAGAATGAGTCATACAAAATTCTAATAAGCCCTCGATTCTTTAGTCTCGCATTGCGGGGACTTCTTCTGGCAAGGCGCGGTTTCAACAGCCTAATGTTCTTTTTTATTGTATGAATTTTACCACAAAACCCAGTTACTATCAAGTCGGTGGGAGTTTGACAAATAACGCTCCAAATTATGTGAAGCGGCAAGCCGACGATGACCTTTATAACGGATTAAAAGCCGGGGAATTTTGCTATGTTTTGAATTCCCGGCAAATGGGCAAATCTAGCTTGCAGGTGCGGACAATTCAACGGCTGAGAAATGAAGGAATTGCTTGTGCTGCGATCGACATTTCGGAAATTGGCAACCGCGGCGTCACTCCCGAACAGTGGTATGCTGGTTTACTCCGCATTCTCGAAAATAACTTTAACCTGTCGGATATGGTCAACGTGCGGACTTGGTGGCGCGATCGCAATTTTTTAACTCCGGTTCAAAGATTGAGCGAATTCATCGAAACCGTACTCTTACCCAACATTTCCAGCAATCTTGTCATTTTTATTGACGAAATCGACAGTATTCTCGCCCTAGATTTTCCCGCCGACGATTTTTTAGCCTTAATTCGCTCGTGCTACAACAAGCGCGCCAACAATTCAGAGTTCGATCGCCTAACTTGGGCCCTCTTAGGCGTAGCATCGCCGACGGATTTGTGCCGCGAGAAAAATGCCAGCAGCAATACCCCTTTTAATATTGGCAAGGCTATCGAATTAACTGGCTTTGACGAAACAGAAGCTCAACCGCTCGCAGCGGGTTTGGCAGAGCTGACAGACACCTCTGAGGAAGTTTTGAGAGAAGTATTGTATTGGACGGGCGGGCAGCCGTTCCTGACTCAAAAGCTGTGCAAACTCCTGCTGGAAAACCCACAATTAATGCCGAATTTACCCCCCCCTCGCCAAGGGGGGGAGAAAGATAAAATTAACACTTCTAAAGAGTGGGTGGAGAAAGTAGTGCGCTTGAAAATCGTGGAGAATTGGGAAACTCAAGATGTGCCCGAACATTTGTCCACAATTCGCGATCGGCTTTTCAAAGAAAACCAGCGCATTGTCAGGAGACTGGGATTGTATCAGCAAATTTTAGAACAAACTGAAATTGTCCCCGATGGTAGTACCGAACAAATGGAGTTGCGATTAAGCGGATTAATTGTTAAGCGCGGGGAAAAATTAACAATTTCTAATCCTATTTATGAATCTGTATTTAACCAAAAATTAATTGAAGAAAAATTAGAAAAACTATCGCCTTACTCGAAAGCGATCAAACTCTGGCTAAATTCTAGCTGTGAAGATGATTCCCAACTCTTGCGAGGATCTGAGTTGCAGTCAGCATTAGTTTGGGCGGCAGGAAAAAGTTTGAGAAATGAAGATTTTCAGTTTTTGACCGCCAGCCAGAAAGTTATTTTGAGCGACCAAAATCAACTGCTGCATTCAGCTACACTAGAAACTAAAAAAGCTGTCTGCGATGCCGAAAAAGCTCTGAGTGAAGCTGACTCTGCCAAACAAAAAGCCAAACAGTGGATCGGCATCGGTTCTGCGGTACTGGCAGCATCGTTACTGGCGGCGATCGGCTTTTCAACTCTCGCTTACCAGCGCTTTAAACTCGCACAAGCAAGTATCGAAATCGAACAAAATGGCAGCGATGCTTTATTGTTGGCTGTTTCTCAAAAGACCGAAAACACCGAAGCTTTATCAGAAGCTTTACTGAGGGCGATCGCCTCTGGCAAAAAATTAAAAGCCTTGGTTGAAAACAAACATAAGCTAGAAGAATATCCGGCAACTAGACCCCTGTTAGCTTTACAAATAATTCTCGATAAAATTAGCGAAACACAGCAGATAAAAACATCATTATTTCCGCAACGAAAGATAAAATGGCCGGCTCATAAAGGTGCAGTTACCAGCGTCAGTTTTAGTCCCCAAAGGCAAATTTTAGCAACCGCCGGAATAGACGATAGAGTTCGGATTTGGAACTTTTCCGGGAAAAAAATTGTTGAATGGAAAGCTTTACAACAGTCAGTTAATATGGTAAGCTTTAGCCCAAACGGTAATTTTTTAGCGACTGCAGGAAGGGACAGCACAGTTAAAATATGGAATTTATCAGGAAAAAATATTTCTAACTTCAAAGGGATTCAAGGCTCCGTTACTAGCATCAGTTTTAGTCCCGAAGGAAAGTTGTTGGCGGCCGCAGGAATAGACAGCAATGCTGCAATTTGGAAATTGTCAAACCTGCCAAAATCAATATCGTCTCCCGTCAAACTCCCCGGTCACAACGGCTTAGTGAGAAGCGTAAATTTTAGCCCAAACGGAGATTTTATAACGACTTTAGATGGCAACTCTACAGTGCGAATTTGGAATTTGTTGGGAAAACTGAAAAAAACACTTCCCCTTCAGGTAATTGGGCTCAGTTTCACTCCCGCTCCACACCAGTCTCACTTTGCTACAGTAACATTGAATGGCAAAGTTGGGCTGTGGAATCTGTCAGAAAAAGAATTAGTTAAGGAATTTCAAACGTTGCATTTTGATGCGAAGTCAATTAGTTTTAGTCCCGACGGAGAACGGCTTGCTACCGTGGGAATTGACAAGACTGTACGGCTGTGGAATTTAGCGGGGCGGCAGGTTGCTCAATTTGAGTTTGAGGAAAATGTTGTTAGTGTCAGTTGGAGTCGAGACGGAAAGCAAATTGCTGTAGCTGGAAGCAACGGCACTGTCTGGCTGAGGCAGGTTGAAGGGTTAGAAGAATTGCTCAAGCAAAGCTGCAATTTTTTCACCACTCAACCGAAGTATTTTACAAGAGTTTCAACTCTCTGCAAGTAGGACACGGCAGTGCCATGTCCCTAATGATTACTATCAATTTACTTTAACAGGCGAAACACTTAAATTAGGATTTGTGACTCTTTTTAAGAGTTCTTGTCGGGCTTGTTCTGGATTTTGGCCTTTGGGTACTTGATATAATAATCTACAGGAACCGTCTTGAGGATTAGCTGCACAAATAATTAGTTGACCGGTGGGCGATGCACCTGCTGTGACAATATTCTCCCAAGTTCCTTGCGGTTGTGAGTTGTTGAGAATTCCCGATACTCTAGTGCACCGAGTAATCGCGTCTTCTCCTGATTCATTGAAATAGTTATCAGCTAGCCACAAAATAACGGGAATATTTTTGCCTTGTTGGACAGCAATTGTAGCTGGGCGGCCGCCAGCAGCGCCGCAGAAGAATGAAGGCGTTTGGGCAAAGGCTGGACTGTTTGCTAAAATCGGAGCAGCAAGGGCAATAATTGACGCGCTAAAAGCTGACTTTAAGAGCCGAAATTTCATGAGCAGTAATAAGCTTTTTCATTTTAAGGTTACTAATAGTCTAAAAAGTTAAACTGTTTGGTGCCGGGAAGATTAGGCATTTAGAGAAAAAAATAAAATTTATTCTGCCAATTTTTGCGATCGCACACACTGGCCTCATCTGGGCTAAAACTCCGGGGAAAAAGCTCGCTGACAAACACGGACGGCAGAAAATACGTGCAGCCAGAGGGGGCGCAGGCGCGAAGGTATAGGGTAAAGGAGTGGTTTTGCACCGTTTTTTGCGCTCGCCTCGCTGTTCCTGATGCCGTCCCACCTAAAGTGGAACCTGTGTTAACATCGAAAAAAATATTCTCTTTAATAATCAACAATGGGCAATGTTCTGGTGCTGAACGCCTCCTACGAACCCCTTAACATCACCAATTGGCGAAGGGCGGTAGTTTTGTTGCTGAAAGGAAAAGCAGAACAGGTTGAACACAACGGGAAATTTATTGCGCCAAACTTCCCGCTACCAACTGTGATCCGACTGCGGCATTATGTCCGAGTTCCCTATAAGGATATTCCGCTGACCCGCCGGAACATCTTGCACCGGGACGCACACTCTTGTCAATACTGTAGTTATACGGGGGACGATTTAACCCTCGATCATGTGATTCCCCGATCGCGCGGAGGAGGCGACACTTGGGAAAACCTCGTCACCGCCTGCGTGCGCTGCAATGTCAATAAAGGCAGCCGCACGCCCAAAGAAGCGGGAATGCCGCTGCGCCATCCGCCTCGGAAACCTCACAGCGGTCTTTATTTTGAAGTGACTAAACACGTTAAGAGCGGTATGCACAAAGAATGGCAAAAATATGTAATTGGCCTTTAAAACCCCTGTCAGCGCAAGCGCGGGGGTTTTTTGCGGAAGTTCTGAGTCCTGAGATTGCTTCGTTCCTGGGAACGCACACTCTCTGCATGAGTTAAAAAGTTAAACAGTTAAAGAGAGAATTTACACTCTTAAATCAGGTTTCTCGTAAGAAGTATGGGCTTTGACAACAAGGCATCTACAAAGAAACCGGGTTTAAGAGTGAATGTCGTGCAAATCCTGAAAGAGTTAAATTGTTAATCTTTAACGATGAAAGACCATTCCCCTACCAATTCCGATGAAACATCTGGCAACCGCGAAGGTGAACTTGAGGCCAGCAGCCCGGTTGTACCCGAAGTGAGTGCGCCTGGGAAACGGCGCACCAAAGCCGAACTTGCTTCCCAAGAGAATCGTGGCCGTCTCCGCGAGGAATTGCACGATCGCAAAGTAGAGCAATTGCGCCAAATGTTCGATCGACACAAAGGCACTCGCCAATTAATATTACTGCAAGATTTTCCCGACCCCGACGCACTTTCAAGCGCTTGGACTTACAAATTAATCGCCGAACAGTACGATATCCAATGCGAGATGATCTACGCCGGCGCCCTCAGCCACCAAGAAAATATTGCCTTAGTTAAATTGACAGGGTTGCCGTTGCAGCGGTGGACGCTGGAAACAGTAAAAACTAAGGATTTGTCGGTGTTTAAGGGCTGCGCTTTCATCGACAATCAAGGGACGACTTGTAACTTAACCGAGTATATTTTAGCGGCTGGAGTTCCGATCGCCGCCGTCATCGATCATCACAATTTGCAGGGAGAAATGAACGCAGAATTTACAGATTTGCGTCCTCAAATCCGCGCTACAGCCACGATTTTTGCGGAGTATTTACAGGCTGGACTCCTAACTCTCGACGGCAGCGTCAGTCTGCACATCAAGTGCGCTACAGCTTTGATGCACGGTTTGCGATCGGATACAAACGCCCTCAGACAAGCTCAGGAAGAGGACTTTTTAGCTGCGGCTTATTTGAGCCGGTTTTACGACCCGCAGTTGCTGAATGCGGTGTTGCAGTCGTCTCGTTCTAAATGGGTGATGGACGCGATCGAGCGATCGCTCAAACACCGCACCGTCCAGAACAATTTTTCGATCGCCGGCATCGGCTACCTCCGCTATGACGATCGGGATTCTATTCCCCAAGCGGCGGACTTTTTAGTAACAGAAGAGAACGTACACACAGCAGTTGTCTACGCAATTGTTCACGACAAAGACGAAGAAATTGAAGTAGTAATTGGCTCGCTGCGAACTAATAAACTTACTCTTGACCCCGACGAATTTATTAAAGAAGCCTTCGGCCAAGATGCTCAAGGACGCTTTTTTGGCGGTGGCAGAAGTCAAGCAGGAGGTTTTGAAATTCCGGTGGGCTTTCTTTCCGCCGGGAATGAGAACAGCGATTATGCAAGGCTAAAATGGGAAGTATTCGATGCTCAGATTAAGCAAAAATTGCTGAATTTAATTAGTCCTAAAGACAATCCAGTTTACGATCATTAACTCTAAAGTTTGTAGATGCGGTCTTGATTCCAGCAACAGCCTGGGAATGCGATATTTGGGTTTGGACTCCCGTTGCTACCAGGTTTTGCTGAGTTTTTTTCTCATTCCGGGCAAAATCTCAACTTGACAATCCGTCCTGCACGCACTCCAACTCTCATCAACGGGGGTTTTTCACTCTTATTAAGGGTTTGAACGAAGTAAGGGGGTTAAAAAAGCCCCTTGCTCCGTCCCAGACTAAGAGTAATAAATTTTATACCCATTTCCAAAAAAAATACACTCAAAAAAACGTGTTATAACTATTATAAAATAATGCAACTAATTATTTTGCTAAAAAACACCTGGTTTGGGAGTAAATTTAATTTCATAGAGCTTACTAATCTCAAAAACATAATTTTTAAACTTTAAGAATTTTACAGGCTTATTTTTTTAAAATTTTTCTATAAAATCGCTAAATAAATCACAGTTTGTCCGAGTAGGTGCAGGAGATTGGGGATCATTTGGATAAAAAAGCGCCGTACAATCAGCCAAATAGAGAGGGAAAAAGATAAATCTTTGGCTAAATCACATAAAAACTAAAAGTTGTATTATTGCATAAAAATTGTATTTTAAACATAAAACTTTGGTTTTTTTATCAAGCAAACAACCAGTTGGTAAGAGTTGAAACAAATTTTTATATTTATTTGGCGCGGGTTAGAATAGTAAAAAATAGCTTTTAAAAAAAAGGAACACGGAGATGTTTAGAAAACAGACTTCCTCTTTGTCGTTAGAGAAAATTCTAGAAAAAATTTCAGAAATTGCACTTCAACTCAACGAGTTCGCGGAGCTAGAGACAATTTTACAATGTGCGGTAGAAGAAACCAGGGTGCTGCTGCAAAGCGATCGCGTGATTATTTATCGCTTCCTACCGCATAGAGATGGCGTAGTATTTTCTGAATCGGTTGATGCCCAGTGGCCGCAAATCCTAGGAAAACAGATTTACGATCCTTGCTGTGAAGCTACCTGGGTAGAGCGTTACAGCCAGGGACAAACGAGCAGCATTTCTGATATTCACAGCGGTTCTCTTCAAGCTTGTGATGTCGAATTGCTCGATCGCATCCAAGTTCAGGCAAATTTAGTTGTGCCAATTTTGCTCAGCATTAAACAACAGCCATCTCCAAAGCTTTGGGGGCTGTTGATTGCTCATCAATGCCAAAGTCCGCGTCAGTGGGAACCTCTCGACGTTCAGATCGTGCAACACGTTGCATTGCAGCTCGGCTTAAGGATGCGGCATCTGGAATCTAACCACCCAGTGCTGTCGCCAAATCAACCGCCGGAACTCCAAACAGAACCGAATCAAACTGATCCCAATACAGAAAGCGCGTCAAGAGTCAATCATCAAAATTGCCTGCAACCAGACTTTGCCTGTTCCCTGAGCGGGGATATTGTGCACCTCAAAGCCTTTGACTTGTTGCAAAACCCGATCTGGATATTGGATATTGAGGATTGGCAAATCCGGTGGGCTAATCAAGCCTCATTGTACCTGTGGAATGCTTCGACGTGGCAGCAACTCGCGAGCCACAACTTTAGGGATATGTTGTCAGAGTTTACTCGGATTCGCTTGCAGAGCTATCTGCAGCAGTTTGAGCAAGGTCAAACCTTGTCCGAGCAGTGGACTTTTTATCCGGGCGGTGAGCGTGTTTCTGTCGGCTGTCGGTGCTCTGGCATCAGGATTGATAGCGGGCGTTTGGCAATCCTGGTCGAGGGTAAGGTTGAAACCGCTCATCAAATCGAACCGGAAACCCTGCGATCGATCGAGGCACTCCGACACACGACGTTCATAGTTTCGCTATATACCCTCGAAGGGGTGCCGCTGCTGCAAAACCCGGCGGCCTTGTGCTGTTATGGGGATATGCAGCCGCCTCACTCTGCGACAGACAATGCTTTTCTGAGCCGCTTTGTTGACTCTCAGGTAGGAGAGCGAGCAATGGCAGTTCTTAAGTCCGGTGAGGTATTTAGCACGGAGGCTCAAGTGATTACTCTGGCGGGAATTCGCTGGCACCGGATGGACGTGCGATGTACCAACGATCCGGTAACAGGCAACCCGATGTTGCTCGTGAACGAAAAGGACATTACCGACCGCCAGCAGACAGAAACAGCCCTGCAAAAGAGTCAAACCCGGTTGTCAGAAGCCCAGGGGCTTGCCCACATCGGTAACTGGGAATGGGACGTGATTACGGGTAAAATTACCTGGTCTCCCGAACTCTTTGAGATTTTGGGACGCGACAGAGCCCTGGGCGAACCTACCTATGAAGAAAACCTGCGGCTTTACCATCCCGAAAGTGCCGAACAGCTACACCTGGTAGTTCAACGAGCACTCACTCGCGGAGAGCCTTATCTATTGCGGCTCAAAATCCTGCGCCCGAATGGTTCTATCCGCCATACCGAAGCCAGAGGACAGACCGAACTCAATGCAGAGGGAAAAGTCATTCGGTTGTTTGGTACATCGCAAGACATTACGGATCTGGTGCAGGCGGAAACAGAACTCAGAGAATTGAGTACAGCTCTTGCTAATGCCGTTGAGGGTATGTCGCGGCTGGATATTTTCGGACGGTACATCAACGTTAATCAAGCCTACGCGAATATAGCAGGTTATCAACCTGCAGAAATGGTTGGTATGAATTGGCAGAAAACAGTTCATCCCGACGACTGTGACAAGATGATGGCGGCTTATCAAAAAATGCTAGCCGAGGGTAGAGTCGAGGTTGAGGCCCGTGGTATCCGAAAAGATGGCTCGATTTTTTACAAGCAATTGGTGATGTTGGCAGCCTACGACTCGCAGGAGCGATCGATGGGGCATCACTGCTTTATGAAAGATATCACCGATCGCAAGCAAGCAGAAGCAGCATTACAACAAGAGTTCCAGCGTCTGGGTATAGTGATTGCTACCCAACAGGAAATCGCCATCCGCAATCCCAATCTCGATGCAGTCATGGCTGTGATTGCAGAGAGGACTCAAGATTTGACCCGCGCCGATGGAGCAGTGATTGAAATGGTTGAAGGGGATGAATTGGTGTATCGGGCAGCCAGTGGTATTGTCTCCGCCTATATTGGATTACGGCTCAAAGTAGGCACAAGTTTATCGGGAAAATGTATTGAGACCGGCCAAATCATGCTTTGCGAGGATTCAGAAACCGATGCACGGGTAAATCTGGCTGCCTGTCAGCGCATTGGTCTGCGGTCAATGGTGGTTGTTCCCTTGTTCTATCAGGACGATCGGGTTGGCGTCTTAAAAGTGCTTTCAGCTAAACCCTCTGCCTTTACAGAGTCAGATATCCAGACCTTACAACTGATGGCCGGGTTTCTGGCAAGCAGCCTGCATCTGGCTTCAGAGTTTGATGCCAAAAACATTCTCCTGAGTCAATTACAGGAAAGTGAGGAACGGTATCGTTCTGTGATTGCGAGCATGACAGAAGGCGTCGTACTTCAGCTAGCAGACGGACAAATTACTACCTGTAATGCTAGTGCCGAAAGGATTCTAGGGCTGACCCCCGAACGAATGATGGGCCGTACATCCATAGATTTAGACTGGCGAATCGTTCGGGAAGATGGCTGTCCCTTCCCCGGCGAACAGCATCCGGCAATGATCACCATCAGGACGGGACAACCGCTATCAAATGTGGTGATGGGCATTCACAAATCGGATCAAACGCTGACTTGGATTTCGATTAATTCTCAACCGCTGTTCCATCTCAATCAGTCTCAACCCTATGCAGTAGTGACGACTTTTGCTGATATTACAGAACGCAAGAGGGCCGAGGAGATGCTCAGACACCGGGCGGAACGAGAAAGATTAATTGCTACGACAGATGGGTTAACACAAGTAGCAAACCGCCGCTGTTTTGATGAGCGATTGCAGTCGGAATGGTACCGACTGATGCAGGGCAAACAACAGCTTTCGTTGATTATGTTGGATGTAGATTATTTCAAGCGATATAACGATTGCTACGGACATCAAGCTGGGGATACTTGTTTGGTGAAAGTCGCGAAAGCTGCAGCAGCCGCAGTTAAACGTTCTACCGATTTGTTTGTGCGCTATGGGGGCGAAGAATTTGCTGCTATCCTGCCGAGTACGGATGCTGCAGGGGCGATCGCGGTTGCTAAGTCGATCCGAGAGGCAATCCGAGATTTGGCAATCCCTCACGAGCAATCTGATGTCAGCGCGATCGTGACTGTTAGCATGGGAATTGCGACTGTGATTCCCTGCTTGGGAACATCACCGGATGAACTCGTTGCCGTCGCCGATCGAGCGTTGTATGATGCGAAACGACAAGGGCGCGATCGCTACAGAAGCGCCAACCAGATGACGGCGCCAGAGGTCAATCCAGTTGTAGAATAAGCATAAGGTAGGTATATCCTAGACCGCTCCTAGAAAAACGGGATAAAATGCCTGGAAGTATTGATATATGCTTATTTACCTGATCCGTCACGGTATCGCAGCCGCGCCCGAAGAATACGATACAGACTCAGAACGCCCGCTGACTAAAGAGGGCGATCGTAAAACCAGGAAAATCGCCCAGCGACTGTACGAACTCGAAATTCAGTTTGACCTGATTCTCACCAGTCCCCTACTGCGAGCCCAGCAAACCGCGCAAATCCTGCAAACCGTCGGTTTGAGTTCCAAAATAGAAGAATCCGCCGCCCTCGCACCTTCAGGAGACATCGGGAACTGGCTGGAGTGGTACAAACAGTGGCAGGAAATAGGTAGCGGCAGCTTGGCGCTGGTGGGCCACCAACCAGACTTAGGCCATTGGGCAGAAACTTTGGTTTGGGCTCGATCGCAAGATGCCCTCATTCTCAAAAAAGCAGGTATCATCGGCTTAATCCTCCCGGAAACAGGCTCCCCAGTGGGCCGCAGCCAAATGTTTTGGCTAACTCCGCCCAAGTTTTTGCTGTGCTAGAAACAGCGAACCGCCCCGACATTAACAGGACGCGGCAGCCCTCTTAAACCCGCATTCTCGGACGCCGACACCGGGAAAAAGGGGCGAAAATACGCAGCGGCGCGATCGGGCTGTCTGTTCCAAAACCCAGTTTCTGAACCCAAATTAAAGGATTATTTGTCAAGACTGTGACACTATCTTGGTTTCTGGTAATGTACTTTTAGTAGTATTGAACTCACACAAAACGGTATCGCAATGGTCGTCGGCGAATTCAAACCAGGTTTAGAAGGTGTTCCCGCCACCTTGTCCAGCATTAGCTACGTCGATGGACAAAAAGGGTTGCTGGAATATCGCGGGATTAGCATCGAGGAACTGGCACTGAAAAGCTCCTTTCTCGAAACTTCATATTTATTAATCTGGGGGGTACTTCCGACAAAGGAAGAACTCGAAGCTTTCGAGCATGAAATTCGCTATCACCGCCGGATCAAATATCGCATCCGGGACATGATGAAATGCTTTCCAGAAAGAGGACATCCAATGGACGCCCTGCAAGCTTCAGCGGCCGCCTTGGGCTTGTTCTACTCGCGCAGAGCTCTGGCTAACCCAGCATACATTCGAGAAGCTGTAGTGCGGCTGCTAGCTAAGATTCCCACAATGGTAGCAGCGTTCCAGCAAATGCGACGCGGAAATGACCCGGTGCGGCCGAGGGATGACTTGGACTACTCCGCTAACTTTCTTTATATGCTCAACGAGCAAGAACCCGATCCGCTGTTAGCTAGCATTTTTGATACTTGTCTGACTCTGCACGCTGAACATACAATTAATGCCTCTACATTTTCGGCAATGGTAACAGCTTCGACGCTGACAGACCCTTACGGAGTGATTGCTTCAGCAGTTGGCACTTTGGCGGGGCCGCTGCACGGGGGAGCTAATGAAGAAGTGATTGATATGTTGGAGCAAATTGGTTCGGTAGAAAATGTGCGGGCTTTTGTCGAGAAGAGCGTTGCAAATAAGGACAAAATTATGGGCTTCGGTCACCGAGTTTACAAGGTGAAAGATCCGAGAGCAACTATTCTCCAAGGGTTAGCCGAACAGTTGTTTGAGAACTTCGGTCACGATGATTATTACGACATTGCTGTCAAGTTAGAAGAAGTGGTTGAGGAGAAATTGGGTCACAAAGGAATTTATGCAAATGTAGATTTCTATTCTGGTTTGGTTTATCGAAAAATGGGAATTCCGCTCGACTTGTTTACGCCAGTTTTTGCGATCGCCCGCGTTGCTGGCTGGTTGGCCCACTGGAAGGAACAGCTAGAGGCAAACCGCATTTACCGTCCGACTCAAATATATACGGGGACTCACGGTGCTCCTTATATTCCAATCGAGGACAGACGCCCATCCTAAAGCAAAATTATCAACCCCGATCTGAAAATGGCGAGAAGAATTTTTTGCTTTCGTGAAGTGGTGAATTAAAAATTGCTTTCGCGTTTCGAGTCAGGAAGCAATCTCTGTCTGCCAAAAGCTGCTGTGCTGGGTTGCACCCCTCTTGTATATTGTGCTGTTTGTTGGCGACAATAGTAAGAAGTGACGATTTTCAGGAACTCCGGTCCTCAGGCTTGCGGGTCTGAGGCTTTTTATTGGAATATTAAAGTTGCAGCCGATTTATATCAAATCCGTTAGCATCGGAATAGTAAATTAGAGTTCATTGTTGACGGTTGACTGTTCACTGTTCACTGCGTCAACAGTCAACAGCGTCGCCCTGAGCATAGTCGAAGGGTCAACAGTGAACATCATGTATTGAGTGTAACCGGAAATGATATTACGGGTGAATTCACCAAATAAGTAAAATTGGAGGCAGAGCCTCCGCATCTGCGTTACCAGGAAGAGCCTGGTAACGAGTAGACTAGCTAAATCTAAACAGATTGAGCTACATGATGGCGGCTGGTCAATTTATCCAATTGATTCACCAACAAACTTAAGAACAATCCCACATCGGTAACAACTCCAGTAGATTCGATCGAACCTCGATCGCTCAATTTCGTCACCACCGCCGGATTAATGTCCACACACACCATCTTCACCCCAGCCGGTGTCATATTTCCCACACCAATTGAGTGCAGCATAGACGACAGCATTAACACCATATCCGCACCCCGTAACAGCTCAGTATATTCTTCTTGAGCTTTAACTAAATCCATTTGCGTGTCAGGAAGTGGCCCGTCATCGCGGATCGAACCGGCAAGCGAAAAGGGTATATTGTGCTTCACGCACTCGTACATCACACCGTTAGTAACCAGCCCGGCTTCAACAGCTTTTGCAATACTCCCGTAACGCCGCACAGTATTAATTATTTTCAAGTGATGCCGGTGTCCGCCGCGCACAGCAACACCGCGTTTCATGTCAACCCCTAAAGAGGTTCCCATATTGGATTGTTCCATGTCGTGAACCGCGATCGCATTTCCGCCCAACAAGGCTTGCACGTAACCTTCGCGAATCAAATGCGCTAAATGTTCGCCACCCCCAGTGTGAATGACAACAGGCCCTGCGGTAACTACAACTTTGCCACCGCGATCGCGAATTTGGCGCAATTCCCAGGCTACTTGTTCCACCACCAATTCTACGCGGCGCTCGCTAGAAACGCTGCCGGACATAAAGCTAAATTCTTGAGAATTGCGCTGTTCCCGCGATTCTGTTTTGCGGATGGTGCGGATGCCGACCACATCAACAACGACTTTTTCTCCTACTTTTAAATCGCGCAATAATTTGCATTTAGCCACTGGGCCTTCTGCCGTTTCTGTAATAGCTACTGCTCCATCCATCCGCTGATTTTGTACCTTCACCCACTGGTTATTTACCCGCACTTCGGTGGGATAAATCGTACTCACATAAAAGTCGTCCGGGCCGACGCCATCTTGCACTACCGGTTCTAAAATAGCGTCGCAAATCTCTTGCGGCGGGGGGACGGCACCCAAATCAATCAGCAGTCCCATGATTTCTTCCATCACATCGTGGGAAGGAGCCGAAACTTTAACGTCCGCACTGGATGTGCTTTGCCGCTGCTCTCCTAAATTGAAATTGAGGACTTGGAAACTGCCGCCGTTTTCGATAATTAAGTCTAAAGCGCGACTGATTAAACCAGCATCAAGCAGGTGGCCGTCCATGCGAATTGTGCGGCTTTCTACCATCACGTTTGCCGATCGATCTTCTTGCACTGGTTCCGTTACCCGCAGCGTCAAACACTTACAGGCGCCGCCCGCTTTCAGAAATTCGGTCATCGGCGTTTCAATTACTTGAAAACCAGCCTGAGTAATGCGCGTTTTCAAGGCTTCGCTAACCTTGTTCATTACCACAACTTTGTCAATATTGACGGCATTGCAGGCAAAATTTGCGGCATCTGCTTCTTCAATGGCAATGCGTTTTTCCGGCGCAACTCGCATTTCAATTAAGCGGTTGGAATACGAGTCAAATGCTGCTGGATAGTAGAGCAAATAGCCGCCTGTTAGGGGACAAAAACAGGTGTCTAGGTGATAGAAACGTTCGTCTACTAAACGCAGCGAAAGCACTTCAATGTTGAGCCATTTTGCTAGTAACGGGTGCGAGTCGAGTTCGGAACGGAAGCCGTATCCGGCCCACAACCAGCGTCCTTCGCGATCGAGCAAAGCATCGCCCGCGCCCTCAAACGGCAAGTCTTTCGGGAGTTCGTGCACGGTGAAACCTTTGCTTTCAAACCATGCTTTGAAATAGGGTTCTTCGCCTTGGCGTTCTTTGTGATAAAAACGGCTGAGGACGAAGGTATTGCCTAAAAGTAAGCCTGCGTTTGCGGTGAAAACCATATCCGGCCAGCCTTTTGCAGGCGGTACGAGGTCTACAACGGCGTTGTCTTTGAGGACGTGGTAGAGTTTTTCCCACTGTTCGACGGCGCGATCGCGCGATGATTTGTGTACGTTACCCTCCATCCACGGATTAATCACGTAATCCACATCGTAGTGGTCGGGAGCACACATGAGGAAGCGAATTGAGTCAGTCATAATTCAGTTAAAATGTGGTAGACGCTACAGCAGACGTATGTTGACAGAGTTTGTATAATAGCAACTGTAATATTCACTACTAATTTTAACAGCGCAACGCCTGGAGCCTCAAAAGGCTAACTCTTTATTATATCATCTTTAAGATGAGATTACACTAAATGACAGACCGTTCGCAGGAAATACTGGTGAAAATGTCAGGTTATGACGCACTCTAAAATTAGGTTCTGATAGACGATTAATACGAGTTCCGTTGAATTGCCCCCAGTCTTACGGTAGGGGAGGGTTTAGGCTCTTCTCTGGCTTATATTTATAGATGGTTGGTGAACCAGCCCCTACAAGAATTATGGTTAATTTACCGCCCATGATTTAACAGCTTATCCTAACTTTTAACTTTCAACTTTTGCGAAATCGGCAGTTTGATCGCAAATTCTGTTCCCCGGCCAACTTCTGAATGACACTCCAGCTTACCGCCGTGGGTGTCTTTAACAATTTGGTAACTAATCGATAACCCCAAACCAGTGCCGCTGCCGATCGGTTTGGTAGTAAAAAATGGGTCAAACATCCTTGACTGAACTTCGGGACGGATACCGGGCCCGTTGTCAAAAATCCGCACACACACTTGATTTTCGCTGCTGACTTCAGTAACAATGCGAATTTGGTTAATTTTGCAAGTACAGCTTGCTGATGACTCTTCCACAGCGTCGATCGCATTCAACAACAAATTCATAAATACCTGGTTTAATTGAGCTGGATAACACTCGACTTTTGGCAGTGTACCGTAATTTTTAATAAGTTCAATTTCCCGACGTTGTGGCTGTGACTGCAATCGGTGCTGCAAAATCACCAAAGTGCTCTCTATCCCTTCATGAATGTCTATTACTTTGCGAGCTGTTTCATCTAGTCTCGAAAAGTTTCGCAGAGACAGCACTATCTGCTTAATTCGGTTAGCACCTTCTTGCATTGAAGCCATGACTTTCGGAAAATCCTCAGCGATAAAATCTACCTCGATTTCGTCCAATTCTTGAGCTATTTCGGGAACTGGTTCTGGATAGTGTTGCTGGTAGAGATCGATCACTTTTAGCAAATCGCGAGCATACTGTGCGGCGGGAATAATATTGCCGTAGATGAAGTTGACAGGGTTATTAATTTCGTGGGCAACTCCCGCTACCATTTGCCCGATACTTGACATTTTTTCGGATTGAATGAGCTGGGATTGAGCATTTTTTAAGTATTCCAGAGTTTGTTCTAATTGTTGCGCTTTTTCCCGTTCTCGCAGTTCGCTAAGAAGCAAAGCTGCTTCTGCTTGTTTGCGATCGCTAATATCCATTACGGTTCCCAACAGTTTGATTACTTCCCCAGTTTCGTTAAAAACAGCTTCTCCCCTTCCTTCTACGTATATGATATGACCGCTAGGATGAAAAAATCGGAACTCTCTTTTGTAGGAAATGCCTTGTGAGATAGTGAGGGTGACAGTTTGTTGGAACAAGTCTCTGTCGTCGGGATGACACATTTGTACAAGTTGGGCAGATGTCGGTTCAGTTGCACTTGAGTCAAGACCAAAAATGCGGAATACTTCTTCTGACCAAGCAATTTTATTGGTGACTAAATCAAATTCCCAACTGCCGATATGGGCAATTTTCTGGGCTGCTGCTAGACTAGCTTCGCTCTGTTGAAGTTTAAGTCGCTGTTGTTTATCTTGTTCGAGAAGATTTGCTTGAGCGATCGCAATTCCCATCTGTGCCGCCACAGCCTTCAATAATCTGATCTCATCTGGTGTCCAGTGACGCGGGCAATCGTACTGGTGCAAGCATATCATTCCGTTGGCTTTTCCCTGGTAGGAAGTGCGGATGGATATCATCGACTTCAAACCTATTTGACAGCACAAATCTCTGACGTTTTCTAGCAGGGGATCGGAAAAAACATCGTCAGAAACTACAGCTTGCTCTTGGGACAATAAAAACTGAACGTGAGGATTGCCCTGTACGGGGATTTCTAAATCTAAAAGCGATTTTGAGGCGGCTTTTCTGTACTCAGCGACATTAAAAATTCGTGGAACAGGGTGTTCTGTGTAGGTATGAATCAAGCAGCAATCGGCATTAAAAATGCGACCTATTTGAGCCGTTGCTGTTTGAAAAACTTGATCTTGATTTAAGCTGTAGCGTATTTCGAGAGTAATTGTTTCTAAGAGAAATCTTTGCTTAATTTGCCGTTCCAAAGCAGCTAAAGCTGTTTTAAGTTCGAGTTCTGCTTGTTTGCGATCGCTAATTTCAGCAGCAGTTCCCAAAATTTTCCAAGGTTTGCCCTGCGGTGTTCTGGCAAACACGCTCTCCCGACTGCAAAACCACCGATATTCACCATTCTTGTGCTGTATCCGGTATTCAAAATCAAAGCTTTCGCCATCTTTTGCTGTCTCAATTTTTTTTCTTTGTTCTGAGAATGCAGGGATATCGTCAGGGTGTATTAACTTAGGAATAAATGTAGCTGCCATCTCCTGTATTTCTTCAAACGTGTAGCCAATATCGCTATAAATTTCGCGGTTGACGTAGAGACTTCTCTCTTCTATCAAATCGTAAACGTACAATAGATTAGGATTCGTTTTAATTACTGCCGACAGCCAGTGCTGGCTTTCTCGTAGTTGTTCTTCGATCCGCTTGCGTTCTTCTATTTCAGCTTCTAGCAGCGCATTTTTTGCTAAAAGTTCCTTAGAAAGCCGACTGAGCAGCAGTTGATTTTCGACGCGAGCCACGACTTCTTCTATTTCAAACGGTTTAGTAATGTAGTCTACCGCCCCCAGCGAAAAAGCTTTAACTTTATCAAAAACTTCATTTAAAGAGCTGATAAAGATCACAGGAATATCTTTCGTTTTCGGAGACGCTTTTAGCTGTTCGCAGACTTGATAGCCATCCATACCGGGCATCATGATGTCCAGCAAAATTAAATCCGGTGGACTCGATAGAGCAAAGTTGAGAGCCAATTTGCCATCTCGTGTCGGCCGCACTTTATATCCCCGCTTAGACAAAAGCCGGGATAAAAGTCGCAAGCTTTCTGGATTGTCGTCCACCATTAAAATATTTTCTTGTAAAGCAGTGGTTGGAAGTCTAAGTGTTTCTCGGCTTGGATTTTTCTCGTCAGTTGTATTCACAGCAGACCCTCAAATTATTCAAATTTTTTATGTGGTAATACTTTTAATTTATTAACCGTTTGTAGCTAACACTCTCAGGTAAACCAGCACAACTCTTGGGTAGATACCACACTCCTAAATTATCTGTAATTATATCAAAAATAAGAATAGTTTGAAAATGTGTGGAAATCTAATTATCGCAGCCCATCAAGAAAACAGCCGAGATTCCTCAAATCACAGGCTCAGCAAGCAACTTTGATTAAAGGTAAAATTTTTACAATGTCTAGAACCGGGTTTCGCCTGCTTTTACCTGGTGGCTCGCTATTGTGTTTTCTAAGCAAATATTCTTAGTCGAAATGACAATTAAAACACCCCCTGACCACTGGTGTCAACTTAAGACTAAAATCCTTTGTTTCTCTGGTTTGTATCCAAGTCTTGAGTCCCGTAAATCCCCTTTCTTAAGCAAGGCTAGGATAATTTAGGCATAAGTGTAAAACAGTATACCGTTACTACATTTGAGCTTAAGTTGACACCAATGGGCCCTGAAACACTCCTACAATATCTTATCTTTTATTTGCGCCCTCCGGCTGATTTATGGTATCTTTGTCTCGGCCTGCAATTCCCCACAAGCGGCGTACACGGCTTTCACGTTATACCAATTCAGAAAAATCCGAGCGATTTCTAAAGCTAACTGCGGCTTACCTTGGTCAATCAACCACTGCAAAAAAGGAGTCATTGTCCGCTCATTCAGTATTCCGCCCAATGATAAAAATCCCCACAGTATTTGGTGCAAAACCGTCATTTGAATCATCATCCGCACTTCCCAACTTGGGTGTTTTTGATAAAACAAAACTCCCATTCTCCCGCGTTGAATTTCTCGGTCTATCATGCCCGGAATTTGCTCTAAACTAAAAGGTGGATGCCAGTGATAGCCGACAGCAGCCGGACATTTAATCAGTTTTAAACCTAATTTTTTCAACCTGACACCCAATTCTAAATCTTCCCATCCGTAGAGTTGAAAGCGAGTGTCAAAGAGTCCAGCAGCCAGCAGCCAGTGGCGCGCGATCGCCACATTTCCTGTAGCAAAATAAGCAGCCGAAAAATCCGTTATTTTGTAAGGTTCCGAAGTAGGATTCTCGAAATTGCAAGTATTAATCACACTGCCGTAAGTAAAAACCGCATCCGTATCTTTGTAACCCTGTAGCAAAGCATCTGCGTGTGCTTGCAAAAAATGCTCTGTTACCACCAAATCGCTGTCAATAAAAATAATCGTATCGCCCTTAGCATCTTCAACGCCCAAATTCCGGGCAGCGGCGGGGCCTTGGTGACATTGGGCGATCGATCGCACATGAGGCAACAAGTCAGCATTTGCCACCAACCACTCCAGCGTCCCGTCCGTCGAGCCGTCGTCCACGACAATTACTTCATACTCTCTGACAATCTCACTGAACTGCTGATTTTCCAAAGCCAGTAGACATTTTGCCAAAATCGGTTTACGATTATACGTCGGAATCACAACACTAAAAAACACGGTTTTTCCCCATCGCCACAGTTACCGTATCCCACGGTAGCAGATTTTTCGCAGCAACTCCCCCGGCAAATAGCCAAGTTTAGCAAAAAAAGAATATATAAATCTGTACTATTTCTGACAAGAATCGATCTCAATTAGGTGCATAATGAAAAGTCGGTTAAATCGGATATCTTGCACCATTCTCAGAAACAGCCTTTCTGGCCTGTTCCACACAAATTAAATTTTCTTGTGGGTTGGGCTCTTCTAGCCCGCCCCGGAGCGGGATTATAGTAAATGGTGCAAGATGTCAGTTAAATTCAGGATGTAAATAGCAATGAGTCGCGCTAAAAAAGTTGTGCTAGCATATTCCGGCGGAGTCGATACCTCCGTCTGCATTCCTTACCTCAAAAACGAGTGGGGTGTGGAAGAGGTAATTACTCTGGCTGCGGATTTGGGACAGGGAGACGAATTAGAACCGATCCGCAAAAAAGCTTTAGCATCCGGTGCTTCGGAATCTTTAGTTATTGATGCTACCGAAGAATTTGTCAAAGACTATGCGTTTCCAGCGATTCAAGCTAACGCACTTTACGAAAACCGTTATCCCCTTTCGACGGCGCTAGCTCGCCCGCTGATTGCTAAATTGTTAGTAGAAGCTGCGGAAAAATACGGTGCAGATGCGATCGCCCACGGTTGCACAGGTAAGGGAAACGATCAGGTACGGTTCGATGTGTCGATCGGCGCGCTCAACCCCAAGATTAAGATTTTAGCACCAGCGCGGGAGTGGAAAATGAGCCGCGAGGAAACGATCGCATACGGCGAGAAATGTGGCATTCCATCCCCCGTGAAAAAGTCTTCCCCTTACAGTATCGATCGCAACTTATTGGGAATGGCAATTGAAGCCGGAATCCTCGAAGATCCGTGGGCGGAACCGCCGGAAGAGGTGTATTTGATGACAAAGGCGATCGAGCAAACTCCCGACACACCCGAGTACCTAGAAATCGGTTTCAATTGCGGAAATCCTGTCAGTTTGAACGGCAAAGATTTATCACCAGTCGCCCTAATTTCCCAACTCAACGAAATAGTTGGAAATCACGGAGTCGGGCGCATCGACATGATTGAAAACCGCCTAGTCGGGATTAAATCGCGGGAAATTTACGAAACACCAGCGATTTTAGTTTTGATGCACGCGCACCGAGACTTAGAAAGTTTGACGTTGACAGCCGATGTGACTCGGTACAAGCGCGGCATTGAAGAAACCTACAGCCAAATGATTTACAACGGTCTTTGGTACAATCCTTTGAAAACTGCTTTAGACGCATTTATTCAGGACACGCAAAAGCGAGTAACTGGAACCGTGCGGCTCAAACTCTTCAAAGGAAATGCGACAATTGTTGGCCGCAAATCTGACAATTCTCTGTACAGTTTCGACTTAGCAACCTACGGCGCAGAGGACGAATTCGATCACAAAGCGGCAGAAGGATTTGTCTATGTTTGGGGTCTACCAACCCGCATTTGGTCGGAGAAAAATAGAGGTTATAAATAGGAGCGAATTAGGGTTAAAAACTTGATCTTAACCCGCCGAAGCGAATTCGGATTAAAAATTCGATCTTAACCCGCCGAATCGAATGGGCGGCTACACAAACAAAGTCCGCGTTCGCGGAATTAGAGTAGGGTGTGCACAGCACACCTTATTTGCCGCAATCGCCCAACCTCTGCCAATTACCTAAATCATGAGTTAGTAAGATACAGTAAGAATTGGTAATTGGTAACAGGTTGTTATCCTAATAATTGGTTAAATGGTCTTCACACAAATTTAGCTTTGAGGTAGGGGTTTAAACCCCTGCCGGATTGCGGTAGGGCTGCGCCAGGATTGCTGGGTCAACGTAAAACAGCCGATCGCTAAGATTTCTGTTTTTCCACACTTCCCAAATCCAACTTAGCCCGCAACTCCCCCTTAATCCGATTTAAAATAGAATCCTCATCCAAAGAAGACAAAATCTTGCTCACCACAGCCTTGGGCCCATCATCTCCCCAAGAAGCACCATTAGCCAAATAAGCCTTAGTAACTTGACCGATACCATAGGAAGAAACTCCCGCGATCGCAGCTTGCGTCACAGCTACAGACAAATAAGGCCCTAAAGCCAAACCCCCCGTCGCTGGCGTCGCCAAACCCAGCAATCCTTTCAACGAGCTCAAACCAAAATTAGCCAACAATTCGCCCGCAGTAATTCCCCCCATACTAATCGCAATCTTTTGCAGCAATTCCACCGCGCCCGCTTCCGTCATCGCAATGCCGTAAACTTTAGATAAAGTTAATATCATCACCACATCAATTACCGCACCGCTGAGGATATCAATTACAGTAATTGGATTAAGTGCGATCGCCACAGCTTTAGTCATTACGGCGTTCCAGATAATTCGATTAGCCGCCTCATCTCGAATCTCCATTTTTCGCTGCACCAACTGCTCGTTAATATCCCCTGCACAGAGCATCGTATTCAGCGCGACCAAAGATTTGCCTTCTCGGTCTAAAATCTCCAAAATCTTTAATTTTAAATCTTGCACTTGTGGCAAACTGCGAGTCATTTGCACGCCCATACTTCCGTCGGGACGGCGCACCGCCCTCGCCGTCAAAGGCGAAGCCGCCGCCATCACAATTTCATCGGGAGACAACAATTCTCTCACGCGATCGTCTCGAATTTTATGATAAATTGCCAGCCTGTCTGCATCAGGATACTGGTCAATTTTATTAAAAACTAATAACATCGGTTTTCCGGCTTCCCGCAACTGCGAAAGTGCTGCGTATTCCACCTTTGTAATGTCGCCAGCAACTACAAACAAAATCAAATCTGCTTGTTTAGCAACGCGGCGGGCTAAAAGTTCGCGAGTTTCGCCGTCAACTTCATCTATTCCCGGAGTGTCGATTAATTCTACTTGCGACAAACGGTAAATAACTGGCGAAAGTCGTAGCGTAGCGGGGCGTAAGCCATCGGGCAAATTCTCATCCACTCCCTCTCCGACATCCCACTGGCCAATAGTCGTGGTGCGAGTCACCCCGTGAGTCGGGCCAGTTTCAAACACATTTTGACCTAGCAGCGCGTTCAAAACCGAAGATTTTCCCCTTCCCACCATTCCAAACACAGCTATTTGCACGCAAGCGCGCTCTAGCTTGTCGAGCATTTTCTCCAACCCGCCAATTTCCGGTTCCAGTCCAGTTCGCTCTTGAACTGTCAAGTCGAGATTTTCTACTATATCTCGCAGAGCATCTTTAGCGTGGCGCAGGTTGAGTTCTGCCTGAATGTCTGCGAAGCTTAAAATTGTGTCATCTAATTCGCGATCGACATTTGAAAAATCCGAGGCTTCAGTCATTGTTACCTGATGTTATAGCTTTGCTTCACTTAAAGTTTCAACCGATATGATGCCATTCTAGCTTTTTCCGTCTGCTTTGTACATTAGGGCTACGGCAATGGCGTGTTTAGAATCCGGGTAGGGACACAGCATTGCTGTGTCCTAATCCTGGTAAGGACACAGCATTGCTGTCTCCCTACAGATATCATGTAAAACCTGTTTAATTTACAACAATGATTAACCGCCTCCAAATAATAGCCACTTATCCATTTCCTTTACGTGTAATAATTTTCCTATTAATCTTGCTAGCAATTTGGCTGCCGTTAGCAGCACCAATTTATCTCTTAGTTAAAGATAGTAACCTAGCAACTATTGTGACAATGGGATTGTTGTTTACCGAGTTTCTGTTCCTAGTGCCGCGCTGGGGAAAACAGGTTTACGGACAAACCAAATTACTCAAAAGTTACGGTTTAATCAATACGCGAAAAAACGGTTTTGAGCTTTTAATTGGATTGGCGATCGGGCTTTTGCTCACTTTCAGCTTATTTGCGGTGCAAGGGCTGTTCGGCTTAGTCGCGTGGCAAAATTCTGATAATTTGCTTAGAATCATTGCAGAAGGGCTATTAAGCGCCCTTGGAGTCGGTTTTGCCGAGGAGTTGGTATTCCGTGGTTGGTTGCTGGACGAGTTGCAGCGGGATTACAATTATAAAATATCTCTGTGGGCGAATAGCCTGGTGTTTGCCCTATCTCATTTTATCAAACCTGTCGCGGCAATGCTGGGGAGTTGGCCGCAGTTTCCGGGGTTGTTGTTGCTGGGTTTGATTCTGGTTTGGGGAAAAAGATCGCGCCGAAATCGCCTCGGTTTGTCGATCGGGCTTCATGCAGGTTTAGTCTGGGGATATTACACGATTAACATCGGGCAGTTAGTGCGATATTCGGCATCTGTTCCCGAGTGGGTGACAGGAGTTAACGGCAATCCGCTAGCTGGGGCGATCGGGCTGTTGTTTTTGAGTGTCTTGGCCTTAGGAATGCGAAAAATGTCCCAACAGTCCAAAGGTTTGTAATATATCCATCAGGTGCGTCGCTATGAGATTGTTAGTATTTAGTTAGGAATTTATCGCAGGCGACACACCCTACAACTACTGCTGTTTTAGCAAAGGCATTATCAGATTAAATTGATATTTAGAGATTATTCAGGTTATAAATTATTTCTTGAGAACGCTTGATCGCAATAGTAGCAATCGCAGATAATAAGGGAAAATTATCGTCATAGTCTGCTTGATTTCGATATCGGCGCAACACTGCTAAATTATCGGCGATTAATTGATATCTTGAGTCAGGATTAATATCAAATTCTTGCCAAACATAGCGGTGAATATCGCTAGTTTTTGGCAGGGAATGACCTTGTTTATCTCGCAAATAGTTCCGCGCTAAGATAAAAGCAGCATAATAGGAACGACTGATAGCATCCCTCAATCGCGCCTCCTGTTCAGCAGGAATAGTTGCTTGACCCGCAAGTTCTTTTGCTAAATTTAGGTATTGCGACCAATCAAAACTCATCAGTATATTCCAAAATCGTATAAAAATGCTCCCGAATTTCATGGGATAATCCCCTAGACCAATTTTTACGCAATTCGTCTTCTCTATCCATTGCTTCATCGGGATCGAGGTCTGTCAAAATGATTGATAGAACCAGATGAACATAGTTAGGAATTTCCGGGTCATTGATGACTTGAAGTAATAGTTTTTGTTCGGGAAAATAATTGCTAATGTGAACGGGTGCTTCTAGCACAACGGGAAGTAAAAACGGATATTGGTTAATAAATTCAATAACTTCTGTCTTGTCTCGGAAAATGTATGATTTTTCTAGGGTTTCGATGTCTGATTGGGAAATGAGGAAAGGGGCGACTCTTGGTGCTGATATCTTGTCTAAAATTAAGGATGCTATGGCATTTTGTTCTGCTTCGGGTAGTTGAGAGACTGTGGCAAAAGTTTCTTCTAATAGGTTATTCATTTTGTAAATCTCCTATGCGACTATTCGTGAGAAAAATCAATATTTCTAATTATAATCTGTTCGGCGGTGAATCTAAAAAAAAAATAGTTTACTACGCTGGAACCCATCCTAAATCAGCATCAACTCCTCCGTAAATAAACCAGACTATTTCAGCAGACTTGTCTCTACAGAAAGCATTGACACAATGACAGTGATTTTCGCAAACAAGACTTACGCACAGGTGGCCAGAAACCGGGTTTTTTGACGATAATCCTTCGCTGTACTTTACAGAAAGAATAAAAAACCCGGTTTCTTTGTCGGGAGTGCATCCAGGAGTGCCAAAAATAAATCGAGTCGCCAGAGGCGACAACCTAAGTGAAAAGAGAAGAAGAGTAAAGGGAAAAAGGGCAAAAGGGTAGAGAAGAATCCTCACAGAGAAGACGGGGAGGAAGGGACAGCCACAGCTACCGCAACACGAAAACCCCAGAACCCGTTCAAGAGGCGCTGAGAGACGTAGCGGTAGGCAGCACGGCAATAGACCGCTTCGTTGAAACACGAACCTCCACGCCGCACTCGGTTATCATCTGTACCTGTTTCCCAAGAAGTTCCGTCTGTTGGTGCGCCATTGTAGTTAGAATGAAAGCGATCGCTGCACCATTCCCAAACATTTCCGTGCATATCGTATAAACCAAAGGCATTCGGCGGAAAACTCCCTACATCCGTTGTTTGGGCGCGGAAAAGTCCCTGGGATGCAGCACCATAGGGATACTTGCCGACATAATTAACTAAATCTGGGGTAATGGTTTCACCAAAATAGAACGGTGTTGTAGTTCCGGCGCGACAAGCATATTCCCATTCTGCTTCGGAAGGTAAGCGATAATTCTTCCCTGTTTTTTGAGAAAGTTTCTGACAGAACTGCACAGCATCATTCCATGTAACATATTCTACAGGCCGTTTCGCGCCTTTGAAATAAGAAGGGTTATTTCCCATCACTGCTTCCCATTGTTCTTGAGTGACTTCATATTTTCCCATAAAAAAAGGGGCGAGATTAACAGTACGCTGCGGCCCTTCAGTGCCACTTCGTCCTGCTTCGGTATTGGGGGAACCCATGACGAAACTGCCCCCAGGAATTGCCATCATCTCTAAAGTAATGCCATTGGCGATAGTTTCTGTAAAAACCTGTGCTTGACTTTGGCTGCGCTTGGTAATTTGCCCCTTTGAATTCACTGTCACCGTTTTAAATTGAACTGTTTTTAGGAGATTTGAGGAGTTATTCAGCAAACTTTTAGTCACAACTGCACCGACAAGTCCTACTCCCGCAAAACCGACTAATTGTAAAAAACCTCGCCTTGTCGGTGGTGTTGGTGTCGGTGTCGGTGTCGGTGGTGGTGGTGGCGGTGGGAGAGGCGACAACAAAGATAAAATTGCCTGGAATGCTTCATCTGCATTTTGATAACGCTGACTGAAATTGTCGCGCACCATTTTATCTAAAACATTAGCTAAATTATTACTCACTTGAGCCTGATTTCGCCAAATTACCTCTCCTGTCTGCGTATCTTCTCGTAAGTTAAAAGGATGTTCACCAGTCAATGCTTGAATTCCAATCATCCCCACTGCATGAATATCACTGGCAAATCTAGGTTTGCCCTTCGCTTGTTCGCTCGGCATATAACCAGGAGTACCAATTGCAATAGTTAAGCTAGTTTGCTTTTGAGCATTCACAACTATTGTGCTAATTTCCTTGACAGCGCCAAAGTCAATCAAGACAATTTTACCATCTTGGCGACGCATTAAATTATCAGGTTTAAGATCGCGATGAATCACATTTTGCCAATGAACAATTGCTAAAATTTCTAAGATATTGTGCAATAATGTAATAGTATATGATTCGCTTAATTTTTTACCGGGAATCAGTTCTTTCGTAAGGTCATGTCCGGCGATAAAATCTTGCACCAAATAAAATTCCCCATTTTCCTCAAAGTGGGCGGAAAGCTTGGGGATTTGGTCGTGTAGCTTACCCAATTTATACAGAGTTTGTGCTTCTGCCTCGAATAAGCGTCTGGCAATCAGCAAAAGGGCGGGGTCAGCGTTTTGCGGTTTAAGATGTTTGACAACGCACTGGGGATGTCCGGGTAAGTCTAAATCTTTGGCAAGGTAGGTGTGGCCAAAACCGCCTTTCCCCAAGAATTTGATAATTTGATAATGATTGCGGAGGGTACGACCCAGCATAGTTTTCAGGGAATGCAGTGGAAGTTAGGATATATTGTCGCACAAGAGAAAATTAGATGCTTAAACTCAGAATCGTTTCCACAATTATACTGCTAGTTAGTCCTTGTTGTTCATTTCCCGTACAAGCGCAAAATCCTGCACAAATAAAGCAAAATAACTCTTTAGTTCAAGTGCAGCCAGCGCGAGAACAAATTCTCAATGCTTGCGTGAAGAATCAGGCTGAAACCCTGCCAAATCCTTTTACCGATGTACCTTCCAATCACTGGGCTTACAAAGCTGTTTTGACGATGTATTATTGCGGGGCTTACCGAGAAGGGATGAACCCTGATTTAATTAAAGAATCACTGGAATCGGGACCTCCTACTAGAGAAAGTTTGCCTTCCCGATCGCCCTTTCCCAATTTCCCATTACAGCCATTTCCCGTGATTAATTAAAGAATTACTGGAAGCGGGATATCCTACTAGAGGAAGTTTTTATTCCCGATTACCTTTGCCACATTTCCCATTACCAATATTTTAAAACTGAGCCCGAACCGTAAACGAATAATCCCCACCTGGTTCTAATTGATAATCCCATTTTTCCAGAAAACGGTGCAGCGGTTCCTGAATCAATGCCCTACCCTGAGAAGGCTCAAGTATCAGTGTTTTTTCTGACGTGAAACGCCACTGAAACTGCCACTCAAAATTGCCGGCAGTCACTTCACCCTCAATCGTGCCTTTTTGCCAAGATTGGCCAGTAACCCGGACATATGCAGTTGTTTCAGGCAAACGTCTCGAACTCACCTTTTTGTTTCCGCGTTTGTTTCTGCAATTGTGCGACTATTGTAAAGGCTCATGGCTTTTTCTACTCCTTGGTGCAGACTTAGTTCCACAGCTTCTACAACCAGTTTAAGCACTTTCTCTACTAACTGACTTTCCTCTGAGGAAAACTTTCCTAACACGAAGGAAATCGTATCTTTCTCATTTTTAGCAGCATCGTTTTGAGGTTTTCCAATGCCAATCCGCAAGCGGGGAAATTTGTCTGTGCCCAAATGAGAAATTGTCGATTTCATGCCGTTGTGTCCGCCGGCTGAACCGGCAAGCCGCATTCTCAATTTCCCGATCGGCAAATCCATATCATCGTATACTATTAATACCGACTCCGCAGGTATTTTGTACCAATCCGTCGCCGCCCGAATCGCTTGACCCGACAGATTCATGTAAGTAAGCGGTTTGAGCAAGCGGATTTTCTGTCCCCGCGGCCGATTTCCCTCGCCAAATATGCCTTGAAATTTGCGATTTTCCGACAGGGAAATCTGCCAAGATTTAGCCAAGGCATCGACAGCATTAAAGCCTATGTTGTGTCGGGTGCGATCGTATTTAGGTTCGGGATTTCCCAACCCAACTATTAGCTGGGGAATCACTAACTCCGCTGGTGTTTCCGACTTCTGAGTGTTATTCATTTAACTGTCTGTGCTATCTTCCTTGGGAGTAGCCGCCGCGAGTTTTTCAGTTTCCGGTTTGCTGCTAGTTGCTACTGCTTCTTCTAACTGCTTGGCTTCCCGCGTGAACTCCGACTCAAAATCCCGCGAAGCATCTTGAAATCCCCGAATTGCCTTCCCCATACTCCGGCCGATTTCGGGTAATTTTTTCGGGCCAAATACCAATAGGGCGATCGTAAAAATAACTGCCATTTCCGGCAAACCAATGCCAAAAATATTCATGGTTTTTCTCCTGCAATCTATTTAATTAGTTACTGTTTAATCAGGGAGCGAGCAACTTGAAAGGGTAAGGGAAAATGGGGCAACTTAACTTTTGCCCTTTCTCCTCTACCCTCAATTTTTACTTTTAGCCTTACTGTTTTGTGATCAATTTTTAGCGGCCTAGGCTCGACCAATCCATATCCACACTCTCCAGAATCAGAGAAGAGTTGTAGATTTGCAAAATAATCAACAAGAACACGAAAAACAGTCCAATGAACACGCTCATCAATAGCGTGGTTCCCCAGCCGGGGGCTACCTTGCCGTATTCTGAGTTAAGGGGTTTGAGTATATCTCCTAACCAAGTCCGTTGTGCCATAAGTCACCTGCAATGAATCTCTACAGAAAAGTTTGACATATTTCTACCGCTAATTGCGATCGCAATTTCTCAGAAATGCGGGAACGGGACTCGGACAACGGGGAATGGGGGTTGGCTGCCATACCGTAGAGCGCCTAAAATCACTAGACTTTCAGACGGATTGTTATTTTTTGTAATATTATAGAGTGGATCACTCATAATCGATCAAAAATATGGAACCTGCAGCAGTTCTCGGCATTTCTCTCGGTATGTGTCTGGTGGCAATCACCGGTTTCTCGATCTACACCGCTTTCGGCCCTCCCTCTAAGGAATTGAGAGATCCTTTTGAAGAACACGAAGACTAAAGAAGAAGGAAGACACAACACGGATTCGGACACGGATACACGGATAAATTTAAGTGTGTTTCCAGATATCTCCTATTCTCTGTCTCTCCCTCTCTCCCTGGTAGATATTCTTCTAGGGGTGGGAAGGGAGTGATGCTGCGGGGCGATCGCCTGTCGCCTACTCGTCAATGGTATATTTTTCAGAAATACAGTAAATCTCTATTCCATTTAAGCTAAAAATTATTAGGTGTCAGGCTAAAGCATCATGGGGAACACATTTGGGCATTTATTTCGGATATCGACATTTGGGGAATCTCACGGCGGCGGTGTCGGAGTAGTAATTGACGGTTGCCCGCCCCTGGTCTCGATCGACGCATCGGAAATTCAAGCCGAACTCGATCGCCGCCGCCCCGGCCAAAGCAAAATTACCACGCCCCGCAAAGAAGCAGATACCTGCGAAATTCTGTCGGGGGTGTTTGAAGGCAAAACTTTGGGAACGCCGATCGCAATTTTAGTCCGCAATCAAGACACTCGCCCCCAAGATTACGGCGAAATGGCGACAACTTACCGCCCTTCCCACGCTGATGCTACCTACGATGCTAAGTACGGAATTCGTAACTGGCAAGGCGGAGGTCGATCGTCCGCGAGGGAGACAATAGGTAGAGTAGCAGCAGGGGCGATCGCTAAAAAAATTCTCAAACAAGCAGCAGGAGTCGAAATAGTCGGCTACGTCAAACGCATCAAAGACTTAGAATGTGTCGCCGACCCGGACACTGTTACCTTAGAACAAGTAGAAAGCAACATCGTCCGCTGTCCAGATGCCGAATGTGCCGAAAGAATGATTGAACTGATCGAAAAAGTTCGCGACAGTGGAGATTCGATCGGCGGTGTCGTCGAATGCGTCGCCCGCAACGTACCCAAAGGTTTGGGAATGCCCGTATTCGACAAACTCGAAGCCGACTTGGCCAAAGCCATCATGTCTTTGCCCGCCAGCAAAGGTTTTGAAATTGGTTCGGGGTTTGCCGGGACTCTGCTCAAGGGCAGCGAACATAATGATGAATACTATACTGATGATAAGGGTGTAATTCGTACAGTGACAAATCGCTCTGGCGGAATTCAGGGTGGGATTGCTAACGGCGAAAATATCATTTTGCGGGCGGCATTCAAGCCAACTGCGACAATTCGCCAGCAGCAGCGTACAGTTACCCGAGAGGGCGAAGAAACGCTGCTGGCTGCCAAGGGACGGCACGACCCTTGCGTTTTGCCAAGAGCTGTGCCAATGGTGGAAGCGATGGTAGCTTTAGTGTTGTGCGACCATCTGCTGCGCCATCACGGACAATGTGGAACCTTAAAGCCTGAATTTTAAAATGGAAATCAGCTTGTCCTCTGTAGCGGCAACTCCCCTTGATTGCCCTCAACCCTCCGAATCAATAAAAGGTATAGATGATTTTGTAGTACAGTTTTGGGGCGTGCGGGGCAGTGTTCCGACACCCGGACAGGAAACTGTTCGCTACGGCGGCAATACTTCTTGTTTGGAAATGCGAGTCGCTGGCAAACGCTTGATTTTTGACGGCGGAACAGGCTTGCGGATGCTGGGAGACCAGTTGGTGCAAGAAATGCCCGTGCAAGCTTATATGTTTTTTACTCACTATCACTGGGATCACATTCAAGGTTTCCCGCTGTTCGCCCCAGCTTTCATCCGCGGCAATAGCTTTGATATTTACGGGGCGACTCCGCCGGATGGAGATTGCATGAAAAGGCACTTCGTCGAACGGGTGTTGCACTCGAATTCGCCGGTGCCGCTGATGGGTTTGCAGGCAGATTTGAATTTCTATGAACTCAATCACAACCAGACGATGATGCTGGACGATATTGAGATTAGGACGGGTTCTCTGAATCACCCGAATACTGCTATGGGATATCGGGTGACTTGGCAGGGACGATCAGTTGTTTACTGTTCGGATACTGAACATTTTCCCGATCGGCTAGATGAGAATGTCTACAATTTAGCCCTCGACGCTGATGTACTGATTTACGATGCGATGTACACAGACGAGGAATATCACAACCCCAAGTCTCCGAAGGTGGGTTGGGGACACTCGACTTGGCAGGAAGCAGTGAGAATGGCTAAGGAGGCGCGGGTGAAACGAGTGGTGATTTTTCACCATGATCCGGCTCATACTGACGATTTTCTCGATCGCATCGCCGAAGATGTGCAAATTGCTTTTCCGAAGGCTGTCATGGCCCGCGAGGGTCTTATTTTGCCGATCGGCTTCTGAACATTCGCCTAGGTGAGATCGATCGAACCATCAACCGATCGAACCATAATTGTTATGTGAATATGTGGATCTGGGCGCGAGACCAGATCCACAATTTTTTTTATTTGTGGCAAACTCTTAACTGCATGGTATAATTCTTGCTTGTTAAGTTTTTAGGCAGAGTATTTAAGGTTTTTTTTATTCTTCAACCGCGTCCGCAAGACGCCAAGACGTAAGATAATTGGAGAATTGCCAAGGGTGAAAAGGAGACTGTTTTGAATGTCAACAAACACGGGGAGGCGAGGCGATCGCACGCCTGAGTGCTAGTCTGATGCCAGTAGACTTCCAGAAGCCTTGTTACAGATTAATTATTAAGGACAAAAACTGAAGTTATAGCTCGGATCAAATAAAAGCGCGATCGGTTTTTTGGGATCATGAATATTGACAACTCTCAAAAGCTAATAGCTTTTAGGTATAAACTGAGAAAATTTTCAGCAGTCAATTTGACTAACCAGAAAGAAACGATGGCTCTTGGGTTTGGCAGTAGCTGCGGCAAGCGAATGTTATGACTTGACTATCAAAATGGGAAATTTACGTTTTAGATCTTCAGCACATCAATACAGATGGATTGCCCTAGGCAGTTTTGCTGTAATTATGGGTATTTCAGGCGCCCTAGCCTACCGCCTCGCCCCGCCCCCCGGATTCATGGCTCAAGGCACTCTCACTTCTAATAATCCACCAGTCAAATTTTCGAGTACGGGCACGACAATTCTCAAGCAGGGAGAGCAACTCACCCCAGAGGTTCTGCTGGCAGATAATGTTGTCAAAGCAGTGGCAGATGCAGTTAAGCTGTCGCCCCAGCAAGTTCGACAAAATGCTAGTGTCAAAATTTCTAAGCCGGAACAACCCCTAGAGATTGTTGTTGGGTATCGCTCGCTCGATCAGGAGCAAGCAATCCAAACGGTGGATATGTTGATGAAGGGCATGGTGGAAAAAAGCCGCCTGATTAACAGATATCGGTGGCAATCAGTCAATCAGTCGCTCAACCAACGCTTGGCACAAGTCACTCAAGACCTGAAACAAGCTCAGCAAAAACTCGATCAATACGAAAGAGAACGCGCTCGCCTGTTGCAGCAAATGAAGCTTCAGCAAGACTTTTACAACAAAACTCAGCTTGCAATGGCGGATACGCAAGCGTCGGAAAAAGAAATGGTTAGCAGTTTGGCCGCCGCTACAGTGCCGCAAATTGTGGCGACGCCCACGAGCGATCCGACAGTGCCTCTGATTTTGGGAATTGGCTTATTATTGGCGATTTTGGTCAGCCGGGGTTTGATTCCTTCGGTGGCGGATTGGAGGTACAAGGCGGCTTTTCAGCGAGAAGAGAGCGAAAGGCTCCAAAGTGCTTTGTACCGACTGATCAAAGAAGGCCGCGGCGAAATAACTCTGGTGCGGTTTGCAATGGAAACGCGGCTGTCGCCGGATGTGGCTCAGCGTTTTTTGAACCAACAAGCTGAAGTTTTTAATGCCAATTGCGAAATTAAAGACGACGGCAGTATTTTGTATCACTTCCATATTTAAATGGCTGCGAGCGATCGCGCTGCACAGAAAAATTTAGCCGATCGGGCCCTGACTGCTCGCTCGGCTAAATTTTTCTTAATAGGACTTATATCAGGTTCGGTCGATCGACTATCCCCCTCTAGGTAGGCCCGGGTTCACGGGTTCTATAACTTATACTACTACTACAGATTTTGGTAAACCCGCCGACGCGAGCTGGCGTTGCGGTGATTTTACCCGACATGATATTACGCTCAGCCCGGTTTCTTAGGTTGTAAGATGCCCCGGAGCTAAAAATTCCTCGCTCGACAGAGGTCTGGACTAACGTAGAGCACCCGAAGATTGTGCCAGTTCGTCCCAGACTGGCTAAAAAATATTTTTTTTGTGTTCCGCTTGCTTCTGACTTAAATTATCTATAATCAAAAAAAAATAAGTAAATGTACGGTTGCTTTTTACCGGAGTTACCGAATTAAGGGGTACTTTGTCCTTAAATATTTGTTAAGGTAGAGCTCAACTCAGTAGAAATGCTGTAGTATAGAGCAATAACCGATTCAGGGAGGTTATGTAGTTTCACATCAGAAACTTGAGAGCGGGCAAGAGCCCGGAGTCAAACTCCCCTAAGGAAAGTGTACGTTTTCATATTGAACTTTTGTAATCACCTAGAGGCTAAACCATGATTTTTGGAATAATTGGTTCTACTTTCGTAGCTTACTTTTTGCTAATGTCGATCGCTAATTACGGCGACACTGGAATGTAGATTAGTTAAGGCACTTATGCACCGAGACATAAGGCAGCAAGCAAAAAAAGCTGTTTGACAACTTCGATTAAGTCTCAGCTTGGGCCATGTCTGTTCTGTAAGCTCGGACAGAAAAATCGATGGATGAAGGAGTCGTTAAGTACCGCTGTGACTGGGAAAAAGCAGACCCTGTACCTGCCCGGAACATAGCAGATTTGATGGACTGGCGCGATCGGCTCCACGCGTGGGGATTAATTGGCGTCTACGAAAATGGCATAGGGTTTGGCAACGTCAGCGTCAGACTAGGCAATTCTTGCCAATTCGTGATTTCGGGAACCCAAACTGCACACTTAAGGGTTCTCGGGCCAGAATCCTACTGTACTGTTACCGAATTTAACTTAGAACAAAATTTCCTCGGCTGCAGGGGTCCCGTACAAGCTTCGTCGGAGTCCCTGACTCACGCCGCCCTTTACCTTCACAGAAAGGATATGGGCGCAATAATTCATGTCCACAATCCTAAACTATGGCAGCAACTGCTGTTTAATATTCCTACTACTAGAAAAGAAATACCTTACGGCACTCCCCAGATGGCCTTAGAAATGTTTAGACTTTTTGAGGAGGAGAATTTGGCACAGCGCCAAATTCTGGCGATGGCAGGTCACGAGGACGGCATTATCTGTTTTGGCAGCACCGTGGACGAAGCTGGCAAAGTGCTTTCGGCTGTGATTGGTTACACATGATATCTTGCACTATTCTCAGAAAAAGCTAAGAAACCTGGTTTATTGACAAAAAACCTAGGATTTTACCTGTGTCTATGGCAAGAAACTTAGGTGGTGACGTGGATACCTGATTTGAGTTAGACTGAGGTTTACGCTTGACCTCGGGTCACTGACTCGATTTAGCCTAATGGGTTCAAAACTTTTGAAGTGCCTCTTGCCTCTGCGGTAAGGGAAAGATATTTTTAAATAGAAACACATTATATAACAAAAGCTGAGAGTCATCGTGAATCAAACTAAACTTGTAAGCTCCAAAGAATTGCAATCAGAGGTCTCTCGTCTCACCGAAGAGCTGCAAATGCGCGACCAATTGGTGCAGCAGTTGTCTCAAGAACTTTTTAGACTGGTGAAGGGTAATTCTAGTTTTGTGCCGGCGCCGGAAGTTTCCGATCGCCACCAAGCTCAAATGCAGGCAATGCGGGAACAACTGCAAGCTGTTGAAGAACAGGTGGGTTTTTATCAGGAACAAATCGCAGAGAGGGATGCAGAGGTTTACCAACTGCGGCAGTCGGTGCAAGAATTGACCGATCGCTCTCGGATGCTAGAACAGGTGGTTCAGGAATTGCCAGGGGTTTACCGCCAGAAGTTTGCCGAGCGCATTGAGCCGATTAAGGAAAAGTTGGAGCAACTGCAAAAGGAAAACCGCCAGTTGCACACAGAGTTGCAAAGCGTAACTTACCGTCTGGCTGTGCGGAACCGCAAAGCTAAGGGCCTGGATCTGCCGAGTGTCGATGCTGAGGATGATCGGGGAATTCAAATGCCGAGCTTTGGCAATGTCTAAGGTTTTGATTGTGGCGGGTGGTGAGAATGATCCGGCCGCAAGTCTCAAGGCGGCGATCGCTCAATCTCATCCTTTAACTGAAGTCAATATCTGTGGGGTTTCTGAACTCAATTCTGGCACGATCGCTCCGGGTGGGGCTATATTTTGTCCTTTGACGCTGAATGTGCCAGAAAATGTGGCTTTTCCGGCTCAAGAGGTGTTTCGATTTTGTAGCAATGTTTCGGTGGCGCGCGATCAAGTGTCCCAGGAGTTGCTTTTTCCCGTCGGCGGTGGCAATTTTTGGCTGCCTGTGGTGTTGACGGCAAAGGGGCCACTGTATGCTGAGGTGATCGCTGGGGAACCGGACAAGCTGTCTGGCGAGTTGAGTTACTCTCAACCGGTGCATTTGTCGGATGTTTGGCGACAGCAGTTGTATGAGTTGGCTTACCGCTTGCTGAATCTTTTAAATGCGCCACCGGCGACTTATTTGATGCAGTTCGGGTTTGTAGGGGAAAGGATTTGTTTCGATCGACTTTGGCCTTTTCCGGCTGCACCTGCGATCGCTTCTGTCGGCGTTCAAGTGCCGAATTTATTTGTTTGTCATTGGTATTGCTTGACAAATAAACCTATTTATGATATGCAAATTAGCTCTGCGGTTGCTGGAAGTCTCTTGCAAGTTTGAGATTTAAACTCGGGATCTCATTTTAATCAAGCAACTAAAGCCGGAGTTTCAGTGGAGATAACTTGCTCGAAACTCTCGAAGATTTCAAAGAGTTGGTCGAGTTGAGTAATTTCAAAAATTAGCTTGACTGTGGCTGAGAGGTTGCAGATGACGAGGCGGCATCCACGGTGGCGGGCGGCGTTGAGTCCGCCGACTAAGGCGCAGATCCCGGAACTGTCGATGAAATCTACGGCGGCCATGTCTATTACCCAGAGTTTGTGGCGATCGGGCACAATCTCGGCTAGCTGTTGCTGGAGGAGGCTGCCGGCTTGGGAGTCGAGGCAGTTGTGAGGTTGAAGGACGATGGGTGGGTTGAAGTTGGGAAATTCCATAGCAGTTATCCTACGATCGTAAAGTATGAATAAGTTAGTTTAGTTGCTGACTCTCTTGAGAGAGTCAGGGGATTTCAGCGTATGTTTTAGGATGGGCGATCGCCCTTGTGGGAATCGGTGGGGAGAGCGGTTGTGATAAATTTAGTAGGAAAGTGGCTAGCGATCGCGCGGAAGGCAACCGCAACAATTCTCTATTCATCTAGTATGCCTGAAAGCTTAATTTTTAGTTGAGCCAGCGATCGCGACAACAGTGTGTTCTTCATCACAGCGAAAGATTGCACTATTGGCTGAATCGAGCCAATATATAAATGTATTGAGCTTTGCAAAAGTTTACGAAGGCAGTATCGAATGTCTTTTGAGTTTTTATCGTTAGAGACTATTCAGCAGTTTGCGCGCGATTACGGCTACTGGGCAGTATTTCTGGGAATTTTGCTGGAAAATCTGGGAGTTCCTCTTCCAGGCGAGACTATTACGATTGCTGGCGGGTTTTTAGCTGGCAGCGGGGAACTGAATTACTGGTTTGTACTCGGCAGTGCGATCGCTGGTGCGACTGTGGGCGGAAACCTTGGGTATGCGATCGGCAGGTACGGTGGCTGGCCACTGCTGCTGAAGCTGGGACAATTTTTCCGCTTTCGAGAAGAACAACTGTTTGACTTAAAAGAACAGTTTAGCAAAAATGCAGCTAAAGCCGTATTTTTGGGCCGTTTCATCGCACTGCTGCGAATTTTTGCTAGCCCCCTAGCGGGTATTGCAGAAATGCCTTTTTGGAAATTTTCGCTGTTCAATGTTCTGGGTGCTGCAAGCTGGGCATCTGTAATGGTGAGTTTATCTTACTTCTTGGGACAAGTTGTGTCTTTGGAGAAGTTGGTAGCTTGGGCAGCTCAATTTGCTGTAGTTGCTTTGCTGTTAGCAGTTGCTTGGATTGCAATTCCTATTTGGTTGGAGTCGCGGAATTTGGACAAGACTAAATAAGATTGGTGGTTAGACTTTTTGCAAGATTTATGGATTTTCTGTTTTTAACCGCAGATGAACGCAGATATTATCTATTTTTGCAAAAAGTCTAATGGCAGCCTATTAATAAGTCAGGAATTCAGTCCTCAAAATCATCCAGTTGGTTACGTGTCTAGATTCTCTGGCTCTCGCTGAATGCACCAATGAAACACCTTATTTACGATGCAACCCAAAAAATCCGCAATTTTAGCTTGATTATTTCCGTTATTTAGCAATAACATAATCATAATTTTCCTCTAATATCTCCTTTTGGTTGCTATTTTAATGCTGATTGCAGTTGCTCTATTTGTTTTGGATTCAGATATTTTGGAGCGGCTACTTTTGCACTCAGTGGTGACGGAAACAATTGGGAATTATACCGTATTTAAAGGCATAATAGCTTGTTTAAATTTCATTTAAAATTGTAGCAACGAGTCAGCAGTTGTGAATTTATTTTTGTCTTTCTTCCTCTGTGTCTTCTGCGGTTACTTTCACAAGTATAAATTTAACCGCAGATGTACGCAGATTGATGATGAATGTAGATTGATATTGTCTGTTATTGCACAAAGCGAAGCAATCTTCACCCCCTGCGATTGCTTCCTACTAATTACCCATTATCCATGCTCAATTCTCCTTTCCCCTCAATCACTTCCCCGATCGCGTACGCACCAATTCCCTGAGATTCAAACCATTTAACAGCCTGTTCTACTTCCCTGGGAGCGACCAAAAGCACAAACCCAATTCCCATATTAAAAGTATTGAACATATCTGCTGTGGCAACTTGGCCCGCTTCAGCAATCCAGTCAAAAATTGGCAAACTTGGCCAGGTATTGCTGTCAATTTTCACAGATTGATTGGCTCCCAAACAGCGGGGCAAATTTTCCGGCAAACCGCCGCCCGTAATGTGAGCCATGCCGTGAATTTCTAAACCGCTCTTAATTGCTTCGAGGACTGGTTTTACATAAATTTTAGTCGGAGTTAGGAGGACTTCGCCCAAACTTTTGCCGCCCAATTTTTCGGGTTGAGAATGCCAATCAAAACCCAAATCGCCCGCAATTTTTCTCACCAAACTAAAACCGTTGCTGTGCACGCCCGAACTGGCCAGCCCCACAGCCACATCTCCCACCTGCACCCGCGAACCGTCCAACAATTTGCTCTTTTCAACAATTCCCACACAAAACCCCGCCAAATCGTACTCACCCGCTTGGTAAAAACCGGGCATTTCTGCCGTTTCTCCTCCGAGCAAAGCACAGCCCGCTTGCTTGCAACCGTCAGCAATGCCGGCCACCACCGCAGCTAATTGTTCGGGATTTAACTTTCCCGTGGCTAAATAATCGAGAAAAAAGAGGGGTTCGGCCCCGGATGTCAGCACGTCGTTGACGCACATCGCCACCAAGTCGATACCTACCGTGTCGTGACGATCGAGATTGTGGGCCAATTTCAACTTAGTCCCAACACCGTCAGTACCCGAAACCATCACCGGCTCTTTTAAACCCTCCGGGACGCTGAAAAACCCGCTAAACCCGCCGAATCCGCCCAAAACACCCGATCGGTGCGTGCTCTTGACCATACTCCCGATGCGCGAGACAAAAGCTCTGCCCGCCTCAACATCCACACCTGCTTCTCGATAATCCATAAGTCCGCCAAATCGATTTCCAGTTTTTAGTTTATTCCCATAACAGTTGACAAACAGCTTTTTTCACACTAGCCATTCGGCAGCCCACAAAATACACTAAATTTTTGTAAATTTTTGTAAACTTTTCGGGAATAACTGAAACGGCTGTAAGCACTGGAACTAAAGGATTTTATGATAGAGGGTTTTGACAAAATTTGAGGAAGATTTGGTGAAAATCGCGATCGTAGCGATCCCCAACCACAAAAGTTTGTGGTAGTCTGTTGCAGTTCGTGAACAAAACACAAATTGCGGATCGAGTACGAGTTGTCAAATGTCAGGGAAGTTTCCGCCAATTTTTTTTGGGGTAGAAGCATTAAAGCAAAAACGCACCCGGATACTTTGCTTTGACTCACGGGGGAATGGCGAAGGGCAAGAGAGAAATCCTTGACGCCCGCCGCCAAATGGCCAATCCTCCAATCTCGGTTGGCAATGGCTATTCACAAAAATGGACGTATGAAGGAAAAATTTGTTGGTGGTCTACTCGCTGTCCTGTTAGTTCCTGTGGTAGGAACGGCATCCTCTTGTCACGCACAAGCAACAGATGCCGACAACCAAAACTCTCCGGTTTCCGAGCAAGTAATTGCCACCCAACCGTCCCGGCAGTTAAACGCGAGTCGGGTCGAAGCGCAAAAAGTCGGACAGTATCAGTATCAAGCCAGAGCTGAAATTGCCCGAGACTCGATCGCCAAAATCCAGCCCCATGAGTTAGACGGGCGACAAGCAGCGACAGTCTACGTGCGAAACATTCCAGTCATCACCTTTCTGAACGCCAATCCGGAAACAAACACGAAAATGGGAGAAACTGGCAACAGCCAAGCCGGTGCTAGCAGTCCGTCGAAAGTAGCGGGCGCGACAGAAAATCCCAAAATCGGAAATATTGCCAGCAAATCCAGCAACCAAGAACCTGATCCAGTTTGGCGGGCATCAACCTTAGCAGCAAGACTCAACCAGCTAGCCCGCAACAACATCGATCCCAACAGCATTACCGTTAAGTGGGAAAAAGGCAATCGCTACATTATCCAGGCAAACGGCGAGGACTTGGTAAACATCAACGCCGAAACCATCCTCCCCGACACCACCAGCGACTTTAGCCGAGACGCCCTGCAAGCAACCAATCGCCTCCGCCGGCTTCTGGGCAACGCCCCACCCCTAGAAGAAGTCGCAGGCAAACCCCAACCAGAATCCCCCGTGCTGTCTCTAGGCCCAGTTCAATTGCGCCTCAGCGGCTGGGCTTCGTGGTACGGCCCGGGATTTGACGGCAACCTCAGCGCCAGCGGCGAGCGTTTCAACCAAAATGATTTGACCGCAGCCCACCCCAATTTGCCTTTTGGAACGAGAGTCATGGTGAGAAATCTCGACAACGGCCGCACCGTAGTCGTCCGCATTAACGACCGCGGCCCCTATGTGGGCGATCGGCTCATTGACTTGTCCGCCGGCGCCGCCAACGTTCTGGGAATGATGAGCAGTGGTGTTGCGAGAGTGGAAATCGAAGTGATCGAACCGCCGCAGCAAACAACTCGTGGACGCTGAAGGCTACTCTTAGGCAGAATACAAAAGTTATCCGAAGTGTAGAAGGCAGAAAGTAGAATAAAACTGACATCTTGCACCATTCTTTGTTGAAGAGGCCCGAAAGCCTGTTCTTGAGGATGGTGCAAAATGTCAAGTCGAACAAATTCTGACAAACAAACTCTGCATTCTGCCGAATGCCTTCAGGAGATTCTACCGGTGCGCCTGTTTACTACCATTGCAGCACTTCGCTGCTACTTAAATTTACAAAAGTCTGCTGCACCTAATTTGACAGTCGGTTTGGTGCCGACGATGGGAGCCTTGCACGCAGGGCATCTGAGCTTGATCCAGCGGGCAAGGCAAGAAAATGCGATCGCCCTGGTCAGCATTTTTGTCAACCCGCTGCAATTTGGGCCGACAGAAGATTTTCAAGATTATCCTCGGAATTTCGAGCAAGACCGGCTGTTGTGCGAACAAGCTGGAGTTGACGCCATATTTGCTCCCTCAGCAACCGAAATGTTTGGCAACCAAGCGGTTAATTCCCTACGTGATAGCTTCGCCGCGCGTACAGAAACAGAGCAAACCGCCCAAAAACAGATAGAGATTCACTTTTCATCCTTAACTCAAGTAGTGCCGCCACCGGCCATGACATCGGTTTTGTGCGGCAAAGCAAGGCCCGGTCATTTTCAGGGCGTCGCGGCAATTGTTACTAAACTTTTGAGTTTGGTGCAGCCGACAAAAGCTTATTTCGGTCAAAAAGACGCCCAGCAGCTAGCAATTATTCGGAAGCTGGTCTTGGATTTTAACTTGCCTGTAGAGATTGTCGCTTGTCCGATCGTCCGCGAAGAGTCGGGACTGGCAATGAGTTCTCGCAATCAGTATTTAACAGCAGAGCAAAAACAGCAAGCCTCGGTACTCTACCGCGCGCTGCAACAAGCCTCGGAAACTTTTTCTTCAGGCGACCGTATCGCAGCGGCCGCACTCGCTGCGGTGCGTGCAGCAGTCGCAGAAGAACCCGCAGTAAAGCTCGAATACGCCGAACTCGTCGATCCTCACACTTTGACGCCCTTGCAGGTTGTGGAAACAGCGGGACTTTTAGCCGTGGCTGCCAGAGTTGGCTCTACTCGTTTGATTGACAATATAATTCTCAGGAATCGCCGGCCCATTGTGGCGATCGACGGCCCGGCGGGAGCAGGCAAATCAACCGTAACTCGCCTTGCCGCAACTGCTTTAAACTTGTTTTATCTGGATACCGGCGCGATGTATCGGGCGCTGACTTGGCTGGCATTGAAAACAGACACGCCGATTTCTGACGAATGCGCGATCGCCGAATTAATCAGTGCCAGTTATTTGGAATATAACCTCGATCCCGCATCAAAGATGTTGAAGATTAACGGCGAAGACGTAACCGAGGCAATTCGCAGTTTGGAAGTGACATCCCGCGTCTCGGAAATGGCGGCAATTCCCGCCGTGCGACAGTTTCTGCTAGAGGAACAGCGGCGCTGCGGCACAAAAGGCGGAATTATAGCAGAAGGCCGCGATATCGGCACTAACGTGTTTCCCGATGCGGAACTGAAGATTTTTTTGACGGCTTCGGTACAAGAGCGATCGCGCAGGCGGCTGTTAGAACTTAAAGATACCGATCGGGCTAATATTAGCTTGGCCCAATTGGAACAAGACATCGCCCTGCGGGACGAAAAAGACAGCACCCGCGAGGTTGCACCTTTGCGTAAAGCGGCCGATGCTGTGGAAATTCAAACAGACAATCTGACTGTTGCTGAAGTTATCGATCAAATTGTCGGCTTGTACAAAGAGAGAATCGGCCCTAAAAGTTAATTTTAGGAGTGGCGGGCGGGCGATCGCCCTCATATCAAATGCGGTTAAACTCACATCTTGCATCATTCTCGCTTAACAGGCTTTCGGGTCTATCCCACAAAGACTAAATTTTCTGGTGGGGTGGCCTCTTCTAGCCCGCCCTTGAAAGGCTTATTAACAAGAGTGCAACATCTCACGTTAAACCAACTTGCAGTGTCAGGTAGGGACGCGGGTCGATGGGGGCTGAGTCCCTAAGAATATCGTGCCATTAATCCGATTTGAGCGCCGTCCCCCTCCCTGGGGAAAAAGTTCAACCATCCCTCGTTTTCATGGGTTAGGGGATTTCGGGCGCACAAATCTTAATTTTTTTTATCCGGAGGGACTTCCCCGCGTTGAGTTATTTCCAGTAGCATTTTTACGGGTAGTCCAATTTAAGATTATCCTCTTAAGTGGATTAACTTGATATCAACATAAAATCTAAAATTAACTGTGCAAAGTGTGAAGGAGAGAATGACGTGACAAAATTGAAACGGCTGTTGATGAGGCGAAAAACTTTAATCGTTGCTTTTATCGCCGCCACAGGAAGTTTTTTGCTGGGTGTGACGTTGCCGATGAACTTGCGGGCAAATCAGCCATTGGCACCGATTCAGGCGCAAGTCTTGGCCGTATCCCACTCCCAAGAAGAACAGCCAATATCCAATATTAATCAGTTCTCGCAGGCGATCGCCCATCGAGTTGAGCTTTCCGAACAGGCTCTAGCCCAATTGCAAGAAATTCGCTTTCAATCAGGGGTACCGTCGCAGTTTCAAGGTACAACTATTCGTGAGGCAAAACTCGACTCCCAGCACAAGGCGATCGCCCTGACATTTGACGACGGCCCCTGGCCGACAACAACTACACAAATCCTAGATATTCTCAAAGAAAACAATATTAAGGCTACATTTTTCTGGGTAGGAAGATACCTGCAAACTTATCCCGAAATTGGCAAACAGGTCGCACAAGCCGGTCACGCGATCGGCAACCACACTTGGAGCCACGAATACATTAAGTATAACGAAGACGGTGCAGCTCGCGAGATCGATCGCACTTCATCCTTAATTGAGGAGTTGACCGGCATCCAAACATCGATGTTCCGCCCGCCCGGAGGCATTTTAAACAATGGATTGGCAGCTTACGCTCAAAAGAAAAATTATGCGGTTGTGATGTGGTCTGCTGATTCTTTTGATTGGCGCAGTCTTACGGAATCTTTGATGGACAACGTGATGAGGCAGGCAAATTCCGGCGCGATTGTGTTGATGCACGACGGCGGCGGCAATCGATCGAGAACTGTAAAAGTTTTGCCTGATGTTATTGCTCGATTGAGAAAAGAAGGGTACATTTTCGTAACCGTTCCCGAGTTATTGCAGATGCAAGAACAAGAGTTACAACATCAGGAAACAGCCCAAAAATAACCATGTGGAAAATTCGCCATTTACACCATTTCCCCCTTTTTTTGTAAGTCGTTAGATAGATTTTTCATAACTATATCGCGCAGGTGAATGTTAATCGCAGTTATAAAATTAATACACAGACGGCTGTGGTAATCGCTACCTCCCGCCATCGCGTACACCAAACTGCGCCGATATTCATGCCGAACGGTATTATCACCTTCGAGGGCAAGGTAATCTTCGGGGCTAAACCCAGACGGGATGGCAATCATAGCGTTAGAGCCAAAATCGATACCTTAATTGTAGCCCTATTACCAATTTAGGCTTGCATCTAAGGGCAAATCCTCCAATTGGGAATTAACCCAATTAGCCGCCGCCAAACCAGACCGCAAAGCACCTTCTATTTGACCTTCGCCGCACAAATCCCCCGCACAAACCAGCGGCAAATTCCCGCCAGCAGGCAAACAAGAAACAGGCAAAGGATTTCTACAAAAAGCATAGCGCCAGCGGTGAACCTGCAACCATTCCGGCTGTTTCAGCCAAGGGATTAAATATTCAGAAGTGCGAGCGATCAATTCTTGACCGACTGTTGGCAAATCAACTGATTCTAGATGGCGTTCTGCCAAATTTGCGCTGCTGTGAATCACAAACACCGGCTGCTGCGGATCTAGTCGCTTGCTACTATCTAAACCAACCCAAGCTAAATCAGCATGATCGGGAAAAGAAACAGATTTCCACTGCGGATTTAGATTACTTAAATCTTTCTGTTTTGTCGCAGAATAGCCAGCCATAACGGTAATGCAAGGGTCGTACTCCACAGAACGCAATTTTTCAAGAAAATCAGGTTTAAAACCAATTTCCGAATTCAAAAACATTAAAGCTTGAGGAGCAGGAATTGCCACCACAACAGCCTTAGCAATCAATTCTTGAGGCGTCTGTAAATTGTCATCAGTCACTTCTAGGGAAAGATTCCACATTTGGTTATCTGTAGTAGAAATAACTTGTACGCGGCGGCCAAACCAAATTTCTAAACCCTCCGCCAGATACTTACCCACAGCATTCATACCCGCAGGTGCAACATAACAAGAACTAGGAATAGGAGAAAGTTTTCCCTGTCGAAATTCCCAGACAGTATCAGTCCAGAGTTTGAGGATGTGCCGATCGACCAAAGCCTCAATTAACCCCTGCACCGCATCCCCCTGCGGTTCCAGATACCGCGCCCCGTGATCGGCCCTAGAACCCTGTACGCGGCGGGTAGCAACACGTCCCCCCGCGCCGCGAGATTTCTCAACAACCGCCACAGAATAACCAGCTTGACGCAACCGTTGAGCGCAACTCAGCCCCGCCATACCCGCACCAATCACCGCAACATCGAACATAATCAATCAGTCAGCCTTGTGAATCTAAACATCAGCTTAAAGGCTGCGAGCTGAATTTGTACCTTACCGATGACTCAAAAGACCCATAGCTTGCGGGGCCAGAGGCCATCGCCCTGCACCAAGTAGTAGAATAAAGGACAGCACGAATCCATGATTAAGACCAGATCAAAAAATGCCACTGTAGGTAAATCCTAAATCCTGATGGTTATCAACCAGCAGCAATCTAAAATCTAAAATCTAAAATCTAAAATCGAATATGGGAGGGCAAAATTTTGGACGAACTCAGAGCAGCACTCGAATTGACAACAGAAGAAGAATTGCAGCAACTAACAGAACTTCTGTTCAGCCGCAAGTTTAACCCTTTAGATTACGTGCAAACCCCCGCACCGATAGATGTACAAAGTCGCGATCGCCAAGCATGGCTCGACGCTGTAGAACAGCGATTTCGCTATCTTGCAGCCGACGGTTTGACGGTACTCAGAGGGCGAACCGAACAAGTAACTTACAGACAAGCACTAATTCAAGTTTGTCGCTATCTCAAAATCCCTTATCCCAGACAGTTGTCAACCACTGACTTAGAGGCAGAAGTATTTCTGCACTTAATGGGCCGCGCGTGGAAGCGTTTACCGGCAGATGAACAGCAAGCGCTGACACTGCGCGTACAGCGAGCGATCGTTGAGTCCCAACTCTCAGAACCCCTACCAATTTCTGCTGAAAAAGACCCGCTGGGTTTACTGTTCAAAGGCGGCAGTGCTTTAGCTGTTAGTTCCATCTTAAAACCAATGCTGCTCAAACTAATGGCCAATCAATTTGCGCTGCATTTTGCCACCTATCAAATGGCAAAACAAGGAGTGCTTGCAGGCACTGCAACCGCAGCAACCCAGTTTCAAAATTATGTCGCAATTCAGACGGCGCGGCGCGGTATGGCGGTGAGTGCGGCTCGTTACGGTGCGACGCGGAGCGTATTTTCGTTGCTCGGCCCGGTGATGTGGACTTGGTTTTTTGCTGATTTAGGTTGGCGATCAATCTCCACGAACTACGGTAGGATTATCCCGACCATTTTTGCCTTAGCTCAAATACGCCTGACGCGATCGGAATGCGTTTGGGAACTAGCTTAACGATTGTAAATTGTAGATTTTAGATTTGAGATTGGGAGTGTTGGTGAATATCAAAAATCGGTTGAAATTAGCTGCCAAACAGACAGCCGAAAATCTCAAGTCTCGCCTCCAAAAACATCCAGATCCCCGCCTGCAAATCCCTTGGAATTTCGCTCAAGTGGGGATGCTGATTTTTCCCTTAATTCCGATTTTGGGAGCTTTAGGTTTATTCCTGGGATTGGCCGGCACTTGCAAGCAAAAGTTCCGTCAAATTAGTCGCCGCCCGCTGAATGGAGGATTCGCAATTCTCAGCGTGCTGCTAGTCATCACAGCCGTTTTTGCCCACAACCGCATTGAGGCTTTTGTAGGGTTGTACAATTTCTTGCCCTTTTTTATATTGTTTGCCGCTTTCAGCCGTTTAATTCAAACTTCGCCTCAATTGCGGCAATTGTCTTGGATGATTGTAATTAGTTCAATTCCAGTGATAATTTTAGGCCTGGGACAGCAATTTTTAGGCTGGAGCGGCATCGATCAATTGCAGCCTGTTTTTGGCTGGGTACTTGCACCCCAAGGCAATCCCCCCGGCCGTATGGCTTCTGTATTTATGTACGCTAATATTTTAGCTTGCTATCTGACAATTGCTTTTATTTTAGCACTGGGACTGTGGATGGGAGAAGGGTTCGGGAACGCTCCAGGTAAGGGATTTAACGGATTTACCCGCTCGATTTTGAGGGAAGAGGAAAGAGGAAAAAAGGAAACAATTAATGAACCGCTGATTCCCGATTCGCAATTTCCGATTCGCAATTTCCGATTCCTATTTTTAAGTTGTGCAGTGATCGGAAATGCTGTTGCTTTGATTTTTACTAATTCTCGCAATGCTTGGGGACTGGCAGTTGTCGCAGTTTTGGCTTTTGCATTTTATGTGGGTTATAAAAAATTATTAGCTGCGGTTTTGAGTGTGGCTAGCACAATTTTTTTGTCGGCCTTTGGCCCGCAACCACTGCGGCAATCTTTACGAAGAATTGTTCCGGCTTTCTTTTGGGCTAGACTCACCGACGAGATGTTCCCAAATCGGCCGACTGCTACTTTGAGAAAAACTCAGTGGGAATTTGCTTGGTCTATGACTCAGCAGCGTCCTTGGACTGGTTGGGGATTGCGAAATTTTACGCCTCTCTATCAAGCTCAAATGCAAGAATGGCTCGGTCATCCTCACAGTTTGATACTGATGTTGACTGCGGAAACGGGAATACCCACAACGCTTCTGTTTTTTGGTTTAGTTGGTTGGGTTTTGGCTAGGGGTGTTTTGCTGCTGGCGAATTGGCCACTTTTTCCTGGGGATATTAAACCGGAGCAAATACCACCACTGGCAAAAGCCGAAAATGCTTTAGTGTTCAATCAAAACTCAATATCTATTATCACAAGTCCGGTGGTTGGTCAAGATGTAAGAGCGGCCGATCGCCTAATTTTTTTCAGTTATTTATTAGCCTTCGCCGCCTGTACGCTTTTTAACACTGTAGATGTGACGCTGTTTGATTTTCGACTCAATACTACAAGCTGGTTGCTGTTAGCCGCAATTTGCGGAGTCAGCGAGAGGGAATAGGCGATCGCGCATTGGAGGCAGAGCCTGGAAGGTTATTGATAACAAATAACAAATAACCAATAACAACTGCTAACAGTCAACAGTCAACAGTCAAGTGCCAACTGCCAACTGCCAACTGCCAACTGAATTCTTTTACTCTACCGTCACCGACTTCGCCAAATTTCGTGGCTGATCCACATCCAAACCCCGACGCGCCGCAATGTGATAAGCCAATAATTGCAGCGGAATCACTGTCACAATCGGCGACAACAATTCATCCACCAAAGGCACCGGCAAAATGTAGTCAAAAATATCGGCTTCCGCCACACCTTGCTTGGGCGTAACACCAATTAAACGGGCGTCGCGCGCCTTGGCTTCCTGAGCGTTGGAAAGCACTTTTTCGTAGACGCTTCCTGGCATGGCGATCGCCACTACAGGCACTTTCGCATCCAAAAGGGCGATCGGGCCGTGTTTCATCTCTCCCGCCGGATATCCTTCGGCGTGAATGTAGCTGATTTCCTTCAGTTTCAGCGCCCCTTCCAAAGCAATGGGAAAGTTAATTCCTCGTCCCAAAAAGATAAAATCTTGGGTTTCTGTAAACTGGTGGGACAATTCCTCCACATACTGTTCTTGAATCTCCAAAAACTTCTCAATTTCCGCCGGCAACTGGCGCAAACCAGTAATAATTTCTGCCAATCTCTCCGTGCTGATTGTTTGCCGCTGGTGCGCCAAATCCAAAGCTAAGAAATAGAATGCCATCAACTGAGTGACAAAAGTTTTAGTCGCCGCAACGCCGATTTCTATACCAGCGTGGGTGTTGATCACGTGTGGCATCATGTGGGCGATCGAACTTTCAGTCCTGTTAGTAATGCCTAACATTCTCGCCCGGAATTTATCAGTAAAACCCGCGCGGCGCTGCTGTTCCATCCCCAAAGCAGCCAGCGTGTCTGCCGTTTCTCCCGACTGAGTTACCCCAATAGTTAAAGTATTTGCTGTCAGCGGTGCCGGTGCGTAGCGGTACTCAGAAGCGTACTGCACCGCAGTGGGAATATTAGCTAATTGTTCCAACAAATATTTGCCGATTAGCGAGGCGTGCCAGCTCGTTCCGCAGGCGAGAATTGAAATTTGTTCGACATCAGCGCAAAGTTCTTTGGGCAAGTTGAGATTGATGGGAGAGCGCGGATTTCCTGGCTGCCAATCCCTGTCTAAATAAGCCTCTAAACAAGCTCGGACTACGGCTGGCTGTTCGTAAATCTCCTTGTGCATGAAGTGTTTGAAGCCTTGTTTTTCGACTAAAACCGGACTCCAACCAAGGATGCGCGGGCTTTTTTTCAGCCTTTCCCCTGCAAAGCTGTAAACTTCCACTCCCATCGAAGTTAGCCTTGCCAATTCGCCATTTTCCAAGGACAAAACAGTGCGTGTGTGAGATACTAAGGCGGGCGTGTCGGAAGCGCAGAAAAATTCGCCAGCACCAAAGCCAATCACCAAAGGAGCTTGCTGTCTGGCGACAATTATTTCCTCGGGAAAATCAGCGCAAATAACGGCGATCGCAAAAGCTCCTTCTAATTTATTTATTGCCTTTAAAACAGTTTCCAAAAACGATAAATCAGCAATTTTCTCGGTGTTTTTATCTTTTCCTTCTTCCTTCTCCCTTCTTGCTTCTTTCAAAAATTCAGCTATTAAATGAGGAATAACTTCTGTATCGGTATCCGAGACAAATTTATGTCCCTTTGCTTTCAATTCTTCCCGCAACTCGCGATAATTTTCGACAATTCCATTTTGAACTACCGCAATTCGCCCGCTATTATCTAGGTGAGGGTGAGCGTTATATTCTTCAGGCTTGCCGTGAGTTGCCCAGCGGGTGTGTCCGATGCCGATGGGAGCCGGAGAGTCTATCTCTGCTAACTTTTCCCGGAGGTTGTGCAATTTGCCCTTTGCTCGGATGCAGGTAATTTCTCCTTCGGAGATGGTAGCGAGGCCCGCTGAATCGTACCCCCGGTATTCTAGTTTCTCCAATCCTGCTAGCAAAATCTCGCTTGCTGCTTGCGTCCCGATATAGCCAACGATTCCGCACATTTAACGTACTACTCCTGCTTAGCGATCGCAATAAAACTCAAGTTTTATCATTTTTACCTTCTTCGGGCCCCGAATGCAGATTCCGCGACAAAAAAAGAGAGGGCAATGTAATCGCCCCCTCTCTTGTGCCCGTAATTCGATCGGCGTGTCGATCGATTTTTAGTAAGCTAGACCCATACTGCGAGTGGTTTCTGCTCCCAGGTAAACCCGGATGCTCAGAAAATCGGTAGGGCAAGCAGTTTCGCAACGCTTGCAGCCTACACAGTCTTCGGTGCGGGGAGAGGAGGCAATCTGAGCTGCTTTGCAGCCATCCCAGGGCACCATCTCCAAAACGTCAGTCGGACAAGCGCGGACGCATTGAGTGCAGCCGATGCAAGTATCGTAAATTTTGACTGAATGAGACATTGAATAAAGGCTCCCAACGAGTCACTAAAAATTTGCTGCCTCTGCGAATTAACAGATTTGACGGTGAGGTGCCACCGCTATAGCCTGCACAGAGAATTAAAGGTTAGTCTACCGCAGTGCCTGGAAGCACTTCGCGAAAAAGCGACAAAACTTCACAGTTATTCACCCTGGGAGTCTTATGGAACCCTTTTGGGATCTGTATCATTCGCCAACCGTTTGAGCATCAGCCTGATTAAATACAAATTGAGTTTAGCAGTAGGATTGGTGAGAGTGGGTTCAAAGTTCTTGACCAAACTGCGATGATCTTATCCGGGTGATACCCCTTACCCTTGCAGAATGGTAATCTTCGGAATATTGACGGGCCCGAGTGTGAAAATAATCGAGGTTGTGACTCAACATTTCAATCAAGCCACAGTCATCGGACACACTGGCTTTTGTGCAATGGATAAAAGACGGCAAGCTGACTGGTATCAACGGCTAGATGTTGTTTGATGCCATTGGTGCATTTGTAATGGCAGAAGCCTTTAGAGCCGATACTCGCAAAATGCACGTATTTTTCACCGCTACACGGAGTTATTAGAGGAATTCTAGGCGTTTGTTAATCAACTTTACGCTGTGAGCTAATGAAGGGAGATCGGGGAGCCAAGAAGAAACCCACGAGGCTAGCGAAGAGAATGGGTGTAAAAGTGCTAAATCCTGTCAACTTGGCGAGTAGCAGAGTTGTACTAATTGGAGTGCGAGTAACTGTTGAATTCAGAGCAGCCATTACACAAATCATTGCCAAAGTCTCGTTGGAGGCAGGACTAATGATAGCGATTGCCTTTCCTAAACAGGCTCCTATAAAAAACAGTGGGATGATAATCCCCCCCCGCCAGCCTCCATTTACGGTCGTACTAATGGCAAACACTTTAGCAATAACTAAAGTTAAGACAACTCCCAAAGAAAAGTTGCCCTCAACAATTTTTTCAATTTGATGTTCACCAAAGAAACGAGTGAGCGGAAATAAAGCTGATAACACACCAAGTGCTAGCCCGGCTAAAGTAGTTCGCACATAGATTGGGCTGGGTATTGAATCAAACAAGCGACCAACAGTGCGAAATACAGCGATAAAAAACCACCCCATAATCGCCCCTACAATTCCATAAGCAATCGCTGCGCCAAAGTCATAAAGGCTGTCCACATTGTATTGAGGAAAATGCCAGGTAGGACCAATTCCTAGCTGGGTAATTGCTACAAAGATGGTGTAACTTGCACAACTTGCCACAACCGCAGGTAATATTGCTTCAAAATACTCCACAACATTCTGATGATGCAGGATTTCTAAAGCAAAAAAAGTACCACCCAATGGAGCGCCGAACAAAACTGTAAAACCAGATGCCATGCCAGCAATACTCAAAGTTCGTAGTGCCTCTCCACCCAATTGAAAGCGATCGGCCAACCACGTACCAATTGAACCTGTGACTTGCACCATTGGTGCTTCTGGACCAGCACTGCCTCCACTTGCAATACTGATTAGCGACGACAGAATCATCGAAGGATTCTCGTTCATTGGTAACCGCCCGCCATTGAGATGAATGTTGTCAATAATCAACCCTATTTCGCCAGGATTTCCCAGCCAATGAATGAGCAAACCGATGAGCAAGCCGGCAAGTGGCATGATGATTAGTAGAGAAAGTCCACTAAAATATTCAAATCCCACCATCATGTAAGACAAAAATATCCAATAACTTGCAGCAAACAAACCACAAATGATTCCTAGCATTGCCCATAGGAATACCGAACGTGTGAGATTTACTGGGTTTCGTTTCATTGCTTATTCCTTGTCCCTAACTTGGCAGTTAGGAAGTCTTAAAAAACTATTTTGTGTAATTGTATACAATTTCTGTTGTCTGCATATTAACCTACCACCCCCCACACTTGCTTTTGAGTGTAGATCCGGGCTATCGAATGCGAAGAGAGCGATCGCAGTCTAACAAGGGCTGGCAACAGAACTGAGGCATCGGTTATCAGTGGTGTAGCCACCGTGCAACGCCGTTCGCTGAAGCCCCCGTCGTTAGACTGCTTCATTTATCGGTGGTGTCAATAGCTTAAGGAACCCATTTGGGTTCTCTGATGACGAGCTAAGATCAGAAATAAATGGCCTTGTCGAGCAACTTAACCGACAAAGAGTGATAACTCCGCAGCGCCATTGCTGCCCTACAAGAAGAAGAGTAGACCACCTCTGGGGACAAAACGACAAATTGTGGACGGTATCTTCTATCAACTCAAGAGTGTATGAGCGCGATCGAGCTTCCCGCTAGCACTCGGGTATAATTCCGCTCTAACGGGATTTGATATTAGAAAGGAGTAAAGTCCTTACTACAAAGCCGCGCAAATTGATCGACTAAAAGCCTAATTTTTCTAACACGGGCTTTGTGGAAACAATATGTCGATCGAGCCCTAGTTTTTTTGGCTCCACACCCAAAGCCAAAGCCACCAATTGCGACAAATGCAACACGGGCAAACCCAACTTGCGCCCGATTACTTTTTCCACCTCCGGCTGTCGCGAATCCAAATTTAAATGACAAAGCGGACAAGGCGTTACCATACAATCAGCGCCATTGTCAAGAGCATCTTGAATATGTTTGCCTGCCATCTGAAAAGATTGGTTAGTGGCATAACTCGCCAACGGCCAGCCGCAGCACTGCGTCCGGCCTCGATAATAAACCGGAGTTGCCCCGATCGCCCGAAACACATTTTCCATCGATTCCGGTTGGTGCGGGTCATCGTAAAGCAGCTTATCCTGAGCTCGCAGCAGGTAGCAGCCGTAAAAAGACGCGCACTTCAAGCCCGAAAGCTTGCGGGTGACTCGCTTCTGAACTTCCTCCAAACCGTAATCGGCAACGATCGCCCACAACAGATGTTTCACCTCGGTACTGCCTTGATAAGGCGAACAACCTTGTTTTTTTAGTAAACCGTTAACTTTATCTACGTAGTTGGGATCGGTTTTCTGAGATTCCTTGAGGCGATCGTCCACATGACCGATTACACCTTGACAAGTGCTGCAATGCGTCAGCAAAGGCAGATTCAGTTCCTCAGCCAAAGCAATATTGCGAGCATTGACAGTATCTTCGAGTAACTGCGAATCTTCCTTGAAAGTGCCAGAACCGCAGCAGGAAGCTTTTTTGAGTTCCACCAGTTCAATCCCCAACGCTTGAGTTAGCGCCATTGTAGACAAGTAAAGTTCGCGGGCCGCCCCTTGGGCAACGCAACCGGGAAAGTAAGCATATCTGAGAGTTTGGGATGGCATAGTTGTTTCTGCTGGGGACACAAGGTTCGGGAAAAGAAACTTGAGCCATCGAAGTCGGGAGGCTTCCTGCTTAGTTTTCCCTCTTTATCATTAACGTATCACCGCCTAGCTAGGAGTCAAGTGTCAGCTTTTCTCAAGCATTTTGAGTTGATGACGGACACACCATCGACCATAAATCCGGTTCCTCAACGTTATCAGGTGGCTAAACGAGATGATTGATTTTGGGCTATTGGGGTTTTTTTGCTTTAGTCCTAAAGTTGCTGCGATCGTCCGTGTTCCAATTGTCGCTGGCCCGTGTCACTTAGAAAAGCGGCCAGCCTTTCTCTTGTCGATCCCCCTTTCGGATAAGATTAGATACGCAGCAACCAATGAGGACACGATGTTATGAGCCAAGACGACATTTTTGCTAGAGTCCAGAAAATTGTGGCAGAGCAACTGGAAGTCGATAAGAGCGAAGTCAAGCCCGAAGCCAACTTTGCTAACGATTTAGGAGCAGATTCCTTAGATACAGTAGAGCTGGTCATGGCCTTGGAAGAAGAGTTTGATATTGAAATTCCCGACGAAGCAGCCGAAGGAATTACTACGGTTCAAGCTTCTGTAGATTTCATCAGCAGCAAACTTACAGCTCCAAAAGCATAAAATACCTGTCTTTTCCCCTAAGAGGAGAGAAGTTAGAAAACTGCAAACTCCTCTTTTGTTCTGCGTTCTGGGTGTTTAATTTTTTGAAACTGAAATCATGACAAATTTAGAGCGTAAGCGCGTTGTTATCACGGGTCTCGGCGCGATTACACCGATCGGCAATACCTTGTCCGAATATTGGGACGGGTTGCTTGCCGGGAAGAATGGTATAGGCCCGATCACCTTATTCGACGCGTCGCGACACGACTGCCGCTTTGCCGCAGAGGTGAAGGGTTACGACCCACACGACTATTTAGAGCGCAAGGAAGCAAAGCGGATGGATCGCTTTGCTCAATTTGGGGTGTCAGCCAGCAAACAAGCTGTTGCTGATGCAAAGTTTGAGATTAACGACCTGAACGCAGAACAGGTGGGTGTCATTCTTGGCACTGGCATTGGCGGCCTGAAGGTTTTGGAAGACCAGCAAGAGATCTATCTGAATCGCGGCCCCGATCGATGCAGCCCGTTTATGATTCCCATGATGATTGCGAATATGGCCGCGGGCCTGACAGCGATTCAAACGGGTGCTAAAGGACCGAACTCTTGCCCCGTGACGGCCTGCGCTGCCGGGTCAAATGCCGTGGGTGATGCCTTTCGCTTAGTTCAAGGGGGTTACGCGCAAGCGATGATTTGCGGTGGTACGGAAGCTGCGGTGACACCTTTGTCCGTGGCGGGTTTTGCTGCGGCGAGGGCGCTTTCGACTCGCAACGATGACCCGACTCATGCTTCTCGTCCGTTCGATCGCGATCGTGATGGTTTTGTGATCGGCGAAGGTGCTGGCATTCTGATTCTAGAAGAAATGGAATACGCTCTGGCCCGTGGCGCGAAGATTTACGCAGAAATCGTTGGCTACGGTTTAACTTGCGATGCGTATCACATGACTTCCCCAGTACCCGGGGGCGAAGGTGCATCGCGAGCAATGGCTTTAGCGCTCAAAGATGGGGGTTTGACACCGGATATGGTGAGCTATATCAATGCTCACGGCACGAGCACGCTTCCCAACGATTCTACGGAAACGAAAGCGATTAAAAAGACTTTGGGAGACCATGCTTACAAAGTAGCAATTAGTTCTACCAAGTCAATGACCGGTCATCTTTTGGGCGGTTCTGGGGGAATTGAAGCGGTGGCGACGGTAATGGCGATCGCCAATGACAAAATCCCGCCGACAATTAATTTGGAAAATCCCGATCCTGAGTGCGATTTAGACTATGTTCCTCATACAAGTCGCGATCTAAAAGTTGATGTGGCGCTGTCGAATTCTTTTGGATTTGGCGGCCACAACGTCACACTGGCATTCAAGAAGTTTGTTCAGTAACGGGCAATTTGGAAGTCGAGAGTTAAAAGGTGAAAAATTAATTTTTCACCTTTTAATTTTTTAGATTAATTTTAGATGGGGCGATCGACGATTAGCAGTAGATCCAAATTTTAAATTATTCTAGGCTAGATGCAAAAGCCTGCCCTAATTTATTGTCGGAAGTAATTGCCGAAATCGAATATTTATGGCCCGCTGAGCTAGGAAACTTAACAGAAAATGCTTGCACATTTTCCTGATTAAAATTATGGGCATAAAACTGCTTGATTTTGTCAACAGAAAATGCTTGCACATTTTCCTGATTAAAATTATGGGCATAAAACTGCTTGATTTTGTCAAATGTCAGTTCGCCTCCTCCTGTAATATCAGTTGTATGACATGTGTCAAGTTCGTTCATATACCCCAAAGCTGCTTCAAAGCCTTCGGGATCTTGCTCTGCCTCAATTTGAACACATAAATCACTTCCAAAATCGTTTTCGTAAACTAAGCTGATTACTCCTTCCCTTTCCCTTTTCCATTCACAAAGACTGATTTTATCCTTATTGATTTGAATAAAATTCTCGCCGTTTCTGACAATTAAATAGTTTTCATCAAAAAGTAGGGGTGGATCGGAAACTATAGTAAGTTCTCCCCATTCCCCTCTTAAATAGTATTTGTCCTCCGCCCTAAAAAATTCGTCTATGTTCCCGTAATCAACTCCACCATCTGGATCTGCAATTGGGCTGATGTTGTTCAGAACCAAATCGTAGGTTTGAGGGTGGGGAAAATTGACGGTCATCCGCCGATAACAATACTGTTCCCCTGGTAAGGGCTGAGTGTAGAGAGAGTGATTTTCAGTGAGGACAGCTTCCAAGAGGATTTGTATAGATGTTTTAGCATTAATGCTAAGTACATAGCTATCCTCTAGATAAATATTTTCAAATCCCGGAAACTGCCAGTAGTTTAAGCGTTCCATTGTTAAATGTCCCAATCAATAGGAGTATGATTAGCTGGACTTTTTCTGTTAACGAGCTTTCCTTGTAGATCGATTCTACTGCCTTTAGCATTTTTTAGCTCTACATGAGGGTGGTTGCTGCCGGGAGTTCTGGGAGTTCCCTGTTTGAGCGTTAACCTAGTTAGTCCGTTTTTATCAAAATATTTTAACGGGCCATTAGGTGTTTGAGTAGGATGCCAGCCCTGTTGTGACTCAGCCCACATTTGACAGTCGCTGGCTTTTGGATTAATGCCAGTTGAGATAGCTTGTATTATTCGTTCCCATGCCCTTCGCCCCGCTAGAGTTGCCATAATTCACAATAAATTAGCTGATTCTCTCGGTAACAACTCCAACCGATAGCGGTACAAAGCCACAGGATGCCCCCCAGCAGCAAAATAATCGGGGTCTTGCGGCGACAAATAAATCGCTGTCACCTGATCCGCCTCAATTCTTTTACTCGCAGAATTGCCATTTTCCCCGCCTCCAACAACTCGATAAGCGGTTGTTGTTTCCACCTCGTTTAAATAAATATCAGACTCTCCCCGAAACACCTGCTGAGAAATCTCTGTAGACACAAACTCGCGAGGATTCGGCGTCTCAGTCCCCCGACTGGTAACAATCGAAATTAGTTGGCGTTCCCCTTTCAAAACAGTAATTTGGCGGTTGGGATTGGTCGGATCGACTTTCACCGAAAGTACGCTACGATCGCCTAAATAAGCCTTGGCAATATTCAAACCGTTAAAAGTGCGATCGGCTACAATCTTTTTAGCTTTTTTAGATGTATAATTATAACTAAAACCAATATTTTTTTCTGGTTGAAATCGCACTTTAAATAATACTGGCTGCTGCAAATACTGGCGGTTGCTTTCAAACCCAGGAGTCACAATATTTGGCGCTAAAGGAGCGGCTAAATCTACCAAAGTGCTAGCAACATTCCAATTCCCCGCCATCCAGTCGGGATATACCAAATCTCCCTTAGCTACAGCGATAGGAGGCTTGCTTTCCCAATTGGGAAAACTTGATAGGCGATCGCCCAAAACCCCCGCCCTCGCACCGCCACCCCACAGCAGTACAACCAAAACCAAACAAAAACTCCAAATTACCTTCATACCCAATTACATTCAAACAACTAACCTTCTGTCTCTCTTTCTCTTCTTTATCTCTTCTCTGCGTTCTCTGCGCCCTCTGCAGTTCATTAATTCAGAAATTAGACAACAAATGAGTTAAACATCATATTTTATACCTTCTCAGAAACAGGCATCCTGCCTTTTACACAAAAATCAATTTTATTCTTGTGGGGAGTAGGGGCGGGGCAGGAGATGCCGCCCCCCATATGCAATTTAAAGGTGGAAAAGCTTATTTTTTAAAGCGCCTCAACAGGTGCCGGTTCCCAAACCTCCCCGTATTTTTCCTTCAACTCGTGCCAATTTTCCACCTGTCCTGGTTCGTATTCCCCCGGCTTTCCCCACTGCAAAAACGCGCTCAAAGCAGCCTCATTTTGTTCGTCCAAAAAACGGATTGCATAAGTAGTAAAATTGCCTCTTTTCGCCTCGCCCGTTTCAAACTTCACCTGTTTAATTTTGTCCATATTCAAGTGAAACTCAAATATATCGGCGTGCATATTGGCATATTTACCCTTCGGCAACTCCGCATAAAACAGCTTGTGAATTGAACCGCGTACTTCCAGCACAGCCGCGCTGCTAGTCACGATTAAACGCAGCGTTCCCAATTGTTCGCAAGCTTCCAAGAATTCTTTCAGAGTCGGAGTCATATCAATTGTGGATTGTGGATTGTGGATTTGGAATTAAATCGATAAGAAGAAAAGGGTAGTTTGGAATTAGGAAAAGGAATTAGGGAAAAAAGGATAATTCTTCCTTCTCCCTTCTCTCGTAGATAACTAAAGCTTTCCTTCTCTCGTAGATAACTAAAGCCTTCCTTATTCCTTATTCCTTCATGTTTCGTGCAGTTCGTAAGCAGCGACAATCCGCTGCACTAGCGGGTGTCGCACCACATCCGCCTGAGAAAATTCGCAGAAAGCAATGCCCTCAACGTTACGCAGAATATTTTGGGCAACTGACAATCCCGACTGTTGGTTTGGCGGCAAATCGGTTTGAGTGATATCGCCCGTTACTACCATTCTCGATCGAAAGCCCAGACGAGTCAACACCATTTTCATCTGAGCTGGCGTCGTGTTTTGAGCTTCGTCCAAAATGACGAAAGCATTGCTGAGAGTGCGCCCCCGCATATAAGCTAAAGGAGCTACTTCGATCAGGCCTCTTTCCATTAAATCGGCCATTTTTTCAGGGTCGATCATTTCTTGCAGGGCGTCGTAAAGCGGGCGCAAATATGGATCGACTTTTTGCTGCAAATCTCCCGGCAAAAACCCTAATTTTTCGCCAGCTTCCACGGCTGGTCTTGTTAAAATTAGCCGTTCGTACTGCTTGCTTAACAGCGCTTGCACGGCGAAAATAGCTGCTAGAAATGTTTTGCCAGTACCAGCGGGGCCAATGCAAAATGTCAGGTCATGCGTGCGTACTGCTTGGACGTATTGCCGCTGCTTGAAGGTTTTGGCTCTAATTTCTTCGCCGCGGCGGGTTCTGGCGAGAACGTCTCGCTGCAAGTCTTGTAAATCGCCTTGGCGGTTAGTATCCAAAGCTTGGCGCGCCGTCTGGATTTCAACTCCGGTAATATTTTTGCCGGATTTCCAATAGTCGGAGAGCGATCGCACTAATTTATGACACAATTCTACTTGACTTTTTGTGCCTGAAATCAGCAGTTCTTGGCCTCGCATTACCAGGTTAGCCCCGGTTTGCTTAGAGATCATTTTCAGGTTTTCTTCTTGATTACCGGCCAGCGACATTGCGCTTTGAGTGCTCGGTAACTCTATTGTTAGTTTTTCATTCATGCCAACATAAGCTCCTCCAAATAAGCAATTAAAAGTTAACAACTAAGTGTTAAACGACTCACTACTTGCGAACAAAAAGACGCCCGTTACTAGGTTTTACCTAGTATCTAAGGCGTCTTTTAGATTTAGCTCCCCAATGAGTTTGGTGCTTGAGGCACAAATCAAATCTCCCTTCTAGTAAGTCAGGCAATTTTAGATTTTAGATTTGAAATTTTAGATCTTAGATTAACCCGACCCCGCTGACATTTGAAATTTCAAATTTTACATTTGTTTCCGATCGCAAAACCGGCAATTTCAAACCTAACGGGGCTTGTAATACAAAGTCTACAATAGGCAATCTAAAATCTAAAATTCTTTCTTGGCTATGCAGTTAGTTAATAACCGGGAGTATTTCTGCTCGTTCTAAACGTAGGTGTGTTAGTACGGCGAGGTTGTTCTCTCGGAGTTCTGCTAGCTAAGGGACTCGGCGACGGAGGTGGCGTCCGGGGTCGGAAATCGCCTCGCGGCTCCCGCGAGCCACGATCTGGGCGGTCGCGATCTGGGCGATCCGGGCGATCCGGGCGATCGCCCCTGGGCGGGCCAGATCCACGATCGCCCGCTTCGCCATCGTATATATCTAAGTAGAGTGACTGACCCGCCGTCTGCGCCACCGCTTCAAGGGTAGTTCTAATGGCCTGAATATTGCGTCCGCCCCTACCGTAAACTCGCCCTTTGTCCGGATCTTCAAAAGCGAGACGAACCCAGACCCGCGATTGGCGCGGGTGCAGTTCGCAATCAACCCGCAAAGATCCCGGGGTCTCTAAAAACGGCCCAATTAAAAATTTAACCAGTCCAGCGTAGTTGGGACTAGCTGACTGCTGCTGTGCTGGATTCAACGTTGGCTCCGGCTCCGACTTGTTCAAATACATGGGCTTTTCTCAGGATGTCACGCACGGTGTCAGTTGGCTGAGCGCCTTCTTGTAGGCGCTTGACAATCGCTGGAACATCCAGCCTGGTTTCATTATTTCTGGGGTTGTAATAGCCGAGCTCTTCTAGGGGACGGCCGTCGCGGCGAGTAGAACTGTTCATAGCTACAATCCGGTAGCTTGTCTCGCGTTTTTTCCCGTATCTCTTCAATCGCAGTTTGATCATCTTCTTGCACAATAGTCTTGTTCCAATTCTAAGCTATTTTGTCAGCGCTCCTTCCCCGAACCCCAACTCAACCCCTATTTCTTAACCTCCCACCAAAATATCGCTACGATTTGCTGCCCCCAAGGCAGGTCTGGCGCCGTCAATGTGCGGTGTAATTGCTAGTGGCAAAATTGATGCAGTTCCCCACTGAGCCACCAATTTTTGCAAAAATATATCCTGCTGTGTTCTCAAAGAGTCCCAATCGGTGCCGCGATTAATAATTGCAAACCACACTAAACCCCGATCGCGCGTGGGTATGGCTCCAGCCAAAGCAATCACCGTGTCCAAACTACCTGTTTTCACCACAGCCGATCGCGGAATGTGCCGATGTTCCACCGTGCCTTTATCCCGCCCGGACACCGGAAACAAGTCAGCAATCGTCAGGCCAGTAGTCTGAAGGTTGCGCGCGATCGCCTGCATCATCCCACAAGCGGCCCTCGGAGACATCTGATTTTCCACTCCCAATCCCGAACCGTTAACTAATTGAAGTTCCTCCTCCGGCACCCCTGCAGCCCAAGTCGCTTGCTGCTGGACTATTTTTGCCCCGCCCAAATCGTCTGCCAGCATCTGAGCCATTTCATTATCGCTGTGGACGTTCATCTGCTTGAGAATTTCGGCTAAAGGAAGCGATCGGCGTTTCAGCAGCAAATGCCCCGAACTCACAAATTTCTCAGCAATGACGCTGCCGGCAACCGTTACTTGTGGCTTTCTAGTTCCTGGAGCCATCTTAGAATACATTGCCACCACGTCCGCAGGCCAATTGCTACCCTCAAGAGCTTGCCGCAGTATCTCCCCCGCGGCCAAAGGATCGGACTCGTAATTCATGCGAAAATTGCCTGTCACCACCAAATTTCCCGCCACGCGCTCGATACCCATTTGATTGAGAGCATTGCCAACGGCGATCGCCTCCTCCCACACAAACAGCGGATCGCCCCCACCGCTGACCACCAAATCTCCCTGCAATACACCATTGTTAATTGGCCCCGTTGCTAGGAACCGCGTTTCAAACTGATAATCCGCGCCCCAAGTCTCCAGCGACGCCAGAGAAGTTGCAATCTTAGTCAGCGAAGCCCCAGGCATCAGCATTGTCCCCTGCTGACTTACCAGCGGCACCATTCCTGCTTGCACCCAAATTCCCTGATTGCCGTCAATCAGCTTCTTGTCTTTCAAGTCTTTTAAATATTCCCGCACCGTCGCTTCTGCAGGCAAGTCTGGATTTGCCGCATTTATTCGCCCAAAAGCCAAATCTTCGGCCACCACTAACCCGGGTATTCCTCCCCGCCAAGCCAGCACTGACGCAGCATTAGGCGCGACAGTGCCTACCCCAGCCATGTCCAGCCACAGAGACATCATCCCTGAGCTAAATAAATCCAGCATTTTTTACTCCTAAAGTCATGTAAACTATTGCATTGATTTTTTCAAGTTGCAGGCAAAAATAGTAAAGTAGTGACAAAACAAGCTCTATCAGAGTAGTCGGAAATGAGAATTGTCCGATCGCCGTTGCGAGCGGATTTTAGTTCTTTCTTCAGACTTCTGGATTCACGCTCCTGACTTCCTGGTAGAATTTTTAGTGTTTCTCAAACATTGGTCAATGGGATCGACACGCGCAAGAATTGCAATAGACGCTATGGGTGGGGATCATGCCCCCGCCGAAGTTGTAGCTGGAGCGCTTAAGGCACAAGAAGAATTAGGCGTAGAGATTTTGCTCGTGGGCGACCCGCAGCAAATAGAAGACTCGCTCCGGCAACAAGACGCGATCGGCCGCGTCTCTCCAGGTCAGCTAGAAATCGTTCCTTCTGAAGGATCGGTGGAAATGCACGAAGAACCTTTAAGTGCCCTCAAACGCAAGCCCAACGCTTCGATTAACGTAGCGATGAACTTGGTAAAGCAGCAGCAAGCTGATGCTGTGGTGTCCGCCGGTCACTCCGGCGCGGCAATGGCTGCTGCCCTGCTCAGGTTGGGGCGGCTCCCCGGAATCGATCGCCCTGCGATCGGTGCGGTTTTGCCGACAATGGTAGCGGGCACCTCTGTACTCATTCTCGATGTCGGCGCTAACGTGGACTGCCGCCCCAAATTTTTGGAGCAGTTCGCTCTTATGGGAACTATTTACAGCCAGTGCGTGCTGGGCGTCGCCGAACCTAAAATCGGCCTGCTCAACATTGGCGAAGAACCTTCTAAAGGCAACGACGCGGCAGTGCGGACTCACCAGTTATTGGTGGACAACCCGAACATTCCTTTTGTGGGCAATGCCGAAGGCCGCGACGTGCTGTCGGGGAAATTCGACGTGATTGTCTGCGACGGGTTTGTTGGCAACGTGTTGTTGAAGTTTGCCGAAGCGGTGGGCGAAGTCGTGGTGCAAGTTCTTAAGGAAGAATTAGTCAAAGGACTCCAACATCAAATTAACGATCCTCTGCTGCAAAAAAGCTTGCAAGGATTTAAGCAGCGGGTAGACCACGTTGAACACGGCGGCGGTTTGCTATTGGGCGTTGCTGGAGTTTGCATTATCAGCCACGGTTCGTCTCAAGCTGGCTCGATTTTTAATGCCATTCGTTTGGCGAAGGAGGCTATTGACAACCAAGTGCTGGAGCGAATTCGCTCGTCCAATCAGCAAAGCGCTCTGGAACAAGAAGCTGTGAATTAGAGGCAGTAAGTAGGAATTAAAAATTAAAAATGTCAAATTAAAAATATCAGCTTAAACAAGCGGTTTTGCTTCACAAAAAAGTAATTTCAGCAGTTTAAAAAATAATTTTAATTAGTAGTTTTTAATTTTTAATTTCTCGATCGAACAGCGAGTAAATGGAGAGGAATGTTGCAGCAATCAGGGTTCGGCATTGCCGTCACAGGTAGCGGTTCTTGTACACCGCAGGTTTCACTGGATAATAACGGTTTGAGTCAGATAGTAGAAACTTCTGACGAGTGGATTGGGGCGCGGACGGGCATTCGCTCCCGCAGGCTGGCGGACGATCGCACTTCTTTGTGCGATTTAGCCACAGAGGCATCTCAAAAGGCGATCGAAATGGCACAGATTTCGCCTACAGATATCGATTTGATTATTTTGGCGACCTCAAGCCCCGACGATTTGTTTGGCACTGCCAGTAAAATTCAATATCAATTGGGCGCAACAAAAGCTGTGGCTTTTGATTTGACAGCAGCTTGTTCGGGCTTTGTTTTTGGTTTAGTTACAGCCTCGCAGTTCATTCGGACAGGGGTTTATCAAAATGTTTTGCTGATCGGAGCAGATATTTTGTCTCGCTGGGTGAATTGGTCGGATCGCGGTACTTGCATTCTATTTGGAGACGGTGCCGGTTCGGTGGTATTGCAAGCTTCAGAAGTTGATCGCTTTTTGGGATTTGAAATTCGCAGCGACGGCACGCAAAATTCGTCTCTCAATTTGCCTTACAAAGCTGAGTCAAAAGAATTAATTGAGGGCGTCAACATCGGAGTTGGCGGATTTCATCCCATTACAATGAACGGTCAAGAAATCTATCGGTTTGCCGTAAAAAAAGTGCCGGAAGTCATAGAAAAAGCGATGTTTCGGGCAAATATTAGCGCTGCTGAAATTGACTGGCTGTTGTTGCACCAAGCCAATCAGCGGATTCTTGATGCCGTGGCCCAAAGGCTAAAAATTCCCCCCGAAAAAGTAATCAGCAATTTGGCAAATTACGGCAATACCTCAGCGGCTTCAATTCCCCTGGCCTTAGACGAAGCCGTGCGTCTGGGTAAAGTTAAAGCGGGCGATACTATTGCTGCTGCTGGTTTCGGTGCAGGTTTGACTTGGGGGGCGGCTATTTTTCAATGGGGAAGGTGATATTTCCCGACTGTAAACTTGCCCAGGTGATTGTCGGGAGTTCGACCCTTGATAAATACAAATCCTTTAACACGCTATACACACACAGGGTAAGGTGTACGGCTGCACCCGGAGGACAGGAGTTCTTGACAAGCGGGGTCTGGAATTGGAAATCCTCTATTTTTCGATCGACTTTCGCCGGCTAGAAGGTGGAAAATTTTGTTACTGCTATTAATTTAATTAAAGTAGCAAAAAAAATATAAATTTCGTAAAAACTGCAATTATTATGTTAAAATTGTGAGTCGCGAGTAGATAGTTCGTTAACCGAAAGATAGCGGATACCAGCAAGCGAACTTAGAAGCGGGAAAGAAAGAATTTTTGCAATCACCAATTAGCAACCACCAATTAGCAGATTACCGGAAAAATGACTAAAACAGCATGGGTATTTCCCGGACAAGGTTCCCAGGCGATCGGGATGGGTGCAGACTTATTAAACTTGCCAACAGCCAAAGCCAAATTTGAGCTCGCTAAAGAAATTTTAGGTTGGTCTGTCTCGGAAGTTTGCCAAAAAGAAGAAGCAAAACTATCTCGGACTCTCTACACTCAGCCTTGCTTGTTCGTAGTAGAAAGCATTTTGACCGACTTAATGCGAGAAAAAAGCGATCGACCAGCGGTAGTGGCCGGTCACAGTTTAGGAGAATACGTTGCCCTCTACGCAGCAGGCGTCTTTGACTTTGAAACCGGGTTGCGCTTAGTCAAACGCCGCGCCGAACTCATGGACACCGCCTCGGGCGGGCAAATGGTGGCTTTGATCGGGTTCGACAGGCAGGAACTAGAATTGCAAATTCAATACAGCCGAGACGTAGTGCTGGCAAACGACAACAGCGAAGCACAAGTCGTGATTTCTGGAACGCCCGCAGCAGTAGAAGATTTACTTGCCAAAATCAAAGTCAAACGCGCGGTTAAATTGAATGTTTCCGGTGCGTTTCACTCTCCCCTGATGGCTGGGGTGGCGGCAGAGTTTCAACTAGCTTTAAAGTCTGCAAGATTTTCCGATGCGAAAATGCTGGTACTCTCGAACGCAGAACCGTCAGCCACTACCAGCGCAGCCACTTTAAAGCAGCGGTTGACTCAGCAGATGACCAAAGGCGTGCGCTGGCGAGAAATTTCGCTGCAATTGCCACAACAAGGAATCGATCGCGTAGTGGAAATTGGCCCCGGCAAAGTTCTGACAGGTTTGATCAAACGGACTTGTCCGGATTTAGCGCTGGTAAATGTTAGTAGTTTTGCAGATTTGCCAGCTTAATCTATTTTTAACCTGTGATGAAATCCCAGGCGGTAAAATTGAGAGTTAACAGGCCTGAAGATTGCCGAAAAACAAATAGCACCACAGGAAAATCCGAATATTGCCTGTGGTGCTAATTGGGGATAGACGATTCAGACAGTTAGAAAATATTTATTAAAATTGTAGATATCGATCGAGCTGACGGGGCGATCGACAAATCCTGATGTAAACTAGGCGTAAAAACCAAGCTTATCTGGTATTTATATGAAAAAAGTCCTTTACTGGTTAATGGGCGACAAGGCAGGCAGAATCATAGTTGGTGCCTGGAATTGGATGTGGGGACTGCCCGTAGAATCAGGCGGCCCGGTGGCGGTGGCGGTAGCCGAAGAGTCACTGCGATCGATGCAAGAATCCGTGCAAAAGCTAGCAGCAGCAGTCTCCACCCAAGTTGCAGCCTACCAGCGCGCCAAAACTAAATATGAAGAAAAAGTTAGGGAAATGCAAACCGTAGAGCGCCAAGCCATCACAGCCCAGCGCAACGGCAACGAAGAAGCAGCCCGCTTGGCAATGTCGAAAGTAATTCAGACAGAACAAATTCTGCCGCAGTTAGAAGCTCAAGTAAAACAAGCCGAACAGTACGTCAACGCTTCCAAAGACAAGCTAAATCGAGAACGGATGAAGCTGGAAGCCTACAAAACCGATATGCAAAATATGAAAGATATGGCTGAGATTAACGAAGCCCTTCGAGCCATATCCCAAGTCAACAACGACCTCAGTATCGATTCAGCTCGATCGCAATTTGAGCAAGCCAAAAACGCCGTCCACGGCCGCAACCTCGAACAGCAAGCTTTAGCAGAACTATCTGAAAACCCCCAAGAAAGACTTCAGGCAGAATTAGAAAATATGACCTTAGACGATGAAGTTAATCGCAGGCTACAAATGTTAGACGGCTCCAACAACAAAGAACTTCCCAGCTAAGGAGAATTTTATGGCTAAGAGCGGGCCTCCCCCCATAGTTTTTATTCTGTTATTTCTGTTGCTCGCCGGTGGCGGTTGGTTCTTTTTTCTCAACAAACCAGCATCGCAAGATGTTAGTAACAATCCCCCCACTCCCATACCCGCAGGCGGTGGTGGGGCCAATCTGCCTCCCGTCGCGCCAGTAGTCGGCGGTGCTTCCCCTGTTGCAGCTACTTCCTTTGCGCTTCCAGCTTCCGTACCTGCGGGTACGGCCGTGAGAATTGACGGTTCTACCAGCATGGTGACAATCAATCAGAACCTCAAGAACGGCTTTCAAGGCAAGTTTTCCGGCACGACAGTCGATACCAAAGCAAATGGTTCTGCAAAGGGAATTCAAGATTTGGTGGCGGGAACAGCCGATATTGCAGCGGTATCGCGACCTTTGACGGCTCAAGAACAAGGTCAGGGTTTAGCAGCGGTGCCTGTTGCCCTAGATACGATCGCCCTTGTAGTTGGCATTAACAACCCCTTCAAAGGAGGTTTAACCTCCGCTCAAGTTCAAGATATCTTCAAGGGAAATGCTCAAGACTGGTCGAAAGTCGGCGGCCCGGCGGGCCAAATTAAAGTAATTAACAGACCGGCAGTTAGTGGCACTCACCAAACGTTTAAAGAACAAGTGCTAGGAGGTGGCGAGTTTGGCACGACGGCAAATATTACCACGCTCGATCGAGATGCGACAACTCCGCTGCTGCAAGCTTTAGGCAACAACGGCATTGGCTATGCGACTTTCGCTCAAGTAGCCAATCAGAAAACTGTGCGCGTTGTTCCCGTCAACGGTGCGACGCCGGATGCTGGTAACTATCCTTACAAGCGGCAGTTGTACTACGCCTACAAAAACCCTCCTAGCCAAGCAGTTAAGGATTTCTTGGGCTACGCGACTTCTTCGGAAGGACAAAAAGCCATGCTGGCTGGAAATTGAGCCTTTGCAAAGTTTTGAGATTCAGCAATTCGCCAAAATTTATTTTGGCGCTACGCAAGCAAATAGTCCGCCAGAATAAATTCTGGCGCTACACAAGCAAAGTCCGCCTGCGCGGACTATATTCTTCAGTCCGCGCAGGCGGACTTCGTTTGACAAGAAGCGGTTTCAAACGCCGAATAATCTCAAACGGACTCGATCTGATAGGCTAATATTCGATGTAATTTAAAATCTAAGGTTTTTCTGTGAGCAAAAGTCGCGAACCAGTCGAAAGTTTACTTCTCTACTATTTATTCAAATGGTCAATTGTCAGCCCGATGCTGCACCTGTACTTTCGCGGCCGCATCTACGGTGCAGAAAATGTTCCGACAGAAGGGCCGCTGGTGGTAGTCAGCAATCACGCCAGCGATTTTGACCCGCCGATTTTGTCTAATTGCATGAGGCGACCGGTGGCATTTATGGCAAAGGAAGAGTTATTTAAAGTTCCTATTTTGAAGCAGGCAATTACGCTTTACGGTGCTTATCCAGTGAAGCGGGAAAGTGCCGATCGCAGTGCCATTCGATCGGCTATCAACTCTTTGGAAAATGGCTGGGCGACGGGTGTATTTTTGCAGGGAACTCGCACGCCAGACGGCAGAATTACTGAACCGAAATTAGGTGCGGCGCTGATAGCTGCTAAAGCTAAAGCGCCGCTGTTACCTGTTAGTTTGTGGGGAACTCACGCGATCGCGTCGAAAGGTTCGGCAGTGCCGCGTCCGGTGCCCCTAACCGTGCGAATTGGCAAGCTAATTGAAGCGCCCGGTTCTTCGGATCGCGAGGAGTTGCAGGCGCTGACTCAAAGATGTGCGATCGAGATTAATGCCATGCACGATTTAGGTCGCTGATTTTATAACTTTTGTTGCTATTTTTCAGGTTATATCTACAGATAGATGAATGCTAAAGATAAACATCGAAAAATATCAATATAAGTGATTGAAAACAAGCACAATAATTAGGCTTGAATTTGAGTTTAATTTGACAGGAGATAAGAAGAAAGATATGGTAACAAGCAATCAAACCCGCGCGTTGGGATTGTTTTCTAACCGCGAAGAGGCTGAGCAAGCTCTGACAGAATTGAAATCTTCCGGGTTTCCAATGGATAAAGTTTCGGTTGTTGCTAGGGATGCAGGTGAGTCTGTAGGCGATACTCAAACGATCGCTCACGTAGGCGATAAAAATCTAGACACAGGAGCAGGAGTGGTAGCAGACACTCTGACAAATAGTGCTTTAGCCACCGTGCTAGTGGGTCTGGGAAGTTTAGCTATTCCCGGAATCGGGCCGATGATTGCAGCGGGGACTTTGGGCGCCTCACTCGTGGCTGGCGTAGCAAGCACTGGCGTCGCGGCTGCGGCTTTCGGTGGAGTGGTGAAAGCCTTGACTGACTTGGGAATTCCCGAAGAAACAGCTAGAATTTACACCGATCGCCTGCGGGCAGGCGATTATTTGGTGGTAGTAGATGGCGCTGAGGATGATATTAGTCGGGCTCAAGGGATTTTCAGCAGTCGGGGCATTCAAAATTGGGGCGTTTTTTAAACAAGAATTGTGCACCAAGTCTATCCCTAGGGCGATGCACACCTCACCATTGGTGAGAACAATCAGCTCAAATTTAGTACCCGAATTCTCTGTGAAAATTAGCGCATCGTTCCCCCCTAATTTAAAAAGGGGGGAACCGGAAACGGTCTTTCGTCTGCCGGAAAGGGGATTGAGATTCGGCTAAAACCCAGATCTAGACGTGGTTTTAGTCTTAAGTTTAGATTTTTTCATTGCCCATCCCCTGCCTACAAGTCAATTATTGATTTTTATGGCTCATCTTTTGGTGCTGAGGCGGTGACATAAGCAACAGCTAAGGGCGAAATTTTTTCTGTAACTGCTGCGATAACTTGGCGATCGAAGTCAGTCCAAACTCTGGGGCGATCGAACATACAAGGCTGCAATACCCCCCACAATAAGCCGTCATCACAAAGGTGAGCGTGAATCAAAGCTCGATGTCCGAACTCTTTGGCCTCAAAATCTTTGTTGACCACTTCAGGATGGGCTGTTTCAACATCCTCAACAAAAATCGACGGTTTAGTTCGCAAAGCTGCTGCAAACAAAGGGTCTTCTTCCCCTAAAGATTCAGGTTCTTTTTTCCATTCCGGGTCCCAAACCTCTGGATAGTTTGAGTTGCGACGCCAGCAGTAAGGTACTCTGCCAATTTGGGTTTCAGGATTGCGGAGGTAGAGAAAGACGCGATCGCAATTTAACACCTCGCCTAAAGCCGGCACCAAAGCCGAAAAAACAGCATCCGGCGTTTTGCTATAACTCAAAATTTGCTCTAGAACTTGCGGCAGAATTTGCTCGGTCATTAACTTTAGCTTTTGAAGTTCATCTACTAATTTTAAACTACTCCTTCTCTTCTTTTACGCATTTGTCATCAGCGTCTTCGCGGTTCGTTAAATCGCTATAGAAGACAAGTTTTCAAACCAGATGGAATGGAAAAAAATTAAAACTTGCTTAATCCTTCCCTTTGTTTATTGAATTCTGGCTTGGGTGAAGTTAGCACCCGTATAACCCGTTGTCAGCCAAAGAATAGCCCTAGCGCCGTCGCGAAGAGCTTTTTCCATTGGTTCGGGGGTTCGACCAGACGGAACTGCCACAGGCTTAAAGCTAATGCCTCGACTGCCGAGCACGATTTCGCCGATAATCTGAGCTCGCCGCATATGATCGTCAGAAGTGATCAGATACACGCTCTCAATCCCTTGAGCTTTCAATTCATCTACCAGCGTGGTAAAATTTGTTACCGTATCCACCGCTCTGTAGTCTAAGTGCAGGCGATCGGACTCAATTCCCGCTTCTGAAAACACCCATTCCGCGAACTCGGGATTGCTCCCAGAGGACACCCAAATCGGCAATTCAGGATGAACCCGAGCAAATTTGGCGGCAAACACCTCTCGCTCAGTAGCCCCACCTAGAACTAACACCGCCTGGGGTCTCTGAAATTCGCTCTTAACCTGCTGATAGCCAAACCAACACGCCATTAAAAGCCCTACTAGGAACCAAAAACTGCGTGAAGTGTTCAAACGCTTGTAACGCTGAGTGTTTGAATGGATTCTTAACCACATCTAAACCTATAAAAATTTTATGTAACTGACAAAGGAACCATAACAAAAAATACCGCACGTATAGCCCACTAACAGGAATTAAAAATTAAAAATTAAAACAGGGTCTGGGGATCATAGGATTTTAGATTTTAGATTTTAGATTTTAGATTGACTCTACGCTGATGTTGGGGGCTTAAACGGGAGATTTTAGATTTTAGATTTCAGAGGGACTCTAGAGAGAGAGGTTCTGCGTAAGCCCTCGTCTTCCAGCAAGTATTCGTCTGTGGGCGAATTCGTTAGCGGATATACAAAAAAGAGGGGCAAAACTTAAGCTTTCCCCTCCTGCTTTTAATTTTTCTTGATTTTTAACGGGACTGGCCGGGTTCGAACCGGCGGCCTAGCGCTTCAGATTTGTGTGAGTTTCCCCACTCTCTGGACTATACCTTCACCATAGGCTTGCGGCCTTTAGGTGGTGACCGTCTAGTCTCTAAACCTTCCTGATTTCAATATAGGCAATTCTTTAATCGCCCTGAACTCAGGCTTGGCTTGGTATTGCCTTAGAGTCATAGGAACCCATGAACTCTTTAGGTTTCACCAAATTTGACCACATTCACTCCCAGAGTTTCCTCGCAGGGTGCCCGATTCTTCAGGAGGCGCTTGCTCTATCCATCTGAGCCACAGCCCCAGTTGCTAAACCGTTTTGATTATAGCAGTTAATGTCGATTTTGAATTTTTTATTTTGGATGATTAGCGATCGCCAGTTGCCAGTTTCGCAGCGATGCGGGCAAAGTTTTCTGCCGCGGTGAGTTTACCAGCACCGTAACAGGCGCGCTGCCTCCAGGCGGTGACAGGGAGATGTCCGGGGGGAGCATTTTCGTTGAACGAGAGCTCGCTGTAATATTTCCAATTTTCCTTGACTCGCCAGCCGACTCGATCGCAAAATTCAGTATAATTTGCCTCGGTACTTACCCAAATCTGCTGCTGCACGCTCAACCCAAACTGCCCGCTGCTGTATTGTTGCCAAAGTTGGTCGATCGTGCGAAGGTCTGTAGGAGGAAAACTGTCAATATCGGCTGCACTCAGCCAGCCTTCGTCTTCCCTAACAGCGATTTGCAGCAAGATTTCCCAAGTGTGTTCGTCAGCTTTGCGCCATTTTCCGGTTTCTAATAGCTTTGTCAGTTGCCGGTAGTCCATCCCCACTTCAGAGACAGCCGGAGTTTTGTCAGGTATGGCGCCGATTTTGTCTTCCAGTCGCAGTAGAGTGCTGACAATCAATTCGGGGTTTAGTTGTTCGAGGCGATACAAAACCCATTCTAACTGAGATTGAAGGTACGTGCGGGCGATCGCACCTTGCTGCATTTCGCCCTGCAACTCATCAAATTTTGCTGACCAATCTTGTTGATTGCGGGCCACTTCCCACATTTGTTTTGCCCACTGCAATCTAACTCGTTCTTTTTTTAAATAAGTTTTGGAAGGCTTAGCACGTTGCGGGTAGGGAGTCACATCCCAGCCGCAAATCGAGCAAAACTCTGCTTTGTCTTCTATGTATTCAGCACCGCACACTGGACAGTTAGACATATTGCCATAAATTCCGTTGCGAAGTAATTATATGACATCCGGTAAATTAACCATAATTCGATTAGGTGCTTATGGCGCACCCTACAATTACAACTTATCTGTAGTAATGTGCGCCTTTCGTACCCCAAAGTTAGAGTTAATTATACCGCTCTAACAAGGCAAGCGAATTGTAAACAAACTGCCTTTGCCCAAGTCTGATGTTACCTCGATCGTGCCGCGGTGAGCTTCGACTATTTGGCGGCAGAGGTGTAATCCCAAACCTGTACTGGATCTCTTGTGAGTTCCCGGGCCAAACCTTTCAAATAACTTTGCTTTTTCGGTGGGAGAAATCCCGGCGCCGGTGTCTTTGATTTCTATGATTACCCATGCCAGCGGTTGGTTTTTGAAGCTAGTATAAGCAGGCGAATTCGCAGCTTTTAAGCTGACATCTATTGAGCCGCTGTCGGTGAATTTAATCGCATTTCCGATTAAATTTGTCATCAAGCGGTGCAGTTCCAGACGATCGCCCGGATACTTCGCAATCGGTGCACTTTCTGCACTTTCGGTCAAGTCTAAATTTATGGACAAACCTTTAGCATCGGCTAGGGGAGCGAGTTCTTCAGCGACCTCAGTAATAAGCTGGCGCAAGTCCACGGGAGCGAAACTTAGGGATTTGCGGCCTGCTTCGTAGCGGTAGACTTCCAGCAGCATATTTACCATCGCGATCAGGTTTTTGTTGCTGCGAACCATCGTCCCGAAAGCGTCGCGCATGGGAAGCGAAATGTCTCCCAAAGCTCCCTGCTGCATTAAAGTTAGCATTCGATCGGCTGCTACCAGGGGCGTCCGCAAGTCGTGAGCGAGTCGAGAGACAAAATCTTCGCGCTGCAGGGCGATCGAATTGCGCTCGTCTACGCTGTGTTTTAGCCGCAAAAGCGATCGAACCCTCGCCAGCAGTTCGTCCATTTCGACTGGTTTGCGGATGAAATCGTCTGCTCCCATGTCCAATCCCTGGACTACGCTCGCACTGTCGTGAGCCGTGATTAACAAAATCGGGATAAAGGGCAATTCCTTATTTTGTCGCATTCGCTTGGTGACTTCATAACCGTCCATTCCCGGCATCATCACGTCTAGCAGTACCAAATCCGGGGCTGACTTGTCAATTTGACTCAAGGCAGAAAAGCCGTTTTCTGCAGTGCTAATTTCGTAACCTTCTTCTTCTAGGATTGTCTGTACCAATAAAACATTATCTGGTGCGTCGTCTACCACCAGAATGCGATCGGCTTTTGTGGCATTCGGAACAGATAAATAATTCATTTAAGTGACTGCAAACAAATACTAAACTTTAATCTCGCATCCGATTTATGTTTTCACATTTTTACACTTATTAACTCTGTCATAAGGAAGATTTCAAATCTTTATGCAATCTTTTTACTTTTGAACACTCGGATGTAATATAATCTACTACTTGGTTGTCATCCTATGCACGCCGTCCCAATCATCGGGCGGGGGTACTTCCAAATAGCTCAGGGATCGGTCGAGGTGAACTTCCACAGGTCGATCGCTCGGTCGCATTGCTAAAGCCGCTTCAAAATAACTAATAGCTTTCTGAAAATTTCTAGCAATATAAGCCTCCCTACCGTTACTGTAAAGTTCCATAAACCGAAGGGTTTCCCCGTCGATGGGTTCAGAACTATTTTGCAACAACTCGTAAATGCCCACCGGCTGATTTTGGCCCTTAACCCGCACCTTGTCCAACTCTCGCACCCAAATCCGTTCGCTGCACAAACTGTATGTAAATTCGCTCAAAATTATATCGCACCCGTACTCCTTTGTAAGCTGTTCCAATCGCGAACTCAAGTTCACCGCATCCCCGATTACCGTGTAATCCATCCGCTTTTGGGAACCAATATTTCCCGAAACCACCTCTCCGGAACTAATCCCAATTCCGAAGCGAAACGGATCTTCGCCGGGCCGAGAATCATTAAACTCTTTCAAACGTCGGCGCATATCTAAAGCCGACTGCACCGCCATCCAACCGTGACTTTCCGGGGGATTCAGCGGCAGGGGGGCGCCGAACACCGCCATTAAAGCATCGCCGATAAACTTGTCTAAAGTACCTTCGTGGTGGAAAACGGCCTCCACCATCGTCTCAAAATATTCGTTTAGCAGGGATACCACCTGGGACGCTCCCAGATTTTCGGTCAGCGTGGTGTAGCCGCGAATGTCGGAAAATAAAATAGTCACTTCTTTGCGTTCGCCCACCATCATGGCGCCTTCACCTAAAGCCATCACTTTATCTACGACTCCAGGAGTCAGGTAGCGGTACATCGTATTTTTCATCCGCTTTTCGCGGCTGATGTCTTCGAGTACCACTAAACCGCCACGCACGCCGCCCTCTGGATTGATCAGCGGGTTGACAGTCAAATTCAAACTACGTTCAATTAGTTTAATTCGAGAGGCGGGGATGGGCAGCGGACAATAAGGGTGATACAGGGCAGAATTTCGCAGCGAAAATAGAGATTGGGCATTAGCTAATTCTGCCAACGCTACTTCCTCAGTCCACGCGCTGTTTTCGCCCCAAGCGTAATATAAATTAGGGTCATTGCGATCGGGTACGGCCAAAATATAACTTTCTTCTTCTTCTTCTTCTTTTTGTTGTTGGGAATTTAGCGTTTTTTCCACCAACAATCCCAAAGTTAAACTTTGTTCGGGAACGTAATGTCTGGCAGCATTTTTGAGACTGTCTTCTAGTCGAAATTGCAAATTGTCGATCGGCACTACTTCCCAAACATAGCGATTCACAAGTTTATCTTCCCAAATCTGGGGATTGTGTTTGCTTTTAGCTTGATTTACCGGACAGCCCAACAATTCTAGGGCGGCTTCGTTAATAGTCACCACTCGCCCCTTCAAATCCGTGGAAATCACTGCATCAGAAAGACTTTGCAGCATATCTTTCTGATACTGCTTTTCCACCATCACGTTTTGAAACAGTTGAGAATTTTGCAACGCCATTCCCGCTTGGGAATTAAACGCTCGCAAAAACTCTTCGTCGGAAGGGGTGAAAGTACCTTGATTCTTATTAATTAGCTGAGTTACCCCGATCAGCTCACCTTTAGCGTTATGCACCGGCATACACAAGACAGTCCGAGTGCGGTATCCCGTTTGCTGGTCTGTAGATGGGTCAAAGCGGGGATCGTCGTAAGCATCTGTAATATTTAGAGGTTGACCAGTCGAAGCCACGTAGCCAGCAATTCCCCTATTCGCAGGAATACGGATTTCCATCATCGTTTTGCCGTCAGCCTTAGCGACTTTTGTCCAGAGTTCGTTGGTTTCCCGATTTAACAAAAATAGCGTGCTGCGATCGGCTTGCATCAAGTCGCGAGCTTGATCCATGACAGAGCGCAAAGTTGTTTCCAAGTCAAGACTTTGACCCAAAGTCGTGGTGGCTCTCAAAAGTGCGGCAACCCCTCGCTGGTTGCGGGCGACGACGTAGAAAGACTGACAACTTTCGAGAATAATCCCGATCGAATCTGCAAAAGCCTGGAACTGCTGTTCGTCTTCCTCGCTAAAGGAGACATTGCCAGCTTTATTTAACAGTCTGACCACCGCTACGGGTTCATGTTGGCTCTTGCTGCTAAAAATCGGCATACAGAGGATGGTCTCGATCTGATAGCCCGGTGGTTCGTCTACTTCGGAATTAAAATGCTCGTGCGATCGAGCTTCGGTGACATTGATCGATTTTCCGGTTGTTGCTACGTAGCCTAAAATGCCTGCATCCATCGGCAAGCGTACTTCTACATCCTCGCCCGTAAGTGGATCGACTATTTTGTGCCACAGTTGATTTTTGTTGGAGTCAACCAAAAAAATTGTTGTCCGGTCTGCTTGCAGAATCTGACCAATTTTAACAGTGAAGGCATCTAACAGTTGCTCTAAGAGAGTTTCGAGTGCTTCATTGTTAATCAGATCCATCGCCCGGATAAATTGCTGAAATTCAGCCGTGATAAAGTCCAGCAGGCAGACTAATTCAGGAACTGGCAGGCTCTTAACACGGGAGGTCAATGCCCCCATAAAATTGACTTGAGTCAGTGTAGCCAGAACGCTACCAGTATTGGAGAATGTCATGATTAACTGCTTGCTCAGAAGGGTAAACTGACTGCAGGTTGAGCCGCGCTAGATTCGGCGGCAGTGCAAACTCTTGGATTTGTTTGCAAGCGCGTCGGCACTCGCTTGCCGTTTTGATGAATCCTGAGTTCAAAAGTGGCGCACGCAACTTCAGTTTGCTTGTTATGTATGCTCGATCGATCTTTTTTACAACCTGGATACTGATGAGGGTTCGTCAATTAAAGCTGAACTTGAGTTCGGAACCGTATCCGCCGGAAAACTAGCTCCCAGACTTTCGTTCGATCAAGAGTGCAAGGTAGATTTGACACTCTGTGCTCGGCGGCAGCGCGGTGTGACGGTTTTAGCGCACTCGGCGACCGTATCCGGTCAGGTAAAGGGCGCTATGAAAGCAGCGCGCAAGGCATTCCTACAGAGCTTACTCATAGTTTAATGGTAAACGCAACAGCAGGATAACGACGGTAATTTATGCAGCAAAAAAGTTTGATCGGTCTTTGAAAACATCCCTCCTCACTACCAACTGACTATCGAACAGGGAAACTAAGCTGGCGATGAAGTTTAAAGGTGCTACAGATCCTGACCTTTAGGCTGCTCTGGGCACAGACTGGGCAAACACCACTGATTGATAGTACCGCTGGAGTTGTGCGGCGGCGGCAGCCCAACCCCAGCGTTCGGCTTCTCGGCGAGCGTTATGGCGCAGGGTTTCCCGTTCTTCAGGATTCGCAAATAGACGCTTGGTGGCGGCGAGTGCTCCTTCTTCGTCGGCGGGGTCAAATAAATATCCGTTAACACCGTCGGTGACGATATCGGGAATTCCGCCGCTGCGCGCCGCCACTACAGGCGTCCCCGCAGCCATTGCTTCTAGGAGCACTAAGCCCAGGGTTTCGGTGCGGGAGGGAAAAATGAAGGCGTCGGCCGATGCGTAAGCTCTTGCGAGTTCTTGCCCCTTGAGGTAGCCGACAAAATTGGTGGGTGTACCGGCAAAATATTGTTCAAGGGTTTGCCGATGCGGGCCGTCTCCCACTAAGGCGAGGCGGGCATCGGGAATCGCTGCGAGGACTGGTTTGATGCGTTCGATTTCTTTTTCTGCACCCAGGCGGCCGACGTACAGCAGCAGGGGACTGTCTGGGTTATTTTCAGAAAGGCGCGATCGCATTTCTCGACTTGCCAATTCCGGGACAAACATTTCAGTATCTACGCCCCGCTGCCACAAATCTACCCGATCGATCCCGTGGTTTCTGAGTTCTTCCACCATTGCTGTAGAAGTACACAGATTCAATTCTGCTTGGTTGTGAGCTCCCTTGAGCAATTCCCACAATAAAGGTTCGAGAACTCCGAAACCGTAGTGGTGCAAGTATTTCGGCAAATGCGTGTGGTAAGAAGCCAAAATCGGAATGTTGAACTTTTTGCCGTAATATATACCGCCCAATCCCAAAATAGCGGGATTGACAACGTGAATAATATCCGGTTTAAACTGCTCTAATTGGCGACCGACAGCCGGAGAAGGAAGTGCCATTTTCAATTCCGGGTACATCGGCAAAGGCAAACCCTCCACACCGTAAACTCGGGCGCCTTTGTATTCTTTAATCCCGTAATCTGGAGAAAAAATCAGAACTTGTTCGCCCGATCGCTGCAAGTGATCTACAGTGTGAATTAGGCGCGTCACAATGCCATCTATTTTTGGCAGAAATGTCTCAGTGAACAGAGCAATTTTCATAAAAATAAGTTATTTAGGGAGCCGATAATCCTACTCTGCGGCCAAGGTCATCGGTAACAGGATACACTGTCTCGCGGGGAGCTAAGTCATTGCGTGCGATCGGCTGCTTTTCTACACTTCTTCTTTCTGTTGCACTACCGCTAATTCCGAGCGAGAGGTTTTTGGGATAAAATGCCAATTCCCTGAATGCCAATTGATATAATTATCCCACCTCAAAGCCATCCCACACTTTCAGCCCAGCAATTAATTCTGTGAATTTACTGTGCGGTTCCGGCACTTTATCTTGCTTTTTAAGTGGCAGATAAGCCTTCGCTAACTCGGCGCTAATTGTGATAACTTGCCGTTAATGCAGCCCATTCCGATATTAAATAATCAGCACAAACTGCACTCGCTGAAAATCCCGGCAGAACAACCAAAAGCCACAGAACAAAAATGTGACTTTTCACGGTTTTATTCCCAAAAAGCCAGCCTTAAAAACCTTATGCCATTTTGCAACTAAGCGCAGAGGACGCAGAGAACACAGAGCAAAAGATCAAAAAGATAGATATGAAAAAATTAATCTACAAAGAAATCCCTTCTAAACTTGCAAACATTTCTCCTCTCTTCCCTTCTTTCCTCTTGCTTCGCGCCCTTCGCGCCTTCGCGGTTCGTTAAAAAATCTCTTACCCGCAAATAGATACCAGAACTTACTTCCAAGAAACCTTCGGCAAAATCTGGTTTTTATCGACACGATGCTGATATTTCGTAGCAAAATTCAGCAGAGAATCGAGCAGGGAATCTGAGAGATAGTGCGGTTGCAAACCGAGGTCTAGCAAATTGGTGTTTTTGGCATTGAAATAATGTTCTTCTTTCTCGACTCTGGGATTTTCGATGTTGTTGATTTCTACTTTTAATCCCATTGCCATGCCTGCTTTTTGCACCAAGGAGGCTAAGTCGCCGACGCTGAATAGTTCGGTGAATTGGTTGAAGACGCGGAATTGTCCGGCTTCGGCGGGGTTGGCGATCGCTAATTCCACGCACCGCACGGTATCCCGAATGTCTAAGAAGCTGCGGGTTTGTCCACCAGTGCCGTAAACTGTCAGAGGATGACCGATCGCAGCTTGGATGCAAAATCTGTTCAAGGCCGTACCGAATACTCCGTCGTAGTCCAAACGGTTGATCAACAGTTCGTCCATGCCGGTTTCATCTGTGAGCACGCCGTAGACTACGCCCTGATTTAAGTCGGTGGCTCTTAAACCCCAGATTTTGCAAGCAAAATGGATGTTGTGGGAGTCGTGGACTTTTGACAGGTGGTAGAAACTGCCTGGTTGTTTGGGATAGGGTAGTGTATCCTTGCGGCCGTTGTGTTCGATCGTGATGTAGCCTTCTTCAATGTCAATATTCGGGGTGCCGTATTCGCCCATTGTCCCCAATTTCACTAGGTGACAGTCGGGGAAGTCTTCGCGGATGGCGTACAGCAGGTTGAGTGTCCCGACGACGTTATTGACTTGGGTGAGGACTGCGTGTTCGCGATCGATCATTGAGAAAGGTGCCGAACGCTGTTCGCCGAAATGGACGATCGCCTCTGGTGCAAATTTTCTCATGCTTTTGCTGAGAAAATCGTAGTTGGTGATGTCACCGACGAACAAGTCGATCGACTTGCCCGTTAAATCTTGCCATCGCTGGAGTCGTTGCTGAATCGGTGCGATGGGAGTGAGGGTGTCGCTGCACAGTTCCAGATCCCAGTGCCGCCGCACGAAGCTGTCGAGGATGCCAACTTCGTAACCCTTGTTAGAAAGGTAGAGTGCGGTTGCCCAACCGCAATAGCCATCGCCACCAATAACCAGGACTTTCATAAATCAACGGTGAATCTTGCTTGCCAATACTGGGTTAATGTATCAGGTTATGGTGCATTCTGAACCTTTAATCAAGCGTGTTCGCCCAGGAGGGACTCTGTTTTTTTGGATTAAACCGAAATTTCGTCGGCGAAACTGGCACGGCGGGTGAATTCAAAGGGGCCGGCCTGGGCTCCCCAGACGTGGGCATCGGTTTCGGGGTCACGTCCGCGATCGTGGCTAATAAATTTGTCTTGGTCAATCTCGAATTCGCTGTCTAGATAGGTTTTTTTGCCCTTTCTGACGACCATGCAGCCTTTTCCGGGTTCGACAGACCCTTTGAAGCTGTTGCCCGTCCACTGCGTAATAAAGGTGCAGCCGGGAAGCAGTGTCAGTTGTGCTTTTTTGATTTCTTGCAGCCGTTGCGGGTCGCGGGCAGCGCCGTAGAATTGTTCTTCGTTTTCTATGGCATAATTTTCGATGTCGATTCGATCGCCCACCGGGACTAATTTCAAAACTCGGACTCGGTACGGTACATTCAGTTCAATATCGTAGGCTTGTTCTAGGTACAAGCTGATCCCATCCAGAACTTCTACGGGCAAAGGTCTCATGCAGACGCGGATGTGGGCGAAGAATGGCGGATTTTCAAAGGCTTGGGCTTGGTTGCTGAAGTCGGCTGCCATCCAGCGGGCGAGGGTGACGATATCGGTGGAATGAGTCATTTCGATTTTAGATTTTGGATTTTAGATTTTGGATTGAGGGAGTAGAAATTATTTTAGGGGAAATTCAGGTGCGATCGCACTTGAGATCCCTGACTTCTTAAATCAGTCGGGAATCTGGGTATTCTGTTTTTTCCAGGTGGGCTTACTTATCGGGAAATCATGAAACTACAACCAGTCGAATCCAGCATGATAAAAGCTGTGGGTTATGACGAAACAACTTCTACTCTGGAGGTTGTTTTCAATAGTGGCAAAACCTATCTATATTTTGAAGTCCCCAAGACTGTCTACTTGGAACTGATGGAATCTGATTCCAAAGGTAGTTATATGCTATCTGACGTTATTGATTGTTTTCCCTATGAACAAGTAAAGAAACGGCGACGATAAGTACGGAATTAATCTCTGCTTGCGATACTTCTCATTTTGCAGGCGAATAAACCTCAGATTTAGCGTTATTCTCAAGGTATTGCTGATAAGCTACCTCTATTTAATGATTTTCTTCATCTTCTAGAGCATTGGGGAATCGAGCGATTTTAGATTTTAGATTTTAGATTTTAGATTGAAGCATTAACCCAATTACTTTGGGTCACATATTAAATTAGCCAATGGTAGCATCCAGTTATATGAAACAAAGTATTGGCGCCGTCAATCTACAGATAAACCTAGAGATTTTTGGCGCAAATACTTTATCTAACTGATACTTTTGCCAGAGATTAAATACTCTGGTTCAGACATCTAAATTAGCAAATTAGATGAGTTTGACAGCCCGCAGACCAAACATCAGCACTGTCGCCAAGCCGACCATGCCGCCAAAAATCCCAAAATAAGTTATTGCTCCGCTAAGACTCATTGCAATTTCTCCAAAATAATCAATAAAAAGACCTATAAGAACTATAATCTAAAATCTAATATCTAAATTAGATAAATATGCAATCCATAATTAAAGTTGACTTGGGGCCACAATCTTACAATGTTTGCGTGCGATCGGGCGGCTTAGACGAACTCGGCAGTCTGATGGGCGATCTAAGTTTGGGCAAAAAAGTCCTGCTGGTGTCGAATCAGTCGATTTTTCGGCAGTACGGCGAAAGAGCAACAGCAGCCCTCGAATCGGCAGGTCTGGAAGTCAGTAGCTGCATTTTACCACCGGGAGAACAGTACAAAACTTTAAATTCGGTGCAGAAAATTTACGGTGCGGCTTTGGCAAACCGTTTAGAACGTTCCTCGACAATGGTGGCTTTGGGCGGCGGGGTTGTGGGCGATATGACGGGTTTTGCTGCGGCGACTTGGCTACGGGGAATTAATGTCGTGCAGGTTCCGACTTCGCTGCTGGCGATGGTTGATGCTTCTATTGGGGGCAAAACGGGGGTAAATCATCCTTTGGGGAAGAATTTAATCGGGGCTTTTCACCAGCCGCGCTTGGTTTTGATTGACCCGGATGTACTCAAAACTCTGCCGGCGAGGGAGTTTCGTTCGGCGATGGCGGAAGTCATCAAGTACGGGGTGATTTGGGATGTTGAATTGTTCGAGAAGTTGGAGAAGTGCAAGCGTTTGGATCAAATGCGCTATGTGAAGGCGGATTTGTTGGCAGAAATTTTGAGCAGGTCTTGCCAAGCTAAGGCTGAGGTGGTAAGCAAAGATGAGAAGGAATCGGGTTTGCGGGCGATTTTGAATTACGGACACACGATCGGTCATGCTGTGGAAAGTTTAACCAATTACAAGGTGATCAATCACGGGGAAGGAGTGGCAATCGGCATGGCTGCGTCAAGCCGATTGGCTGTGGAGCTGGGAATGTGGGATGCTGAGTGCGATCGCCGCCAGTCTGCTTTGATTGAAAAAGCGGGTTTACCTGCCAAATTGCCGGCGGGTGTTGATGTTGAGGAAATTTTGCATACTTTGCAACTGGATAAAAAGGTGCAGGATGGCAAGGTGCGGTTTGTTTTGCCAGTGCGCTTGGGTGAGGCTGCTGTAAGCGATCGGGTGGATGGAGATTTGATTATACAAGTTTTGAAGGAAATGCTTTAGATTCTCGTTTTTGGGGTTGTTTAACCGCCGGTGAACGCCCATTAACGCCGATCGCTAAAGATGTTTTTTCTTTCAATGTGCGATCGGCGGTTGAGTTTAGGAACCGCTCGACCGCGAATTAATTTCCTCCAAAATTTTATCGACTCTGTTAGCCGATTGAGTTCTGCCTTGCTTGATAAATAACTCCTTAGCTTTTGTGAGGCTGGCTACTGCCTCCGCTTGGTTTTCCTTGTCGCCTTGCTGGTACAAACCGACTCCTAAATTGTTTAAAGCATCGGGATATTGATCGTTAATTTTAACGGCTTGTCTCCACTGAACAATTGCCTCGGGCAACTGCCCCTGACTTGCCATCGCTACGCCTAAATCGTTGTGAGCTTTGGCGTGCTGCGGGTTGACTTCAATTGCTTTTTGGAATAGAACGATCGCATCGCTCATTTTACCTTGCCCCGACAGCATAGTTGCCAACTTGTAATAAGCATCCGCTTGTTTGGGATAGCGAGCGATTAGTTGCCGGTACAAAGCTTCGGCATTAACAGCATTTCCTTGACCGTAAAGGTCGTTGGCAGTTCTCAAACCCACTATGTAGCCTTTACCTACAACTTGGCACTTTTTCTCGGAGTTACCTTCCTGCTTGCAAATCCTGAGTTCGTCTCCCTTCATTTCGTAGGACATAACTTCTCGCACTGCCGGCACTCGGCGCGGGGGCTGCAAGTTCTGCGACTGCAAGTTTTGCGAGAGTTGCAGGGCGATTGTCTCAGCTTGTGCCGGTTGGCCCGCTGCTGCATTGCAGATTCCAGCACCCACCAAAATGCTTGGGGTAATCCACCTCAAAGGTTTGAACCAGCGAAACTCTCGATCGTTTTTCATGTCTTTTGTGGAAACGTGTTGTTGATATCCTGGGTTTCACTAGCGCTGTAAGAGTCGGAGCCGATGGGGCCCACCCGATGAAATAGTTAGTTATTAACAGTCGAGATATTTTAGCACTGTGTGGCCGAGTTTGAGTTAAATTAGAGTAGAATTCCGATCGATTCTCAGTCAACCTTAGCAGGAAAATAGAAATGGGGCAGTCTATTCTTACCATGCTCTTTGCGCTCATGCTCGGCTACGCTGTTAACTCAAGCGTCAAAATAGTCAGCGGTGGCGACGAAGCTTTAGTAGAACGTTTGGGTCAATACAAGCGCACTCTAAAGCCAGGATTCCACTTTATCAGTCCCCTAGTCGAAAAAGTCGTCTGCGTGGACACAAGCCGTGAAAGAGTTTTAGACATTAAACCTCAGTCAGCAATCACGGGAGATAATGTGGCTCTCGAAGTCGATGCCGTTGTGTATTGGCGGGTTGTGAATTTACAGAAAGCTTATTATGGAATCGATCAAATTGAAAATGCGATCGCCAACTTAGTTTTAACGACGTTTCGCGCTGAAATTGGTCGATTGCCAATGCAAGACATCTTGGGTTCCCGAGATGACATGAATAAAAAGTTACTCAAGAAATTGGACGAAGCTACCGAAACTTGGGGTGTCAAAGTAATTCGGGTGGAAATTCAAAGCATTACACCTCCTAAAAGGGTGCAAGAAGCTATGGAATTGGAGCGCGCTACTAAGAGCGAGTGGCAAGCAATGGTCAATAAGGCGATCGGCACTAAGGAGTATATGAGGCTCTTAGTTGAAGCTTTAGACTCCCATCCAAATAGCAAGCAAGTTTTGAATTACTTAGTAACCGAAAAATACTTGGACGCTCAACAAAAACTCGGCGAGAGCGACAATGCCAAAATTTTGTTTATGGACCCGAAGAACATGACAGAAGCTCTGAACAATTTGATGGGTTCTATTCCGGACGTGACGCCTCATTCTGAGGCTCAGGAAATGAAAGTTATCGATACTCAAACTTCTCAAGATTGATTTCTGAAGATAGCGTCGGCAACCAGACAAACATCGTACATTTCTTTGACATCGTGAACTCGCAAGATATCTGCCAAATTTGCGATCGCACCTGTACAAGCCGCCGCTGTCCCCCAAATTCTTTGTTTCGCTTCTGGCTGATTCAAAATGTTACCGATAAAGCTTTTTCGCGATACTCCGACTAAAATCGGACAGTTTAAAGAACGAAATTTTGGCAACTCGCGCAAAATTTCTAAATTCTGACTGTAAGTTTTAGCAAAGCCAATACCGGGGTCGATAATTATTTGAGATTTGTCAACTCCTGCTGCTACGGCTGCCGCAATTCTACTCTCTAAAAATTCCCTAATTTCCCCAATTAAATCGCTATAATCTGTAAGTTTTTGCATCGTCTGGGGAGTTCCCCGAATGTGCATCAAAATTATTGGTACTTTTAATTTAGCAACAGTTGACAGCATTTCTGAGTCAAACGTTGCTCCCGAAATATCGTTAATTATATCAGCGCCCGCCTCAACCGCAGCTTTCGCAACCTGCGCTCTGGTAGTATCCACAGAAATAGGAACTGAGCCAAAAATATCCGCTTTTTGCCGCAGTATTTGTACGAGAGGTATAACGCGATTGATCTCCTCTTCTAAAGATATTTCCGCTGCACCGGGCCGCGTAGATTGACCGCCAATATCAATAATATCTACACCGGATTCTACCATATTTTCCGCTTGCGCTAAAGCAGATTCTATGGTATAGAAATCTCCGCCGTCGCTAAAACTGTCAGGGGTAATATTTAAAACGCCCATTAAATAAGTGCGTTTTCCCCACTCGAAAACTTTATTTCTAATTGTAATTTTTTTGTTATTTATCATATCAACTCATCAGTCGGCGATTGAAATTGATTCTTGTCAAACGAAGTATCTCTCTAAAAGACTAAAGAATACAGCAGAAGCGCCCTTCTTAATTTAACCAAAACTTAACCAGCTAAACACAGTTTCAACTGTCAATTCTAATTCAATTTTATCAATGAGTGGCAACAGAGCTTCACCTTTGTACAGTTCTACTTTTTGTCCTGGAAATACTGCCAAAATACTCTCTTCTTCTGGGTCTAATAACCACCACAACTCAGTTCCGTGTCGGGAACAGTGAAGTAATTTACTCAGCATTTTTGTTTGACTTTGGCTTGGGGAGAGGATTTCAATCGACCAGTCTGGATTAATTTCAAAGCGGTTAGCAATTCTACCAGAGGGCAAAAAAGGAATTCTTTCCCATCGGAATACTGCTACATCTGGCACGATTGATGCGCCACCAAATGTGCAGTATAACTCTGGAAAGCACGGGCAATTTTCTGAGTTTTTGTTACTAAATCGATCGTCTTGCAGAGTTCACCTTGAAGGAGGCTGTGTTCACCTTGTGGCAGGGGCTTCTGAATGATTTCTCCGTCAAGAAATTCTGAGGCTGGTTCAGTTTGAGGAAGTTTTAGGAACTCCTCTAAGGTGGGTTTTGATTTAACGATCGCAGTCATAGGTTAATTCTCCCGCTCCGAGAAACACTCAACGGCACATCACAGTTGTACGCGATCGCTGTTTAATTCCCGCTGCCCTGGTTCCACTTACCACTTAGCAATTACCTATTAGCAATTACCTATTACCTATTACTGATAATTGACAATTCGAGCAAAACTCGCAGCTTCCAAACTAGCACCACCAACCAAAACCCCGTCAATCTCAGGCATCGCCATAACTTCATCAATATTCTCCGGTTTGACGGAGCCGCCGTACTGAATTGGCACGCCAGGATTAGTCAATTTACTGCGAATCAAACCAATAACTCGGTTAGCTTCCTTAGCTTCGCAAGTATCGCCAGTGCCAATCGCCCAAATCGGTTCGTAAGCAATTACCAACTTATTTTGGTCAACACCAACCAAATCTTTTGCCAACTGAGAAAAAATGTGAGCTTCAGTTTCGCCTGCATCTCGCTGCTGCTTGGTTTCCCCAACGCACAGAATCGGAATTAAATCGTATTTCTGAGCAGCTTTCAGCCGCAAATTCACCGTTTCGTCAGTTTCCCCAAAATATTGGCGTCGCTCGCTGTGGCCGATGATGACATAACGGACACCAAGTTCACTCAGCATTGGCCCGGAAATTTCCCCAGTAAAAGCTCCTGACTCTTGCCAGTGAACATTCTGAGCACCGAGTCTAATCCGGCTGCCGTGCAAATTTTTCGAGAGGACAGCCAAGGAAGTGAAGGGAACGCAAAGCACGACTTCCCGTTCCTCTGGGGTTTCCGTTAGACAGGACATGAATCCTTGAAGAAACTCTAGGGATTCTGCCCTAGTTTTGTACATTTTCCAGTTGCCAGCAATAACTATTTTCCGCACGGGTGACTCAGTAGCTCTGTGAACATCAAAATCAGGCAACTTATAGTTTAAAGCTTTAGGGTACATTTGGAGCTCTTATTGCCCAAACTCGATGCGAGCTTGCTCCACTAAGTCAACGGTGACGACTTCGGTTTCGGCTTCGCGCGCCAACTGCTCGATGCGGACGCGAGCTTGTCCCCGGACAAAATACGGAATATTTTTCAGCTTCGCCTTGGCTTCTGGCGTCCATTTTAAATCATCGGAAAATTCGGAATCGGGCATGGCGTATTAAGCGATCGACTACAAGCCTTCATGGATCTGGCTTTGATGGAAAGCCTGGATGTATTAAATTTACCACGAGTTGCGATCGGGCGACACCTTCTCACTCTGCCTTAAATTTGTTTCCTAAAATAGCCGACGCTTCTTGTAAAAGCTGATTCTGCTCTTGTCGAATTCCCTCCAACCTTGTCAAAATATTAGCAATTCGTTCCTGAGACTCCAAACTTTTTGATTCAACTCCCCTCAATTATAAAGCTGAATTATTTTTGTCTTCGGGATTCTTTGAAACCAATGAGTTTACAGCCACTCCACCGAAATTACTTACAAATTTAGAGGCCACACTCAAAATCCCTTGCATAAATTTTCCCGGTCTTTGCATAACCAATAACCCTCCTCCTGCAAAAAAGCTACCTAAAGCCTGAAAAAAAACCTATTTAATGAATATAAATAGCAGTATCATTGCTAAAGATATCAGCGGGTGACTCACCAACCAGAAGACTACAGCGTCCGAATCAATCCACTCTTTAACAGTACCATTGATAGCACAGCACTTTGAAGGGCATCTGAAGCGGCACCCATCATATTGCCTGCGTTGTGAATGCTATCTTCTAATGAAGCCTTAGCCTTTTCTGTAGCTTGATTTACACTCTCTACAGCTTGGCTAGTGCTTTGATTCAGAGTATTGACCGCAGAGTTAGTAGTTTGATTAATACTTTCTTTAGCAGTTGCCGCAGAGTGAGAAACAGCATCAACCGCTTTGTTTGTACTTTCACTGACGCGACTAACGGCTTGATTCGTGACTTCAAATATAGAAATCCTCGCTTTTTCAGTTTTATCGGCTACAGTACCTCAAGCATTGTTCGTAGCTTGATTAACAGTATTAACTGCTGAATTAGTAGTTTGATTGAGAGCTTCTTTTGCCTGAAATGCAGATTCGGAGAGAGAAGATTTAGCTTCTGCTGTTGCTTCTGAAACAGAATTAAGTGCTTTTCTGAGTTGCTCCGTCCAAACTTCCTTCGTTTTTTGAAAGCTTTGAGAAAAATCTGGCAGTGCTACTTCCATAGTAAGTGACCTCCATCAACTTAACTTGCTATTTCCAAGTAAATATAGTATAGCTTCTGTTTTTAACAGTGGGACTTTAGCCAAAAATTGAGCGAGAAATAGAGCTAAGATATATAGAGTAAACTTTTTAGGTTAGTCTGTTTCCTGATGGAATTTGATCAGAGAAACAGTTTCGACATCCATGCCCCCATGATTTGAAAGATGGTGCCAGCGCTTTGACGATGTGTTTCACACTCAAGCCCAAAGAAATGAGTTTAGACACTATCTGGAGGGATTATGGGGAGAAAGGAGAGACAAAACCTATCCCAGCTCGCGCAGAACGCTGTAAATGTTTGTTAACAAAGCTTACGCCATGTTGCAGTCAGAGCTTCTTGGTGCGAAAAAACGCTCAACCAAGGGGGAAGCTATACGCGATCGCGTGATCAAAAAGATGTATTCCCCAAAAATAGAGCGGACGATCGCTGGTGGGACAATGGAGGAATGTGATGCACCTGAAAAAGCAGGAATTAAGTTGAGAAATATAGCATATTATCCCACGAACGATGGCCGGTTATCTGGCGATCCTTCGTCAAAGTTCGCTCCACGTTGTAAAAACTTTTTAATTATTGCAAAAATTAGCGCAAGTTAGCAGACTTTATATCCCCCAAAAAAAGCGATAAATTTTAAGTAGACTGTGGCTGTTGGTTTAACAAACCTGACGCTGCCTAGGATTTTGTTGCGGCAGCTTAGCTGGTGTATAATGTATGACATATTTGCCAATTTTTAACTTTCCATCCCAAGCTCAAAATATGCTAGGCTAGAATGTTTCCCCAGCTTAAGATACACCATGACGTATGTATCAATCATTAGAAGAGTCAGCCATTTCGACTAACCCATCTACGGAACCGTCCTCTCTAATTCTCATCGTGGATGACGATGCCTTAATTCGTTTGCAACTTCGACTGTATTTACAGAAGGAAAAATACCGAGTGGCTGAAGCTAATGATGGGTTGACAGGGCTAGCAGCTTATGAGGAAGTACATCCAGACCTCATCCTGCTAGATGCAGTGATGCCCACTATGGATGGTTTTGCTTGTTGTCAAAAATTATCTGAAGTGGCTCAGAGCGATCGCCCACCTATTTTGATGATTACTAGCTTGGAAGACAAAGAATCTGTCGATCGAGCATTTGCAGCGGGAGCTGCTGACTATATCACTAAGCCGATTCACTGGGCTGTTCTGGGACAGAGAGTGCGACGATTGATTCAGCAATTCCATTTGCAACAGCAACAAACCCTACTTTACAAGCAGCTAGAGGCCGCCAATCGACAATTAAAATACCTAGCGTCAATTGACGGTTTGACTCAGATTGCCAATCGCCGTCAGTTTGACCAACAGCTAGAGGAGGAGTGGCGACGCATGACGAGGCAGCAAACTCCTTTGTCACTGATTTTGTGTGATATCGATTTGTTCAAGCCTTATAACGATACTTATGGACACCAAGCAGGGGATCTATGTTTACAGCAAGTTGCGGAAGCTCTCAATCGCAGTATTAATAGAGCTGGAGATTTAGTAGCACGTTATGGAGGTGAAGAATTTGTAGTGATTTTATCCGACACCGAGCTTGAGGGAGCAGTCCAAATCGTTAAGGAAATGCAGGCTCGTATCCAAGCTTTAGCAATAGTACATAATAGTTCTCCGAATCATTACGTTACGCTCAGCTTCGGTATTACCAGTGTGATTCCTAACCAAGAGATCCGACCAGAAAATTTAATTACTGCTGCCGATGCAGCACTTTATGAAGCTAAAGACAAAGGTCGTAATACTTTTTGTACCAAGATTCATACAGTTAATAAATTCACCCGTTAAATCATAAGGGGAAAAACTATGCCTATCGAAATTGGGAATAATTATTTATTAAAATTTTAGCTAAATATCAAGTTCTGCATGAGTAAGCCTTGATTTTAGTATTAAAGATTAAAGCCTAAATAATCGGTTTTGCGACCTTCAGGGAAACGGTCAGAGATAGAACCAGAGTGTCTCTACGACGATTTATTATCAAAATCAGTTTATATTCAGCAAGTAGCGATTCTAGAAGTTTATGGGAGGAGCTAGCTCAGTGCGTGATCAAAGATGGTTTGGTGCGATCGCCCTTCTCACTGGTGCGGGTTTTCTGGGCAACTATTTCAGTTTATCTCTTTTCTTTGGGCTTGATTTTCTCTTTGGCAGTATTGCAATACTGATTATTACTTACTATTTCGGCTGGCGCTGGGGAGGTTTTGCCAGTCTAATAGCAGGCAGCTATACTTATCTACTTTGGCATCATCCATACGCCACAATTATTTTGGTCATTGAGGCTCTGTTTGTAGGTTTTTTTTGCAAGCGTAAACGTCCGAACCTCCTTTTATTTGATGGGCTTTACTGGTTCTTAATTGGAATGCCTCTGGTTTGGCTTTTCTACGGTCAAATGATCCACCTGGAGGCTGCTCAAGTCCTCCTAGTTATGTGCAAACAAGCAGTCAACGGCATTTTTAATGCCTTAGTCGCCAGCTTTATCATTGTTTATGCACCCGTTGATAAACAGGTTGGTCGTTCCAAGAAAGTCCATGCCCTTTCATTAAAACAAACTATTTTTCATCTGTTGGTTGCTTTTGTCTTTATTCCAGGACTGCTTTTATTAGTTATTGATGGTAGATACTTGGTCGCTCAAATTCAGACGACTGTGCAAACTGAGTTACAAACAAACGGGACAAATCTCAGTAGCGGTGTATCTAGATGGCATCAGCGACATCTCTTAGCGTTGAATACATTAGCGGAAAAATCGCTCCTTGAAGCCGCCACTGCTGCGAATCAAGCGATTCAATCATCCGATCAACTGCAACAAGACATTAGCATGATCGAGCAGTGGTTTCCTGATTTCGACAACATTTATGTGACCGATTCATCTGGAACAGTTTTAGCAGCTTCTCCTCCTTTAAATCAAACACGTCGGCGGTTGATTGAACAAAGCACCGAACATAAATCTATAATTACCCTGGCTCAAGAGCGGTTGAGACCTTGGATGACTCCTATCCACAACGATTTATTAATTGACGAACCTCGTGTAGGATTGAATGTTCCCCTGCAAGTTAAAGGTCATTTCCTTGGGCTTATTCACGGTTCATTAGCATTAAGCCAGATCCAATCTCTATACATTTTTCAGCAAAACAATCAGCAACTACGCATTACATTGCTCGATCAAAACAACCAAGTTATTGCGAGTAATCAATCCCACCAAAAGCTGTTGACCAGTGTTCAAGAGTCAAAGCACGGCAGCACTCGCACCTTAGAGGGAACCTTGCAGCAGTGGGTTGCTAACAAGGGCAACTATCCGATGATCCGTTGGAAAAACTCTCTATATATACAGGAATTTACGATTACCCCTGAGCTGAACTGGAGATTACGCTTAGAAATTCCAGCAGCTCCCTATGTAGAAAATTTACAAAACCGCTACAGGATAGATCTGATTATTCTTCTCGTCATCACAATGTTGGCATTTTTGTTTGCAACGGTGGTTAGCGAACGACTGGTCAAGCCGTTATCCTTTTTAGCTCTTGCGACTACTGACTTACCCAACAAGCTTTCAGAAGAAACATTTGAATGGAAACATAGCTCTGTTACGGAAATCAACGAGCTTGCTAGCAATTTTCAATTGATGGCGATCGCACTCAATCAAAAATTTAGGGAGATTAAACACGTCAACGCTACATTAGAACAACGGGTTCAAGAACGAACGCAAAGATTATCCAAAATCAATCGATCTCTGAAAGCTGAAATTAAGAGACGTAAACAAGCCGAAGCTGAACTAAGAACAAGAGAGGCGGCAATACGAGCTTTATATGAAGTCACTGCTACCCAAAATCTCAATTTTGAGCAGCGCATCCAAGCGTTGATTGACATGGGATGTCAGACATTTCGCCTTGAATGTGGCATCTTGGCTCGTGTGCAAGATAATCGTTATGAGGTGATGGCTGTGCGATCGCCCGATCGAGTCCTGAAACCAGGTGATGTCTTTGATATTAAGCAAACTTTGTGCTGTGAAGCTTTAGACACAAATGAACCCCTAACCATCGAACATCTAGGCACGTCCAAATGGCGTTACCATCCTGCCTATCTTGCCCTTGGCATAGAAGCTTATATGGGAACACGAGTGTTAGTTGCAGGCAAAGTCTACAGTACCCTCAGCTTTTCTAGTAAATCTCCCCGTGCAGACAGGTTTAAATCTGCCCATGTGGAATTGCTGAAGCTGATGGCTCAGTGGATTGGTAGTGAAATAGAAGGGCATCAGTCAGAAGTCGCTCTGCAAGCCAGTGAAGAGCGGTGGCAACTCGCCCTACGTGGTAGTAATGATGGGGTATGGGATTGGAACGTCAACACGAATGAAGTATTCTTCTCGGCTCGCTGGAAAGAGATGTTGGGCTACCAGGAACATGAAATCCCGAATCACTTAGATGAATGGAGTAAGCGAGTTCATCCCGACGATATCGAATGGGTGATGCAAGCCATTCAAGATCACTTTCAGCGCAAAACTCCCTTTTATATTACAGAATATCAAGTGCTTTGCAAGGATGGGAGCTACAAATGGATTTTGGCTAGAGGGCAAGCACTTTCCGATGCCGCGGGCAGAGTTGTGCGTATGACTGGTTCTCACAGCGATATTACCAACCGCAAAAAGTTAGAGCAGGAAATTCAAGCCAGAGAGCAATTATTGAATGCTTTCTTTAAAGGAGCTTCCCTAGCAGGGGTGGGGCTCTGTATCCACGATCGGCAGTTTCGATTTTTACAAATCAATGAGGCATTAGCTGAAATTTATGGCCACTCTGTGGAGGCTCACTTAGGCAAGACAACCGAGGATATTTTGGGGGAATTTGCTCATGATGTGAATGTCCTGTTACAACAGGTTTTAGCCACTGGACAACCTTCAATCAACTTGGAAAGGAGCCCAGAAGTACCCAGTCAAACCGGTGCCAACCGCTACTGGCTCGCTTCTCACTTTCCCATTTTCAAGGATGCAGAGCAGCCTATAGCAGTGGGTTGCATCCTCATTGAAATTACCGATCGCAAACGAGCCGAAGCAGAACTACAACAAATGAGTGCGGCCCTAGAAAATGCCGTGGCAGGCATTTCTCGGCTGGATACTCAAGGACGCTATATCTCTGTCAATGTTACTTATGCTGCCATCACCGGATATCAGCCTGAGGAAATGCTAGGGATGGAATGGCAAAGAACTCTTCATCCTGAAGATGTTAAGAAGATGGCGGCTGCTTATCAGCAGATGTTGAGAGAAGGCAGAGTTGAAGTCGAAGCTAGAGGGATGAGAAAAAATGGCTCTAGCTTCTATAAACAAGTGGTGATGGTTTCTGCTTATGACGAGCAAAATGTCTTTGTGGGGCATCACGGCTTCATGAAGGATATTACCGATCGCAAGCAGGCAGAAGAAGCACTACAACGACAGTTGCAAAAAGCCCTACTGCTGAAGCAAATTACCCAAGAAATTCGTCAAAGCCTCAATGCTCAGCAGATATTTGAAACGGCTGCTATTCAGATTGGGCAAACTTTTGGGGTCAGTCGCTGCTTAATTAGCACATACCAGGACAATCCGCAGCCTCAATTTCCTGTCGTTGCACAGTATCTAGCAGTGGGCTCGGCCCCTAGTGGCGAGTATGACATTCTGGTGGCGAGTCCTGCTTATACAAAACAGTTGATGGCTCAAGATGAAGCTATCGCCTCCCCGGATGTCTATTGCGATTCATTGCTCACCTTTGCTAATTCAATTTTTACCAGTCTCAAATTGAGATCGACATTAGCAGTGCGAACCTCTTACCAAGGAGAACCGAATGGTGCCATTTGTCTGTACCAGTGCGATCGCTACCGTCATTGGACTGCCGATCAAATCGAGTTGCTAGAATCAGTCGCGGCTCAAGTAGGAATTGCCCTAGCTCAAGCCAAATTACTAGAGCAAGAAACTCGACAACGAGAAGAATTAACTCTGAAAAACTTTGCCCTGGAGCAAACTAAACGGGAAGCAGAAGCAGCGAGCCGAGCTAAAAGTGAGTTTCTGGCGATGATGAGCCATGAAATTCGCACTCCCATGAATGCGGTTATTGGTATGACGGGACTACTGCTCGATACAGAACTCAAGGCTCAACAGCGAGACTTTATCGAGACCATTCGCAATAGTGGGGATACCCTCCTGAGCATCATCAACGACATCCTTGACTTCTCCAAAATTGAGTCGGGCAAGCTGGAGCTAGAAATGTATCCCTTGAACTTGAGAGATTGCATAGAAGGTGCGATCGACCAACTTGCAGTTAAAGCAGATGAGAAGGGGATTGAGTTGGGCTACCTGATCCACCCTCAAACTCCTAAGTTCATTTTGGGTGATGTCACCCGTCTCCGTCAGATTCTAGTTAACTTGCTCAACAATGCGATTAAGTTTACTGAAACTGGGGAAGTTACCATTTCGGTGCAAGCCTCTGTAGTTGATTCTGACAAAACGATTTCTGAGCCAGGGAACTTGCCAGAAAGCTTGTATGAAATCCAATTTGCCATTCAAGACACAGGTATTGGCATTCCAGCCAACCGCCTCGATCGACTGTTCAAGTCTTTTAGCCAAGTAGATGCTTCGACGACTCGGCAGTATGGAGGGACTGGTTTAGGTCTGGCAATTAGTAAGCGACTTAGTGAAACGATGAACGGCATGATGTGGGTTGAGAGCTCCGGCCACGTCGGAGGAACCCCTTCACCCAAATGGCAAGCCGCTAAGCCTCATCGAGTCACAATTGGTTCCACCTTCTACTTCACGATTGTGGCATCCTCTGTTGCTGCTGAGTTAGCCGAACCGATTGAAATGCTACCAGAACTATCTGGCAAGCATTTATTAATCGTGGATGATCTGCCCACTAACCGACAAATTCTGACGTTACAAGCCCAGACTTGGGGGATGCAGATTCGCGCTGCCCAATCGGCGGTGGAAGCGCTCAACTGGCTTGAGAATGGAGAAACGTTTGATGTCGCTATTTTAGATATGCAAATGCCACACATGGACGGCCTCACACTCGCCTCAGCCATCCACCAGCATCCTAAGTGCCACCGTTTACCCCTAGTGATGCTGACTTCAATGGGCAAACCAGAAGCGAGTTCTTCAGAGCTCTCTACCCACTTTGCGGCTTGTTTAAGCAAACCCATCAAACAATCCCAACTTTATGAAGTCCTGACCCAGGTGCTACAAGCTCAACCGACAAAAGTTCAACAGCGGCCCCCTAGCTCTGTTCAGGATGATATTAAACTGGCCCAGAGACTTCCACTGCGAATTCTGTTAGCAGAGGATCATCTGGTGAATCAGAAGGTGGCACTGCTGCTGTTAGAGCGTTTGGGATACCGGGCCGATGTTGCTGCCAATGGATTAGAAGTCTTGGAAGCTCTGCATCGCCAGCCTTATGATGTAGTGCTGATGGATGTACAAATGCCAGAGATGGATGGGCTAGAAGCCACCCGTCGTATTGGTGAGGAGTGGCCGGCTCATGCTCGTCCCCGAATTATTGCCATGACAGCGAATGCCATGGAGGGCGATCGCGAGCTTTGTCTGGATGCTGGCATGAATGACTATATCAGTAAACCAATTCGAGTAGAGGCTCTCATCCAAGCGCTGAGTCAGTGTCAACCCAACCAGGAACAGCAGCAGGCCCAAAAAGATGAATCAGATAGCAACCCGCCAGAAATTGATGTACTAGCGGTTAACCTCACAGAACTGCAAGCCTTCTGTAGCAGCATCGATCAAGATTCCACCAAGATTTTGAGCTTGCTGGCGAACTGCTACTTGGAGGAAGCTCTAAAGTTGCTACAAGCTATGAAATTTGCGATCGCCCAAGCGGATACTCAAGCTCTAAAGCGAGCCGCTCATACCCTCAAAGGCAGTAGTGCAAACCTAAGCGCGGCTCCTCTGGCCCTGCTTTGTGGCAGGTTAGAAGTCATGAGTACCTCTGGTGAACTCGATCAAGCCTCAACGCTTTTGGCTCAAATCGAGGTTGAGTACGATCGTGTCAAGAATACTCTCCAACAAGAACTACAAAAGAGCGAAACTAATCTATGAAAGTCAATTAAATAGGCATCTTTTTGCATCAGGACTTAGGCAACTGTCACACGCGAGGCCGCAAGGTGGCTATGCGATCGCATACGCACGATCAAGCCTGATTCCAAATCTGTTAGCATCGGAATTATTCATATATCTCTGATCTGCATCTGCGTGAATCAGCGTCAATCCATTGTCATCTGCGGTTAATACATTCTCTTTTTTTAACCGCCGATACAGACCGACTAACACAGATTAACGCAGATTAATAATATCAATTCTGGTTGCAGCGTCCGTGATTGTTGACCCTTCGGCTTCGCTCAGGGCATCGCTGTTGGCTGGATTTTACCGAAAAATGGGGTTTAAAGCCTCGTCCTTCGCTTGACGGCTTTTTCTTGATCTTAAGGCTTCTAATAAGCTCCCTTAGAGCATCTGATTTCTATCTGCGGGGTGATTTGCAGTAAGATTCTAGCTTCTCAAACTCTTCATCAGTCAGCATAAAAAATACGCTCTTTTTTATGGCAAAGTATATCTAGATGTTCTACAATAATAGCATAAAAACATTGAAGTTTAAGCTATATCAAAGCAAGCGGAATAGACACCTCAAGCGAAGTATCAATGCTGCCGGGGTGATCTACAACCATTGCATTGCACTCCATAAACGGTACTACCGGATGTGGGGAAAGCATTTGAATTGTGCAAAACTTCAATCGCATATTGCCAAACACAGAAAGCGTAAAGCGTTCGGGCAAACGGTCGGCTCTCAAGCTGTGCAGGATATCTGCCAACGCATTGAGAAAGCCTACCAACTGTGTTTTAAGCATCACAAGAAAGGAGTTAGACCGCCCGGATTCAAGAAAGTTCGCAGATACAAATCGTTCACTCTCAAGCAAGCTGGCTACAAATTCTTAGGCGGCAATCGAATTAAGATTGGGAATCGCGTTTATCAGTATTGGAATTCCCAAGAGATAGAGGGGACGGTCAAGACGTTAACCATTAAACGCACGACATTAGGAGAGCTATTTATGGTTGTGGTCGTTGACAGCGTTGAAGAACCTGAAACCCAAGTCGAGACGAGTAGAATCGCTGGCTTTGATTTCGGCTTAAAAACGTTTCTCACCTGCTCAGATGGAACGAAAATCGAATCACCGCAATTTCTGAAACAGTCCCTCAACGCTATTAAGAAAGCAAATCGTCAGCATTCCAAAAAACGGAAAGGCTCAGCGAACCGGGAAAGAGCAAGACTCAATCTAGTTCGCAAGTACGAGGACGTAGTGAATCATCGCTCTGATTGGTTCTGGAAATTGGCTCACGAACTAACTGATAAGTTCGACGTGCTGTACTTTGAGACGTTGAATCTAAAAGGAATGCAACGACTTTGGGGACGTAAAATCTTAGACCTTGCATTCGGCGAATTTCTCCAAATTCTCGAATGGGTTGCCAAGAAAAAAAATAAGCAGGTGCTCTTCATTGATCAGTGGTATCCATCCTCGAAGACTTGCAATCATTGTGGACACGTCCTAAAAAAGTTAGAGTTGAATACGAGAGAATGGCGATGTCCGTCCTGTCAGAACGTGAACGACAGAGACGAGAATGCAGCTAAGAATAACTTGCTGGTTTTTCTTGGCATCAACCGTTAAGTTAGGCGATGTTAGACAGGCTATGCCTGCAATCGCTGTCTGAGCTTAGAATCCCCCGTGCTTCAGCCGGGGGAGTATGTCAAAAGAATGACTAATGACTAATGACTAATGACTGCTGTCGGAGCGGAATCTCGATCACAAACTCAGTACCTTTTCCCAATTCCGAATTGCATTTTAAAACGCCGCCGTGTTTATCTACCACAATTTGGTAACTAATTGACAGTCCCAATCCTGTACCTTTTCCCACCGCCTTAGTCGTGAAAAAAGGGTCAAAGATGCGTTTTCTCATAGATTCCGAAATTCCCGTACCGTTATCAGAAATCCGAATCTGCGCGCTAGGAATAGTACCATTAAGTTGACCGACAGCAGTAGAAATTTTAATTTGAGGAACTACAGATTGACCAGGGAGCAACTTGTGCGATTCCAAAGCATCGATCGCATTCCCGATGACATTCATAAACACCTGATTCAACTGTCCAGCATAACACTCAACCAGAGGCAAAATGCCGTATTCTTTCACTAGCACAATGTTGGCACTGTCAGCATTAGATTTCAGTCTGTGCTGTAAAATTAACAGCGTGCTGTCAATCCCTTCGTGAATGTCAACGGCCTTCATTTGACTTTCGTCAAGACGAGAGAAATTCCTCAAAGACAAAACTATTTGCCGGATGCGATCGGCTCCTACTTTCATTGACAATAGCAATTTTGGCAAATCTTCTAGCAGAAACTCCAAGTCAATATCTTCACTCAATTTGTCTATTTCAGGACTAGAATCGGGATATTGCTGCTGGTAAAGTTCCAGCAAACTCAGTAAGCTAGCAGTATATTCAGTAGCGTGATCGAGATTGCCGTAAATAAAATTAACCGGATTGTTAATTTCGTGAGCAATCCCGGCTACCAGTTGCCCCAAACCAGACATTTTTTCAGTTTGAATCAATTGAGCTTGAGTGTGTTGCAAATCCTTTAAACTTTGAGCGATTTGTTCTGCTTGGCGTCTGGTTTGAGCCAGCAAATCAGCTTGTTGGATAGCTACGCCTAATTGATTGGCAATCTGAGCTAAAAAGTTAACTTCTGAACCTTCCCAACTGCGGGGTCCAGAATGTTGATATGCTGTGAGCAAACCCCAAAGTTCTTGTCCTACAAAAATCGGCGCGATCGCATAAGCCTTCACTTGAAATTGGTCTAAAATACCGAGAACACACTCCGAGTGGCAAGCTTGATATATATCGTCAACGGCTAGAGTTTCATTATGGACATACCTCCCACCTCGGTTTTCCTGCAAATAAGTATCTTGCCAAATCGTACTGATACCTTCCCCTACCAATTTTATCCAGCCATCTTTCACAAACTCTGCCACATATTGGCCACCCCAATCAGGAGTAAAGCGATAAACAGCAATTCTATCGACTTGCATAAACTGACAAACTTCTTGGGTTGCAGTCTTAAAAATTGCGTTGATATCGAGAGATTCTCGAATCTTTGCCACCACTTCAAACAGTATCCGCTGTTGCTCGGCGGCCAACTTCAAATCGATCGTTTGCTGCCGCGTTTTAGCGAGCAAATCTGCTTGTTCTAATGCTACACTCAACTGAGCTCCGACTTGCGTAGCAAACTGGATTTCCGAAGTTTTCCAATTGCGCGAACTGTCGCACTGGTGCACGCACAGCAAGCCCCAAAGCTCGCTGCCATTCATCAGCGGCATAATCACCTGAGATCTAATGTGAAATTGAGCTAAAATAGCAGAGTGGCAGTCTGATAGTCCCGCACTTTCGATATCGGGCAACACTTGAATGCGTCCCTGGCTGTATTTATTTGCATAGTCTTCGCCAAAACACTGATCGCGAATTTTCACATCCATTGCCGAACAAAAACCGGGCAAAACATCTTCAGTAATAAATTTGCCTTCATTAAACTTTGAACTCGGATCGAAGCGATAAATACCAACTCTATCTGCCTTTAAAATCCGCCGCAATTCTGTAGTTGTCGTGCGAAAAATTGTATCTAAATCGAGAGATTGTCGAATTTTAGCAACTACCTCAAACAGTATCCGCTCCTGCTCGGCTGCCCGCTCCAACTCAACTGCTTGCTGCTGAGTTTGAGCGAGCAGATCTGCTTGTTCTAAGGCGATGCTGAGCTGAGCGGAAATTTGGGTAGCAAACTTAATTTCGGAAGATTTCCAGTGGCGGGGAGCCGAACACTGGTGTACGCACAGCAACCCCCAAAGGTCTTTGCCTTTCATCACTGGTGCAACTAAACTAGCTTTGACCTGAAATTGCTCTAATAGTTGCTCATAGCAATCTTGCAGTCCGGCCTGTCTAATGTCGGACATTGTGTGAACTCGTCCCTGAGAGTAGAGATTGGCGTAGTTTTCTCCGAAGCAGCGATCGTGCACTTTGACTGCCATTGCTGACACAAAATCTGGCAAAACATCTTCGGAAACGAATTCGCCGTCGTTAAATTGTGATGCGGAATCGAAGCGGTAAACCGCAACTCTATCGGCATTTAAAGCCCGCCGCACTTCCTGGGACATCGTGCTAAAAATCTTGTTCAAGTCGAGGGATTTCCGCATTTTTGCGACCACTTCAAACAGCACTCGCTGCTGTTGGGTCAACTGCTGTAGTTGAGCGGTGCGCTTTTGAACTTGATTTTCTAAATTTGTGTTAAGTTCTTCTATTTGTTGATCGAGTTGGTAGTGGTTAATAGCATTAGAAAAGTGGGTGCCAAAAATTTGCAGCAATTCAATTTCTTCTGTTTTCCATTCGCGAATTTGGGCAGTTTTTGACTCTTTCCACGCTTCAAAAGATATCCGAGATTGGGCGAGCCGCTCGTCGCTATCAAACTGTCTCGCCCAGAGAGTTTCTGTGTCAAATTCTTCTCGAAAAATGGTCAAGTAACCGAAAATTTTCTGGCGGGTTCTGAGCGGTACGATTAAAATGCTGCGAATTTTGGTCGATCGAAATGCAGGTTGCAGGCTTCTCAAACTGCTAATTTGGTACAAGTCGGGAATTGCCCAAACCTGTTGCTCGCCGGACTTAAAATATTCGTGCCAGACGCTGTATTGCTCAACCTGCGGGTACTTTGCGGAAATTCCCATCTTCGGCCCTGAGCCGCAAGTGTAGACTGTGAGTTCGCCAGTGGACTTATCCGAATAGGGAACGAGATTCGTAACCTTGCTGCTGTCGGAAATGAATGGCGTGGCGAAAATGCACAGCCTCCCGCCTGCTGCCTCTAGTGCTGCTACAGATTCTGCCAAAGCTGTTTGGAGTTCAATCGCCGGCTGGGAGTTAAGGGCTGTGGCGACGCGATTGACGGCAGCTTCCCGTTGAGCTTTCGCCCTCGCTTGGGCGAGGAGGGTTGATTGGGCTATGGCGACGCCGAGCTGATCTGCCACCATCTGAACACCTTGCAGTTCGTTTTCTGCCACACTCCGGGGCTCGGAGTGGTGAGATACCAACAAGCCCCAGAATTCTTCGCCGTGAAAAATTGGTACTATCAAGCAAGCCTTGACGCCGAGTGCAGTCAAGTATTCAGCGTGGCAGGGGTCGAGCGGGCGAAAGCGCATTTCCTCGGGCAGCAGTTGGCCGGAAACCGCGTCGCGGCGCGGACTTTGACCTAGCTGCCCGGAATCTATATCGACGATCGATCGCACCTGTACTTGCGCGAACAGTTCGCGGGCGTGAGGGGGAATATCCTCTGCTGGAAAATGCAGTCCCAATAGGGATGGCAAGCGGTTGTCGTTAATGGATTCGGCAATCACTTCACCGCTACCGTCGCTATGAAATTTGTAGATTTTTACTCTGTCTGTTCCCAAGAAGGATTGAACTTCCGCTGCTGTTGCGCTCAAAATTTCGGGTAGTTCTAGAGAGCGGCGAATGCGGTTGGCGATGCGTTCGAGCAAATTTGCTCGATCGAACCTCACCTTGACATTTTCGATATTTAATGAGTCCATTATTAATCTTTTGCTTTCCTAGCAATAACCATAAGTTGCCCAAAAGTTTTGTGCCTGTTAAAAAAATCGGCAAGCACAGCCATTTAATAAAATATAAATATCCTGAGGGCGATCGTCGATTATTTTTGCACCGCTAGCGATGTGCCTTAAAATTGCAACTTTCCATTGCAACTTTCCATTGTGTGGGATTAAAACTCTTGTACTTTAAATATAAACTTTGTAGAGCCTGCCTTGCAAGCTTTATACCCGAACCGATTAAAATTGTCAAGTTTCAAGGCTTGCAGAGTCATTCACCGCCACCGATTAATGTCGCGGCGAAATATCTCAGTCATGGATGCCAAAGCTCGCTCAGGAACCAGCTTACTGAAAGAAACAGTATTGTAATTCAAAATGTTGACTCAGAAACCGGGTTTCTACGTCTAGGATTGTATCTGCTGCTGGCCGGCGAGCGAGAACGGTCGATCGACAATCCGCAGCTTTTTCCGATATTATCAGATCAAAAAAAAGCTCCTGCCGTTAAGCAGGAGCCTTTTTCAACTAGACAGTCAAATCAGAAATAAATTCGATCGATTAGTCTAAGTCTGGCATAGAAAGTACCGCTTCATTTTCGCGATCGATACCCTTCTCAAAGCCAGCGACAGCCGCGCGAGCGCGACCAGCGTGCCACAAGTGGCCGACCAAGAAGAAGAAACCCATCACAAAGTGGAAACAAGACAGCCAAGAACGAGGAGAAGTGAAGTTAAACGAGTTAACTTCAGTCGCCACACCGCCCACAGAGTTCAAAGAACCCAAAGGAGCGTGAGTCATGTACTCAGCGGCGCGGCGAGCTTGCCAAGGCTGAATGTCATTCTTGATTTTGTTCAAGTCCAAACCATTAGTACCGCGCAAGGGTTCCAACCAAGGGCCTTGGAAATCCCAGAAACGCATCGTTTCACCGCCGAAAATGATTTCGCCAGTAGGAGAGCGCATCAGGTATTTACCCAGACCGGTGGGGCCTTGTGCAGAACCGACGTTAGCACCCAAGCGTTGGTCGCGGATCAGGAAGGTCAAAGCTTGCGCTTGAGAAGCTTCCGGGCCCGTCGGGCCGTAGAATTCGCTGGGGTAAGCAGTGTTGTTGAACCAGACAAAGCAGCAAGCGATGAAGCCCATCAGGGACAAAGCGCCCAAGCTGTAAGACAGGTAAGCTTCGCCAGACCAAATTAAGGCGCGGCGAGCCCAGCCGAAAGGCTTGGTCAAAATGTGCCAAACACCGCCAGCGATACAAATCAGGCCAAGCCAGATGTGACCGCCGATGATGTCTTCCATGTTGTTGACGCTGCAAATCCAGCCTTCGCCACCAAAAGGAGAGCGAGTCAAGTAGCCAAAAATCACAGCCGGGTTGAGAGTGGGGTTCGTGATAATACGCACGTCGCCGCCGCCCGGAGCCCAAGTGTCGTAGACACCGCCGAAGAACATGGCTTTAGCTACCAGCAGCAAAGCGCCACATCCCAACAGAATCAGGTGGTAGCCGATGATGTTGGTCATCTGGTTCTTATCTTTCCAGTCGTAGCCGAAGAACGAAGAGTATTCTTCGAGAACTTCCGGACCGCGAACGGCGTGATAAATGCCGCCCAAACCGAGAACAGCAGATGAAATCAAGTGAAGAACGCCGACTACGAAGAACGGGAAGATATCCGTAACTTCACCGCCGGGGCCGACGCCCCAACCCAAAGTAGCGATGTGGGGCATCAAGATTAAGCCCTGTTCGTACATGGGCTTTTCTGGGATAAAGTGAGCGACTTCAAACAAAGTCATTGCACCGGCCCAGAACACGATCAAACCAGAGTGAGCGACGTGGGCGCCCAGCAGTTTGCCGGAGAGATTGATTAAACGAGCGTTGCCAGACCACCAAGCGAACCCGGAGGATTCTTGGTCGCGACCGCTTGCGTAGGAATTAGAGAGCGTTACCACCCGGTAGAACCTCCAACGATTTTAGATTTTGGATTTTGGGTTTTTTTGTTCCCTAGTAGGGCACGGGAGAACCGCGCCTGCGCCGGGGAGTAGGGATTTGGATTTCAGATTAGTTTAAAAAAATTAAATTAATCTGAAATCCAAATCCTGCATTTTTTTAAAGTGCGTTACCGCGAGGCAGAACTTCTTCAGGGAAGATGTAATTTTCGTGAGGTTGGTCGGTAGGAGCCATCCAAGCACGAATGCCTTCGTTAAGCAGAATGTTCTTAGTGTAGAACGTTTCAAACTCAGGATCTTCAGCAGCGCGCAATTCTTGTGATACGAAGTCATAGGCGCGCAGGTTTAATGCTAAACCGACGATGCCAATGGAGCTCATCCACAAGCCTGTGACAGGTACGAACAACATGAAGAAGTGCAACCAGCGCTTGTTGGAGAAGGCAATTCCGAAGATTTGCGACCAAAAACGGTTGGCTGTCACCATCGAGTAGGTTTCTTCTGACTGAGTTGGGTTGAAGGCGCGGAAGGTGTTTGAGCCTTCGCCGTCTTCAAACAAGGTGTTTTCTACGGTTGCACCGTGGATGGCGCACAACAGCGCACCGCCCAAGATGCCTGCAACGCCCATCATGTGGAACGGGTTGAGCGTCCAGTTGTGGAAGCCTTGCAGGAATAACAAAAAGCGGAAAATTGCTGCGACGCCGAAACTGGGGGCGAAGAACCAGCCTGATTGACCCAAGGGGTAAAGCAGGAACACCGACACAAACACGGCGATGGGGCCGGTGAATGCTAGGGCGTTGTAAGGACGGATGCCGACTAAACGGGCGATTTCAATCTGACGCAGGCAAAAGCCGATCAGTGCGAATGCACCGTGGAGGGCTACGAATGTCCACAGCCCACCGAGTTGGAACCAGCGGGTGAAGTCCCACTGTGCTTCGGGGCCCCACAGGAACAGCAGGGAGTGTCCGAGGCTGTTGGCTGGGGTGGAGACTGCTACGGTGAGGAAGTTGGCTCCTTCGAGGTAGGAGCTTGCCAAACCGTGGGTGTACCAGGATGTGACGAAGGTGGTGCCTGTTAACCAGCCACCGATGGCTAGGTAGGCGCAGGGGAATAGCAGGATGCCAGACCAGCCTACGAAGACGAAGCGATCGCGTTTGAGCCAGTCGTCGAGGACATCAAATATGCCTCTTTCGGTCTGGGCGCGTCCGACTGCGATTGTCATTGCGGTAAAATCCTTTTGCTTGTTAAAAGACCAAGGTTTCTAATTAAAGTTAACATAACTATATATTAGAAGTTCATAATTTTTCAACATAATTAGCAGGAGTTGATACACAATGCCGATCGGTCGATCGCGATCTCGTCAGCGAAGCGTGACGCTCGGTGGGCTAATTGAATTAAGATTTGGCTTTAAGGCTGTTTAATTTTATGACTGCAAAAACAATGACCTCGATCGATCCTGTCCTGCGCTACCCGGTTTTGGGCTCCCGCCGCTTCAGCAATTACTGGTGGGCGACGGTGGTCAGCATTGGAGGGACTGGTTTCCTGCTGTCGGGCATTTCCAGCTACTTGCACGTTAACCTGCTGCCTTTTGCTGACCCGACTCTGCTTGTTTTCATCCCCCAAGGCATTGCGATGGGTTTCTACGGTGTCTGTGGCGTGCTGTTGGCGTTCTACCTGTGGCTGACTATTCTCTGGGATGTCGGTGGCGGTTACAACGAGTTCGATCGGCAAACTGGTAACATTCGGATCTTTCGCTGGGGTTTTCCCGGCAAAAACCGCAAAGTTGATTTTAATTGCAAGACATCGGAGGTGCAATCTGTGCGGGTGGACATTAAAGAAGGTCTCAATCCCCGCCGCAGTATTTATCTTAAGCTCAAAGACCGCCGTCAGTTTCCCCTGACGAGAGTCGGACAGCCGATTGCTTTGTCTGAAGTGGAAAATCAAGCGGCCGAATTGGCTCGATTTTTGCAAGTTCCTCTAGAAGGACTTTAGAGATTTTAGATTTTAGATTGGTAATGTCTCGTAGTAATGCCTCGTAGGGTGCTCTTCGGCGCACCTTACCTACCTGATAAGTGAAAAAGATTGATCGGCGAGTAGATCCGTTACCAATTTTTGAATCTATCAATTAAAATCTCTAGTTGCCAAGTCCGTAATAGACTCAAAGTAAAAATACAAATGCAAATGCAAATCAAAATTCAGCGGTGGTTTTTCTCACTTTTAATAATAGGCGCGCTGTTTGTCGGGGGATGCGGTAGTTCCCCTGCTGCAAACTCGACTCCCACACCGAATCCGGCGTCGGGTGAAAGTATTTCTTTGTCTCCGTCTCCCTCTCCTGCGGTTGTGGCGGCGGGTTCGCAATTTAGCAATTTGCCACGCTTGCAAGGAAAAGCAACGGTGGTGATGACGGTTAAAGGTGCTCCAATTACGATCGAACTCGACGGCACAAATGCGCCAATTACTGCTGGCAATTTTGTCGATTTGGTTCAGAAAGGTGTCTACGACGGATTGGTTTTTCACCGAGTCGTGCGGGAACCTCAGCCTTTTGTAGTTCAGGGCGGCGACCCCCAGGGTAAAGACCCTAAATTCCCTACAGCGAGACTGGGAACTGGGGGTTTTATTGACCCGAAAACTTCTACCGAGCGCAGGATTCCTCTGGAAATTAAAGCTAAAGGTGCTGCAAATCCGACTTACAGCCAAACGCTAGAAGAAGCTGGGGTTAAGGAGAAACCCGTGTTGATGCACAGTCGCGGGGCTGTTGCTATGGCTCGCTCGCAGAGTCCTGATTCGGCTTCTTCTCAGTTTTACTTTACTTTGACCGATGTGCCGTTTTTGGACGGGAGTTATGCGGTTTTTGGGTACGTGAAGCAAGGGATGGATGTTGTTGATAAGATTGAAGCGGGTGATCGCATTGATAAGGTTACTGTTACTCAGGGCTTGGAAAATTTTAAGGCTGGTAGCTGAAGGTAGTTAACCAATTTTGGATTTTGGATTTTAGATTTGGGATTTTAGACTTTAGATTATCCCCAGGAGAGCGATCCGATGGCTTGTAAATTCGGGATTTGAGATAAGGGAATTGGATTTTAGATTTTAGGTTATCCCTTTTTAATCCAAAATCTAAAATCGTCTGGCCTGATTCTTCTTTTAATCCCAAATCTAAAATCTAAAATCGGCTTAGCTATGGATGTTGTTGTTACGGGAATTGGTCTTGTTTCGGGTTTAGGGACTCTGGAAACAGGCTGGAAAAGACTGCTGTCTGGAGAATCTGGAATCGATCTGCATCAACCTTTTTTAGAACTAGAACGGCGACCTTTGGCTTTAATTAGCACTAAACCTGCCGATTTAATAACTTTAATTCGGCAGGTCTTAACAGATGCTTTGCAAGATGCTAATTTGACTTTGCCTTTGCCGGATTGCGGGATTGCGATCGGTTCTAGCCGCGGTTTCCAGGGAAATTTGGAACAATTGGCGAGGGAAGGAAGAAGGAAGAAGGAAGAAGGAAGAAGGAAGAGGGAAGAGAGAAGGGAATTACCGATTCCAGATTGTCAATTACCGATTCCCAATTCTCAATTTGTGAATTTTTTGCCTCACATGGGGGCGATCGCAGCGGCGAGGGCAATTGGTTCGACGGGGCCGGTATTGGCACCGATGGCTGCTTGTGCGACGGGTATTTGGTCGATCGCCCGTGCTGTTGATTTAATCCGCACTGGTGAGTGTCAGCGGGCGATCGCAGGTGCTGTGGAAGCGCCTATAACACCGCTGACTCTGGCTGGATTTAGCCGGATGGGTGCTTTGGCAAACACTGGGTGCTATCCGTTTGATGAAAATCGAGAAGGCTTTGTGCTCGGTGAAGGCGGGGCTTTATTTGTATTAGAATCTGCCGAGTTGGCAAGGCGTCGTGGCGCTAAAATCTACGGTAGAGTTTCCGGTTTTGGCTTGACAAATGATGCTTGCTATGCTACCTCGCCGGATCTGGGGGGAAAAAGTGCGATCGCGGCGGTAAATCAATGTTTGAAACGGAGCAATTTAGCAGCGGTTGATATAGATTTTATTCATGCTCACGGTACTGCAACTGAGTTAAATGACCGACACGAAGCACTGTTAATTGAGAAGTTATTTGACCGAGAAGTTGCTGTTAGTTCGACTAAGGGGGCTACGGGTCATACTTTGGGAGCTTCGGGAGCTTTGGGTGTGGCTTTTTGTTTGATGAGTATTAAATATCAGATGTTGCCACCTTGCGTTGGAATGAAAAAACCGGGGTTTGAATTAGATTTTGTTCGCTGTGCGCGATCGGCTATTGTGAGAAACGCGGTTTGTTTGAGTTTTGGCTTTGGCGGGCAGAATGCTGCGATCGTTTTATCGGGCGAGTGTTAATTTTTGCAAACTCGGTCGATCGGCTTTTAAATTACACGATATTTCTACAGTTAAAATCTTCTGAGGTGGCCGGAGAACCCGCCCGCAGAGCCAATTTAAATCTCACAAATAGTACAATATTTATGTATTTTAGTCAATTAACTGAGAATTTTGGTGAGATTGCTGGTGGTGCTGTCCTAGTCTGGCTCTGCATCCCGACGCTTATTCTTGCGTCAAAGCCTAGGAGGCTAGAAAAGAGAGGCAGGTTAAAGCAGTATTGTATTTGATTAACGCACCGCTCCCGATCATCGGCACAAATAGAAGAAATAAACTGTTTAAATTAAGCCCCAGGTATTTTCACATGGATCTGGCATCTCATCGATTTATGTCTTATTTTGAACCAGAGCAAGCTGCTCACCTTTGCCAAATAGCTGTAGTGGAGTGTTTTGCGGAGGAAACGTTGGTTTTTGAAGAAGGAGAAACAGCGGATTTTTTATATCTAGTTTTAGAAGGTAAAGTCGAGTTTAGCAAGCGGCTTGAAAACAATAAATATCAAACTGTTGCTGTGGCTAAGCCAGACGATTATTTTGGCGAACTCGGAGTGTTAGACGGAGAACCTCGCAGTGCTAGAGCTGTGGCCGTTGCAGGCTCGACTTTGGCAAAAATAGGCCGTGAAGAACTAATAACAACTCTCCAGTTTGCTAAAGGCAGTTCGGTACTGCAAATGTTTAGTTTCATTACTAAAAATTTACGGGACACCACGGATCAATATGTGAGCCAGTTAGTACACAAACAAAAAATGGTATTAGTAGGAGAAATGGTGAGCACAATTATTCATGATTTTAAAAATCCTTTTACCGGAATTAAACTCTCCACAGAAATGCTCAAAGAAATGCACGAAGATGAGGAAACTCAGGAGTGGTGCGAACTTATTCAATTGCAGGTTCAGCGAATGTTGGGGATGGCTGAAGAAGTATTAGAGTTTTCGCGCGGTAATTATGTATTACATAAAAAACCCATTAATCTAATTCAGACGTTGCAGCAGTTTGAAAAGTTGAACAGAGTTTATTGTGAAGCAGCAAAAGTAAATTTAGCAGTACGGGTGACAGAAGTAATAGTGGAAGCGGATGAAAATAAGATTTTGCGCGTTTTACAAAATTTAGTTGGGAATGCTGTTGAGGCTTTTGGCGGCAGAGGGGGTCGGGTGGAGATTGCGGTGACACAAAGTGAGGAGTGGGCAGAAATTAGCATTTACGATAACGGCCCCGGCATTCCGCCGACAATTAAGGAAAAGTTATTTGAACCGTTTGTGACTTATGGCAAGCGGACTGGTACTGGCTTGGGAACGGCGATTGTTAAGTCGATCGTTGAGGCTCACAAAGGGAAAATTACTTATGAGTCAGAGGACGGAAAAGGCACAACTTTTTATATCCGCTTGCCGAAAATCATCGCTTGATTAGGTCGATTTTAAGTAGGTAAGGAGAGATTTACTTAGAACTTTATCACTCAGCATCAGAGATTTGGTTGATAAGTAGATATCTTGTTATAAAACAATATTTTTCTACTAAACCTAGTTTAAGAGCGTAAGTCCTAATACGGTGTAGCGACTTGCAGAATCCAGTATAATTGAATTAACGAACTGCTAAAAATTTGATGCCAGTTACTATTCAAACCTTACCCACAGAAGTTATCAATTTAATTGCCGCCGGCGAGGTGATTGACTCGATCGCCGCAGCGGTACGAGAATTAGTTGAAAATTCTCTGGATGCTGGCGCAACTCGCATTGTTGTTTCTGTCTGGCCCGAACAGTGGCGGGTGCAAGTTGCAGATAATGGTACGGGAATGGATCTGGAAAATTTGCAGCAGGCGGCTTCGCCCCACAGTACGAGCAAAATTACCACTGAAGCTGACCTTTACAAAATTGCTACTTTGGGATTTCGTGGGGAAGCTTTGCACAGTTTGGCTCAGTTGGGCTGTTTGGAGGTTTTGAGCCGATCGAATGATTGGGGATTGGGGAATTTTTCGGAAAATCGAGATTCGGCACCAAACCCCGCCAAATCATCGTTTAACAAGGCGGGAGTTGAAAATGCTCGATCGGGCTGGCGGGTGGTTTACAACAACGCGGGTGTTGCTGTGGAGGTAGAAACAGCGGCGATCGCTCCTGGTACGGTGGTGACTGTTGATAATTTGTTTGGCAATTGGCCGGTGCGCCGCAGTTTTTTGTCACCGACGCAGCAAATGCGATCGATCCAATTAACCCTTCAGCAAATTGCTATTTGTCACCCGCACGTTAATTGGCAGTTGCGTCAAGGAAATACGCCTTGTTTGCACGTAACTCCTGGTAGCACAGCGGAACAACTTTTACCTCAATTCGTGCGCGGTGTGCGATCGAGCGATTTGCAGTATTTAAAGTTAGATTTGCCTGCGAGTCCTCAAACTCAGAAAGCAGCAAATTTATTGGTAGAAACTCAACTTGTTGGCGCTACAGTTAAGCCTAATTACCAATTACCAGTTGCCAATTACCAATTACCAGTTGCCAATTCCCAGTTTTTAGAATTAGTAATTGGTTTGCCCGATCGCTGTCACCGCAGGCGGCCGGATTGGGTGAAGGTGGGGGTAAATCGGCGAGTTGTGCGATCGCCCGAATTAGAGCAAACTATTCTCAGCGCCTTTGCCCGCACTTGTCCGCGCGATCGCTATCCCGTGTGTTTTGTTCACCTGCAAATCTCCCCCTCGGAAATCGACTGGAACCGCCACCCGGCTAAAGCAGAAATTTATCTGCACGATCCGAGTTTTTGGCAATCACAAGTTAGCGCGGCAATTACTCGTGCTTTGCACCTGAATGATGAAGTTTTGCCTGCTGTCCCCATTCCCGAGCGAGTGGGAAAATTGCTGAAGGCATCGGAACAAAAAAGTGCTTACAGTGTGGGGATTTCGGCTAGGCAGAATGAGGACGGCGGCGAAGACGCAAAAGGTAATAAAATAGGATTGATGGAATTGAGGGCGATCGCTCAAGTTCACAATACTTACATTGTTGCCGAACATTCCAGCGGAATGTGGTTGGTGGAACAGCACATCGCTCACGAGCGCGTTTTGTACGAGCACTTGTGCGCGGCTTGGCAGCTAAAATGTCTAGAAAAACCCGTGATTCTTAGTCAATTATCGGCGCTACAAATTGAGAATTTATCTCGCTTAGGCTTGGAAGTAGAAACATTTGGGGAACACCTATGGGCCGCCCGCGAAGTTCCTGAATTGTTAGCCGATCGAGATGACTGTGCGGATGCGCTTTTTGAACTCAGTAAAGTAGCCGATTTACAAGCGGCTCAAGTTGCGACTGCTTGCCGTAGTGCTATGCGAAACGGTACTCCTTTGAGTCTTTCCCAAATGCAGAATTTGTTAGATGAATGGCAGCAAACTCGCAATCCGCGCACTTGTCCTCACGGCCGGCCTATCTATTTTGCTTTGGAAGAATCGACTTTGGCTCGGATTTTTCGCCGCAGTTGGGTGATTGGCAAAAGTCACGGGATTTGAAGGTTAGAAGTTAAGCTGTAAGGTGCGCGTTACATACAAGACTGTTTTTTTTGAACCGCAGAGGGCGCAGAGAACGCAGAGAGGAAGAGAAGAGAGATGTTTTTAATATTTTTTTGGGCAACGGGATATTCGTATAAAATGTCAATTAAAATCAAATAAATCATAAATATGGATTTTCCGATCGCCCGACAACTCTTTTATCGAGAAATAAATCAGCCGGATGGCTCGATCGACCTGGCGAAAGCGGCTCTTTACATGGCTTTGGAAGAATACCCAAATTTAGAGCCAGAGGAATATCTCAACGCTCTCGACACGATCGCAGATGAAGTGCGCGATCGCCTGCCGGCACAGAATTATCCGCTGCGGATTATTCAAACTATTAACGCCTATTTATATGGGGAGTTGCAGTTTTCGGGCAATGATACTGATTATTACGACCCCGGCAATAGCTTTTTGAATGAAGTGCTCGATCGGCGTACTGGCATTCCGATATCTTTATCTCTGGTTTATTTGGAGGTTGCTAAGCGCATTGATTTTCCGATGGTGGGTATTGGGATGCCGGGACATTTTTTAATTAGACCGGATTTTGAAGAGGCTGGCATTTTTGTTGATGCGTTTAACGGCGGCGAGATATTATTTCCTGAAGATTGTCAAGCCCGACTTTCTCAAATTTACGGTCAACCTATGGAGTTGCAGCCGAGTTTTCTCGCTCCGGTAAGTCGCCGACATTTTTTGGGGCGAATGCTGGGAAATCTGAAGGCGATTTACTTGCAACAGCGAGATGCTTTGAGGGTACTCGGAGCGATCGAACGGATTTTGCTGCTGTTTCCCGATGCGCTGGGGGAACGGCGCGATCGCGGAATTCTCTATTATCAACTGGGACGCTTGGTCGAAGCGCGCCACGATTTGGAACTATACCTGAGAAATGCTCCGAATGCTCCTGATGCTGCTAGAATTCGCCAATTGGTCGATCGGCTCGATCGGGATCTTTGAACTTAAATTCGCTATAGCAATCCTTGCAGGAGTCGTAAATTTTTTACCCCACTCCAACCCTCCCCGCGGGTTCGGGGAGGGAGTAAGAAATTCACAAATGATTTAGTCTTGCTATATATGTCCCACAGCACACTATAAGACATATTCAAGTGACACTCAATAAACTGCTGCCCGACGACCAAATTTCGCTTTTATCATTTTTGCAAAGGTATGTAAAATTCTCAAAAGGGTAAGCATAACATATTAATTGTCAATTAACACCTATCTTTTGATAGGTGGAATTTGCTTGACTTGAATGTAAAGTTATAGGTCATTTACGGAAATCCCGATTCGACTTTCCCGACAGATATCCGCACAGATATCCGCACAGACGAGCGATCTAAAAAGTATTTTGACGTAAAGAGGCACAAACTCATGAACTTTCAGTTTCAACAAGGTTATCTCAACGGAATGCAACCGCTGTCAGCCCATTTAACCAAAAGAATGTCAAAGTCTTTATCATTAGGTTTGGCGCTTTTGCTGGGAACAAGTGCAGTATTCCTAAGCAGTGGCAAAGCCTTTGCATTAGATAATGTTACCGTAAAATACGGTGCTGTTGACGTAACATTACCGATGAGCGACTTGCAAAGCTTTGCACAAACTGGCAAAGCATCATCTCAACTGCAAAGCGTTCTGAGTCTTGCCAAACAAACTCCCGAGTCGGTGCGCGAAATATTAACGAGAGAAGTGCCTTTAGATTCTCAATTAGTAGCGCGGCTGGCAAGCACTTATTTTGGGGAAATTGTTTTCAAACAATTGGGGGAGGTTGCTTATACGCCGGCAACTCGGCTGCAAAGCGCGCCGGCCCTGCGCGATGCTTTAGTCGCAGCTTCCAAAGATGGCAAAATATCGCTGATTGAAGTGATGCAAAATTACAGCCCTCCGGCCTTAGAAGTTGATGGCAATCAAGCTATGGCTATCTACGAGCGAGTGATTAAAGATATGCAAGATTTGCAAGCTTTGTATCAGAATTCCCCGGCTTTGCAAAATACCGCCGGCCAAGCGGTGAATTCTGCCAGACAAGTGATTTGTCAACCCAGTCCATCAGGAAGTGGGAAGTAAATAACTGAACTTGGAGGGAATGGGGAATTGGGAATGGGGAATTGGGAAGTTGGTGCTTTTTTTCCTATTAGCTCTTGGTTTTCAGCTATTACAAATTACCCCTACTTCGGCTACGCGAGGGTAAAAGTTCCCCATTACCCCTTACCCATTATACATTACCCATTTTTTGAGATAATTGCTCGGCTACGCGCTTGAGCCGGCGGAGTTGGTCTTTCATGTCTTTCTGCGTCCAAGGGGCTGCAAAGCGATTGAAACCAAATCTAATTAAACGATTGGGAATTTGAAATTCAAAACGGTTAATCAAGAGAGTTCCTTGGATTTGCGGCTGGCATTCCCAACGATCGCATCCTTTGAAAAATCCGTCAAACCCCCACACAATTAAACCTGGTTGTCGCTCCAACACAACACTCTCCAAAGTGGGTTGCAAAACCGGAACTTGTATGATAAATAAGCTACGACTTCCTACGGCAGTATCCCATTCGCCCTGGGGATCGCAGCGTAGCAAGGGATTGAGCCACTTGTGCATTAAAGTGCGATCGACTATACAACGCTCCACCAGAGTAGCAGCAGCGCGAATTTCAATGGATTGCTCGAAAACTTGACGAATTGACATGAGAACCTGCAACAAGGAGGGGATTACAAAACTTTGCTTACTTTATAGTCCTTTATTTACTTGTAACGTCAATTTTTCCAGAAATAAAAAGATTGACACACTCATAAATACAGTGTATCATCTTGAATTAAAGTATATATACCATTTATGCAGCTAGTTGAAAGGCACGTCATTAAACCAAATCATAGGTTTTATCGAGAAGCCGATCGACTTTCTTGGCTAGGCAAAAATCTTTACAACAACGCTAACTACATCTACCGTCAAAACTTTTTCGCCAGCCAACAAACAAACGCTCTGGCTGTTTATCGGGCGCTCAAAACAAGTCCTGATTACAAAGCACTGTCGGCGAAGGTAGCACAAAGCAGGCTCGGCTTAGTCCTCAAAGCATGGACTAGCTATTATCTGGCCCTGCGAAACTATCAGGAAGACCCTACTAAATTTAAAGCAGCACCGCAAATCCCTCATTATCAAGGTTTAACAGAGCGAAAAATAGAGGATGGGCGCTATGTAGTTATATTTAATTGTCAAACTGTCAGCAAAAGAGCCTTAAAAAAAGGATATGTTCGCCCCTCTGGGACTAATATTTGGTTGCCCTCAAGAGTCACCTCGATTCGGGAAATCCGGATTCTTCCCAAAGTAGGTTGTTATGTGGTCGAGGTGCTCTATGAGAAGTTAGAACAGCCTTTACAAGTTAATCAGAGAGTAGCTGTCATCAATTTAGGATTAAACAATCTGGCAACATTAACCTACAATGTTCTTGGGTTAGTACCCACAATCTACGATGGACGGGCTGTTAAGTCCACCAATCATTACTGCAATCAAGTTTCAGCGGCCTTAAAATCATTGCTGCCCGCAGCGGAAAAAAACAGTAAAAAACTTGCCAAATTGTGGCACAAGCGTAACTGTAAAGTGGATTACTACCTCCACACGACGAGTTCCGCAGTTATAAAAGAACTCGTCAATCATCAAATGGGCTTGCTGGTTATAGGCTGGAACCAGGATTTTAAAGAGGGGATTAATACGGGTTTGACTAAAAATCAAAATTTTGCCTGTATTCCCCATCGCCGATTTCTGGAAATGTTGCAGTACAAAGGACAACTTGCGGGAATTCAAGTTGTGTTAGTTGAGGAGAGTTACACCTCAAAATGTTCAGCTTTGGAGTGGGAACCAATTCAACAACATTCCGACTACATTGGCAGTAGGGTAAAAAGAGGATTGTTCAGAACCAAAACTGGACGCTTCATAAAGGCCCAGGTAAACGGTTCTTTGATTATTGGTTCACAAGCAGTCGGAGATGGGTTTATCCCCAATTAGATAGAGGGTTTTGTAGTTAACCCAGTACGATTAAAAGTGTACAAACATTAAATTTAGGCGATGTCTAGATTTTTTGGAACTATTATTAAAGTTTCGTCTTCTCCTTGTCAAATCTGACGTTAACCTGAGAAAAAAATGAATGAAACTTGGCAAGAAATAACTCAACCGATATCGGGCCCCATAGCGGCGTTGTCCGATCGCATTTTGGCACAAGCACAGCCCGGGAATGCCCTGACAGATGCTGAACGCGGAATTAACAATTTCCTTCAGGGATCAAACATTGAAAATCTCCTCTGGGCCGTCGGTATCCTGCTCATTGGCTTGATAGTATCAGCCCTCGTCTCATCTGTAGTGGGGGGATTGCTCAAGAAGACTACGATCGACAATCGGCTCGCTGCTTGGATTACCGGGCGGCCGGAAGGAGCTGGAGCCCCGCAAGTGGAAAAATGGATTTCCGCAGCGGTGTTCTGGATCATTTTTATCTTTTTCCTGGTTGCCTTTTTCAACCGCCTGAATCTAACGGCTGTCTCGCAACCCCTCAATACTTTTCTCAATCAAATTACCGGTTTCTTGCCGAAGTTAGCCGGCGCGCTAATTTGGTTGGGGATTGCTTGGCTGTTGGCAACTGTAGCCAAAATGGCCGTATCGCGGGCGATGCGGACTTTTAGCGTGGACGAGCGCTTGAATCAGGAGGTAGGCGCAGCGCCCACTGAGCGCCCTTTGCTGCTGAGCGATACTGTGGCGAATGCGCTGTACTGGTTCATTTTTCTGCTGTTTTTGCCGCTGATTCTCGACTCACTGGAAATGCAGCAGGCTCTGCTGCCAGTGAATAATTTGCTGAACCAAATTCTGGCGGCAATTCCGAAAATTCTGGAAGCTGTGCTGATTGGGTTTGTCGGCTGGCTGCTGGCTATGGTGGTGCGGCGAATTGTCACAAATCTGTTGGCTGCTGCTGGGGCGGACAGTTTGGGCGCTCGGTTTGGAATTTCGCGGACTTCGGGCGGACAATCGCTGTCGTGGATTGTCGGGACGATAGTCTATGTTTTGATTTTGATTCCAACAGCGATCGCAGCTCTGAACGCTTTGGACATTCAGGCGATTTCGCAGCCTGCTGTCGCCATGCTCAACGACATTTTGGGCGCGGTTCCCAAAATCTTCACGGCCGCGCTGATTGTGGCGGTTGCTTACATTTTGGGTCGCTGGATCGCCGATTTGGTGACTAATATCCTGACGGGAATTGGCTTCAACAATGTCTTTTCTTGGTTGGGAGTGCAGCCACCGAAACAGCCGCTGAGGCTACCGCCAAGTTCGATCGATCCTGACGCAACGATTCTTCAGGAACCCGAACTTCCGGCTCGCACGCCTTCTGAGTTTGTCGGCATTGTGGTGCAGGTAGGCATCATGCTGTTTGCTGTGGTGGCGGCTACCGACGTGCTCGGGATTCCAGCGCTGACGGCGATTGTTAGCGGTATTGTGCTGGTTGCAGGTCGCGTGCTAGCTGGTTTGGTGGTATTTGCGATCGGCTTGTATTTGGCGAATCTGGCGTTTAGTTTGATTGCCAGTTCTGGAACTCGCCAAGCGCGGCTTTTGGGCCAAGCGGCTCGGATTGCGATTATTGCCTTTGTTTCGGCCTTGGCGCTGCAACAGATGGGCATTGGCAGCGATATTGTCAATTTGGCTTTCGGGCTGCTGCTTGGGGCGATCGCAGTTGGCATTGCTCTAGCTTTTGGTTTGGGCGGGCGCGAGATTGCGGCCGACCAAATTCGCGAATGGTTAGCGTCGTTTAAACAAGATAAGACGCCGCGTTTGTAATTCTATAAAATGGCGTTTGTCAAGTACAAACGCCATTTTTTTATGATTAATTTCATTTTGAGGGTCGCGAAGCAATCGCAAAGCCTTTGAATTTGAGGATACAGCTATAGAATGTTCGGATGCAAAGATTGATTCTTGTTTCTGAGCCGATGCCCCTAATTGAGAATGTTAAGAGCTGCGTCGTCGGCCCTAAAACAACAAAACCTTCTCATAGAGAAGGTTTTATCACAATCGGAGCGGCGGGATTTGAACCCACGACCCCTACTACCCCAAAGTAGTGCGCTACCAAGCTGCGCTACGCCCCGACAGCTTTAATAGCTTAGCATAGAATTCCCGAAAAAGTCAAAAAACTTTTAAAACTTTTGCGGCCTGCACCAAAGTCGGAACCGCAGCCGTCGGCCAAAAACCCTCGCACCTTCGGCCAGCATTCAAGATCAATTGCACACTGTAAGCTTCGGGATAGCCTTCCACCTGCACCCACAGCAAGTCGCTTTCGGCTTCAATAGCGATTTTTTCCTCGTCCATTAACTCAGAGGCCATGTGACTCATTGTGCCGGCTAATTGCCCCAACAATCGGCAAAAATCGTTCAACTCAGCCTCCGTGAGTTCGATCGCCCAACCGTCGCCAGCCACCAAACCCTGAAACTCTTCCGCCTCCGGGTTCCATCCCAAACGCCACCCAACACCCGTTTTAATTACACGTTCCACCATTGAGGGATTTTAGATTTTAGATTTTGGATTTTAGATTAGTAGGACTTACCCATAAATACGAAAGAAAACGGGTTTTTTACCTGTGTTAAAGGCTCAAAAACAATATTTCCGTAAAAAACCAGGTTTCTGTATCCATGAGTATTAAGGTATCAGCAACTTCGCATCTCCCGGCTGTGGCTGCGGTATTTCCGGGGAATTCGATCGCCCTTGTGGTTTTTCCCCCGCCGTCGGTGTGCGCCCACCCCCTGAATTCTCCCTAAAAACATCAACCAAAGCTTGAACCAAAGCATCCCGCTGTACTCTATTTAACCTTTGAATAGCAGCGCGATCCTGTTCCATCGGATTTGATCGCAAAACGTCGTTTCCCGGATAAACGCTTTCCACCAAATAATCGGGAGTCGCCCCCAAATAATCAGCTAAACTCAACTTCCAATCAAAGCGGTAATTGGGTGGTCGTCCTTTGACAAATACGTGATATCGAATCAACCGCCCGACTAAAGTATTGGTAGGATCGACTTTTCCTGTTTCCTTGGAAATGTAGTTATTCTCGATCGGCAAATCCGGCAATTTTTCGTACACCAATTTCCACGCATCTTGCACCCTCACTTGCGACGGCGCAGATTGTTGAGCCACCCGCTGCACTGAGGCAGACTCAGAACTCCGCAGCAGCGAAGGTTCCAAAGCCGACATACTCAGTTCCCCGGATTCCAATACCCAACTCAAAAGCGTGAAAATCGCTACACTCAAAGTAACAAACAGAAAACTTAAGCCCTGCTTTAATCTATTCACGGTTTTGACAAAAATTTGAAAAATAGAATAATTTCATACACTTAGCCGCCAGGAGATGTCCTAGTTTATAATTTTAGGATTTACACTCATCAACCCGGTTTATTAGAAAAATCAGAGGTTTCTTAACCAGGCAGCTAGGAATAAACTGGGTTTCTCGTCCCGTGCGCCCAAGTCTAGTTTGAAAAAGTTGTGAGTTTTGAGTTGACAAAAATTGCTCGCAATTCACCACTCAAAACCCAAAACTTCCGAAGTCTAGATGTCTCCGATAATTTCCGGCTGACTCAGTTCGTCCGACATCTCAAATATCGCCCGCATTACAGGTTTCATTTGATGGTCGTCCATATTGTCAAAATCTTCATAGCGACGGCGTTTTGCGCGGTTCGCCACCTGCACCGTAATCCGATAGCGGTTGGATGCACCGTTAATCAACTCTTCCGCCCGACGGGTAAGCTGAGTTGAATCGAAGGTTGGACGCTTAACCATGAGACTACCTACTTTATGTAATGTTACATTCTAGTCTAGTATGTCAAGATTCATAATTTATTAACTGAGTATTATTGCTTATGCAGGTAGCAACAGCCTATTCCTTTGGTCACTTGCATCGGGGAAATTCTCATCCCCTCAAATTGGTTGCTTTCGGCGACAGCTTAATCTACGGTTTCGGCGACGGTGTAGGCGGTGGCTGGGTGGAAAGATTGCGGCGCCAGTGGATGTTACCGGAGAGTGCAGGACACGTTTTATACAATTTGGGCGTTCGGGGCGATCGCACCTATCAAGTCTCCCAGCGGCTCGAAAACGAGTTTCGGCACCGGGGCGAACTGAGAAACCGCGTCCCGGATGCGATTATTCTTTCCGTCGGACTCAACGATTCGGCGAGAGTGCAGTCACCTACCGGGCGCAGCTACACTGATTTTGAACATTTTAAAACTGTTTTGGATCATTTGTTAAACCTGTCCCAACAACTTTGTCCGGTGATATTTGTCGGGATGGTGCCAGTGGATGAAAGTAAAATGCCTTTTCAAGATTGTTTGTATTACAATCATGCTGACCAATATCGGTATAAAGAGGCAACGAAATTAGCTTGTGAGTTGCGGGGAATTCCCTATCTAGATATTTTTGATAAATGGGTAAATCGGGGCAGTGATTGGTGGCGATCGCGCTTGATTGCAGACGGACTTCATCCCAATGCAGCGGGCTATCAATCTTTATTTGAAGATGTCACAAGTTGGGAGCCTCTCGCCAGCATTAGTCATTAGTTCAGTAGTCATTAGTCCTCAGTAAAAATGAAGTAGGGTGCGTCAACTAGCATTATTTCCGCTACAAACTAAGAATTTCACAACTTACGCACTCCCGCAAAAAACGGTGCGTCCGATTCATACTTTCCGTGCCAATTAAAAATTTCAAACCTGACGAACCCTACCACTGATTGTATTCTTGACCATCAAGTTTCACTTGATAAAATGCTCAGTAACCAGGTGGGTGTTGCAAGCTACCAACCACTTTGTCGATCGCTTCTGCGATCGCCAACAACTCCATTTCACGCCACCGCTTACCAACAATTTGCATTCCAATCGGTAAACCATTTTGAGTTTGTCCAATTGGAATAACCACGGCAGGATGTCCACTAAGATTAGAAGGCATGGTGTAAGCTCCGTTTGCCACTGCATGAGGATAGGATCTGCCATTAACATCAAGGGCAGTCCAAGGGGGACGATGGGTAAACGCAGCGGTTGCCGCAACAGGACAAAGCCATACATCCCACGGTTCTAATGCCTCATCCATATCGGCAGTGAAGCGATCGCGCTGTGTGAGTGCCTCGAAATATCCTTTCAAACTTGGATTCAATATCTCAGGTAGGAATCTGCTGAAATCTCCCAATTTTCGGAGTTCCTTGTCGCCTTGGGTTGCGGTGCGGAAGATTAACTCTAAACTACGACGCAGGTTATATCTATCCTGCGGTTGAGCGTAGATAGTGAGGTACATTGAGATCCGTCCGTAGAGATTCAATATTTGGGAAAGGTCAAAGTCTTTGGGAAGCCAGCGTTCGGTTTGGACACCTGCGTCAGAGAGTGTCTGCACGATCGACTCCATAGCTGCTCGAATTTCAGAAGCAACGGGAACTTCGGCCCATTCAGCGCTCCAAGCGATTTTGAGATGCTGCAAAGGCTTGCCAGAGGGTCGATCGAGCGGAATCGGTGGGACATCAGGGCGCCGCAGATCCGCGCCTGCAATTAACGAAAAACATAGCCGGATGTCTTCGATCGATCGAGCAAAACACCCAACGGTCATCATTTGCCGAATAGACAGTGGCATTCCCGGCACTTCAGGAATCTGCCCTGCTGTAGAAATACGGCGATCTGTCGGCTTTAAACCATATATGCCGCAGAAATGAGCGGGTTGACGCACCGAACCCCCGAAATCGTTCCCCAAATCCAACGGTGAAAGTCCGGCGGCGACAGCAGCGGCACTCCCTCCAGAACTGCCACCAGGTGTGTAGTCAAGATGCCAAGGATTATTTACCCGTGGAAACAGAGAATTTGTGCTTTGATAATCGGCAGCCAGTTCCGCCATGTTGGTTTTTCCCATAATGACAGCACCTGCTGCCCGCAATCTCGCAACAGCAGTTGCATCCTGTTGAGGCACATAATCTTTGAGGGGAATATAGCCTGCTGTGGTGCGGAGTCCGGCTGTTTCAAAAATGTCTTTAATCCTGATGGGAACCCCATGTAAAGCACCCCAGTTTTCTCCTCTGGCTAGGGCTTCATCGGCAAGTCTTGCTCTAGTACGAGCATTGTCTTCATCCAGCGTACAAATAGCGTTTAATTGCGAGTTGTGCTTTGCGATTTGAGTAAGGTAAGCGTCGAGAACTTCGACGGCAGAGACTTCGCGATCGCGAATCATTCGCGCTAGCTGATGGGCAGAGGCAAACGTCAGGCTACTCATAAGCAACAAACAGGTATTTCTCGATAAAGTTAATTATATTCACTTTTAGTTAATATAGTTAACTAACATCAAACGGCTTTGTCCCTAACTCCTCTTAATTGCAGAGACAAGGTAGATAAGGGAGATAAGCAACATAAGGATCTTAAGGAATTTAAGCATTTTACAAGTCCACACCAAGAATAAAAAAATTTATTTTAAAAGACCGTATCTTCCCCGCACGAAAAATAAAAGAATTCAATAATGATTACATAACTGAGGGAAAGAGCCAGTTGGGCAGGAATCAATCAGCCTCTCAAAAGCGTAGTTCTCCTCAATAAAAAAATGTGTAAATTGGAGACTCAAAAAATGTCTGTATTACATCGCATTAAATCCGGTACATCTGTTTTATTAACACTGGGAACCGTTGCCGCAACCGCAGCGCCGATGCTAGCTCCCGCGCCTTCTTTTGCTCAGACAGCTTTTTCGGATGTTAATAATAACTACTGGGCAAAAGACTTTATTCAAGATTTGTCAGAAAGAGGAATTATCAAAGGATTTCCCGATCGCACTTTCCGCCCGGATGCACCGGTAACGCGGGCTGAATTCGCGGCAATGGTGCGTTCTGTGAAAAAGGCAAAAACCCGCGCTGCTGTAAGGTTTGCTGATGTTCCCTCTAATTTTTGGGCAAGCGGGGCGATCGCCGAAGCTTACGAAATGGGATGGATGTCTGGCTATCCCGGCAATGTTTTCAGGCCGACACAGCAGATTCCTCGCGTTCAAGTTGTAGTCGCTTTAAATAACGGAATGGGCTATGAGCCTAGGTGCGATTTTCAAGATGTTCTCAGCTACTATAATGATGCGGGTGAGATTCAAAGTTATGCTGTCAAAAGCGTTGCTGCTGCTACTGAAAAACAGTTGGTAGTCAGCTATCCCAATCCTAAATCTCTCAAACCTAACAAGTCAGCAACGCGAGCTGAAGTAGCTGCTTTTATCTATCAAACATTAGTGAGTACCAATCAAGCAAGAGCAATTAATTCTCCTTACATTGCTAAGATTGATGTTAGCGAGTCTGTTGCTGTGAAAATTCCCAGTGGGGCGACTATTCCAGTCGAGTATGCAAAAGGCAAGATTTTGCTCGGCCCCAATGACAAGTCTCCGATTACGCTGACTGTTGCTTCGGATATCACGGGTAATAATGGCCAAGTGCTGATACCCGAAGGCTCGAAAATTAGTGGCGAATTGCGATCGACTGCTTCGGGCGTTCAGTTTGTGGCTCAAGAATTAAGTATAATCAACGGCAGCAGAGTGCCTCTCAATGCCACTTCGCAACTGATTACTAGGAAAGAAACTGTTACTAAGGGCGTTAATGTTGGTAATCTGCTTAAGAATACGGCGTTGGGTGCTGCTGCAGCGGCGGCGATCGCAGGTGTTACGGGCGATCGGGCGATCGCGACTGAAGAGGTGCTCGGCGGTGCGGGAATCGGGACTTTGATCGGGGTGTTTTTGGGTCGAGATAAAGTCGATTTGTATGCTGTTAATCCCGACACCGATTTAGATTTGCTTTTGAATTCCGATTTGGTAGTTGGTACTGCCAGCACAGGCATTTGTAGCGCTCGATAGAGCCGATACTTGGAAATTTCCTCAAACCCCTCGCCTTGCAGGAGAGGGGCTTTAATGTGTGTATTTTACCTCCCTACAGGTGCATCTAATCAAATAATTAGCCAGGGATTTTCTTTAAGTGTGAATTCCTACGGACATCCCAAACTTTCTTGGGTAGAAACTCCCGTCACTGGATTGACACCATCTGCTTTCTCGCACAGGATACTCACTTGATAAGCGTCGATAATCGCGTCAGTAAAATCAGCGCCGGAAATTGCAGCATCAAAAAACCGAGTTCGAGTCATAATTGCCTCGGAAAAATTAGCATTTGTCAAATTAGCGCCGTCGAATGTAACTCTATCTGCCAAAGCACCGGAGAGGTTGGCACCTGACAAGTTGGCATTCAACAAAACTCCCTTAGTCAAAATTGCATTAGTTAAATCAGCACCTTGAAAATTTGTTCCCCGCATTTCCGCAGCGACAAATGTTCCCCCCGCTAAATCCGAGTTGGAAAAATCGCGATCGGACAAATTAATATTTGTGTAATTAATACTTGTTTTCGGCAGGGCAAATGCCGGAGTAGCACTCAGCAGCACCCACCCAAAAGCCAACACTAAACTTAAAATGAGGCTCAGGAAAATTCGGAAAACACTTTTCATGATGATGGGAATAGGGAATTGGGCCTTGTTGACTGTTGACTGTTGACTGCTGACTAATAACTAATAACTAATTAAAATCGTTTTACCCAATCTTCGCCAACGCGAAGCGTCAAGTCAGAATTGATTTCACCCGTAGAAGATGCTTCAATTTTACCGCCGCCTAACTCTTTTTGCAGTAGATTCGCTGCCTCTAAATCGCCTTGCTGAACAATAATTTGACTTTGACGCTGCTTTTCCGGCGAATCCTGCACCACAGATACATTAAAAAAGCCCTTTTTTGTGAGAAAGTCAGCAACGTTTTTTGCGGTGGTCGGTTTGCTAGAAGCATTTTGGACGGCTATTTTGAGGTTTTTGGGCAAAACGGACTCGGCTGGATTGCGAAATCTTCCTTGTGCAAAATCCGGCACGCTCTGGTTGAAATATTGTGTCATAATGCGATCGAGCCCGATCGCATCTACCATCCAATAACTCCTCAAATCTCCTTGTTCTGAACTAGAACGTCCCGGCAACATTACCATTTTAAAATTATCTCGCTCCAATTGCAAACCGAAATTAGCCAGCGTTAATATTTCCTCATAATTTAGGTTTGTATCCACATATTTTTGCATCAATCGAACAATTTGTGGCAATCGCACCAATACTGATGGACTTGCTAGGCGGTCGCGAATAGCTTGAATTAAAGATTGCTGTCGCTGAATGCGACCAATATCTCCTAAACCATCGTTGCGAAATCGAGCAAATTGTTCTGCTTGTTCTCCGTTGAGAGTTTGCCATCCCTGGGCTAAGTTTATTTTTAACTTTTGGGCGGTATCTGTATAGGACATGGCGCGAGGTACAAATACCTCAACTCCGCCCAACAAATCGACTAATTCCCGAAACGCATTGTTGCTGACTCGCACGTATCGTTCAATTCTCGTATTGTTCAGCATACTGCTAACCAATCGCGTCGCCAAAGCTGCTCCTCCGGTAGCATTGGCTTCGCTAATTTTGCTTAAGCTAATTCCGGGAACTTCGACTTTAGTATCTCGTGGAACAGAAAGTAAACTAATAGATTTATCTCTAGGATCGAGGTGAAATAAGAGTATTGTATCGCTGCGACCCTCAAAAATCTTAGGGGAATTGGCTGCTGCTTCCGGCACGCCGTCAATTCCCAATATCAAGATATTAACTGACCGCGACAGTCGGTATCCAGAGCGGTTGGAGGATAGATAGTCAAAGCCAGTCGCCTCTAATACTCTATTGATAATTGGAGGTTCCACGGGAGCTAACAGGGCAGTAATTGCCCCCATTGTGGCCGAGATGGCGGCGGTGAAGACTAGGAAAAATAGCCCCACTATATACAGGAAGAATTTAGGCTTTTTTCGAGATGTTTGATCGACTGGTGTAACAAAGTCTCTTTTAAAAATTGACAAGTTTTTCATTGACTTGCTGTTGGTTATTGCAGTTTTTCAGCTTTGCAGTAAAACTTGGGCGGTGCTTCTGGAAAGTATTTGAGCATAGCCGGACACAGCCAGCCTTCGAGATTTTTCGATTCCCACCGATACCAGTTACCCCCGTACTCTGCTTTCAACCACAGCATTTCTGCTTGATATCCGGGAAATGGATTGGCTGAAAATAAAAGTCGGAAACCTTGAGCGGCATTGGGAATGTCTGCGACAAGCGCGTTAATCATTTCGGGGACGCCCTGAACAAAAGGTTCTCGGACAAGTCCGACTCTCTCGTCGTCAAAAACCCAGGTGTACTGTTCGCGATAGGGGTAAATTACCATCATGGCATTGGACATGGTATTCGCCTCTTTTCATTTCCTTTGTTTTGTCTGCAAAAATGCAAGTGTTGATACATTATATTCTGTTGCACGGAAGTTGTGCGCTATCCGCTTTGACAACCCTGTTTTAACTTAGGAATTTTCGCGGGTTATTTACAAATTTTATGCGGTTGGGGCGGATGGGCGAAATTTAGGGTCATGGGGTTTTAGAGCTGTTTTTTTTTGAGCTTTTTATTTAAGGTAAATAAAATAAAAATTAAATAGGAATCAAGATGATTTTTTGCAGAATTTTTACTCTTATTATGCCTATTTCTATAACCTTTACTACCTTTATAGTAAGGACAACTACTCTGTATTCATCCAAACTATGAGAACCGACACTCTAACTACAAACATATAACTGTTTGTAGCTGGGTGTGATGTTTCTTTTCTGGAAGCTCCAGCTCAAATTCTAGTCAGCTCAACTAGCGCCTTAGCTAAATATTGATACTGTGGCAAAGTATTGTACAACTGAGCCGAAATCCTCACCAACTGCTTACTAGAATCCGGCCAAGGAATCACCGGAACTTCTATTTTAAAAATCTCCCACAGCGCCTCTTGCAAAGGTGGAATTCCTCCCTTTGCAACCACATCAGACTGAGAGTCTGCCAGTGGCACAACAGCCATTGAACCCACCATATCATCAGGACAAGGCAGCGGCAAATCTAATTTCTCCGCCAATATTTTTCTGCCCGCCAATGCTAAAGCATGATTTTTTGCCCTCAATTCCGGCCAGCCGCCGCTTAACAAAGAACCCAGAAAATCAATAGCTACAGGCACGCACAAATAGGGACTGGGATCGACAGTTCCCATCCAGTCAAATTCTAATTGAAAGCGCGATTTATCAGCGCGGGGCGAATTAGCACCGTGACTGATCGTAGTTGGTCGAATGGCATCTTGCTTGTCCCGCCGCACGTACAGAAAGCCCGCACCTTTCGGCGCGCACAGCCATTTGTGGCAATTTCCGGTATAATAAGCCGCGCCAATTTCATCTAAATTCAGCGCTACCATTCCCGGCGCATGAGCTCCGTCTACTAATACATCGACGCCACGGTTAGCTAACTCGCCGACTAATTGTTTGATGGGAAATATTAAACCTGTTTGGCTGACAACGTGGTCTAATAAGGCTAACTTTGTTTGCGGTGAAACGCACTTAATTATTGCTTCAATAATTTGCTCGGATGACTCAATTGGAAAGGGCACTTCGGCTACTATTACTTTAGCCCCTGTACGTTCCGCTACAAAATTAAGTGTGTTGCGGCAAGCGTTATATTCCTGATTTGTAGTTAGTAATTCGTCGCCCGGAGCAAAACAGAGCGATCGCAAAACTGCATTTACTCCCGTCGTCGCATTTGGCACAAACACCAAGTCATCCTCAGCCGCACCGATAAATGTTGCTAACTGATTTCTTGCATTATCCAACAAGGGTTCAAATTCCCGCAGTAAAAAACGCAATGGTTCTCTTTCCAGTTGTTCTCGAAAAGCGGTTTGCGCTTCGAGTACGGGAATTGGGCAGGCCCCAAAAGAGCCGTGATTGAGGAAAGTTATATTGCGATCGAGCAACCAATATGCGTTAATCATTAGTAATTAGTCATTAGTCATTAGTCAGTTAACTGTCAACTGTCAACCGTTAACCATTTTACCTTTTAATTGCTCAAACTCTTCTAATGTATTGCAATTCGATAACATTACTGCTTCTCGTTCCCCTACAGGTAGAGGGATGGCGGAGATTTGATTTAACCACACTTGAAAGGAACGTCCACCTTTGTCAATAAAACTTTGCAAACTGGGCAGAGCTTTTTGGCGGTAAAAGCCGCACAAAGGCTCCCAGCGCGAATTTTGATAAGGCACAACTGCTAAAGTTGATGGGGGAAATTCTGTTAACTGACTTGCCCAATTTTGAATAATCTGGGTATCCAACAAAGGCAAATCGCAAGCTAACAGTAAAATCCACTCGGCGGCTACTTCTGTCAATCCCTGAGTCAATGCAACCAAGGGCCCGGAGCCCGGATTGTACTCTACCAGAAATTGGGATGTTTCGCTTAAGGTCGATCGATAGCGATCGGGCCAAGCAGTCAGAACATAAACTTCGGGGGTTACAAGTGTTGCAACTTCCAACGCCCGCTGCAATAGGGATTTACCCTCAATTTCCAGCAGAGCTTTATCCCTACCCATCCGCGAACTTTGACCGCCGGCAAGCACAATTACAGCAATTTTATGATTTGTCATTGGGAAGAAGGAAGAGGGAAGAAGGAAGAAAAATTTCTCCATGTAGGGTGCTGTGTACAAAACCTGCTCAATGTAGATGCCCACTGCACACAAAACCTGATTAATCATTCTCAACTAAAAACATTAACGGCTTGGCTAACTTCCTCAAGTTTTTGCACGACTTGACCGCTACTCAATAAAGTTTCTGCCTGAATCAAACCCGAGTGCATATCCAAACAAACTCCGCTGCGCCACAGATAAAATCCGCCGTTCCAGATAGCGGACTGCATCAATTCCGAGGGTTTTCCCAACAACACTTCCTGCATTTGTTTGAATAACTCAGAGGCTGATTCAAAGGCAGGATTGGTGCTGCTAAAACCGTAATCTCCGTGAGCTAAAAGCACTCGCTCGAACTCGGCATCCGGCTTAGCAATGCCGATAATCGCAGTACGATCGCGCGGCAAATCGCAGCTTCCCTCCAATCCCTTGACAGTGGTATAATTTTTGATTCCCCGCAACTCAAAGGCTTTTTGAAACATACCTTCTGTCGGCGGGTGGACGTAGCCGGAGATGACGTTAACGTCGCCGGCATAGGGACACCACATCAACTCCATTGTCGAAAAAGGTGGCCGTTTGCCGATTTCGCGGCGGTAGGGAACTAAAGCGGCGGCTTGAGGAAAATGCTTGGGGAGGTAAACAAAACCCAAACCCGTACTGTCAAAAACTTGCTGGACTTTTTTTAAACTCAGTTTTCTCCAGTCAACTCCCAAACCACGCCAAATTTCAATCAGGGGAATGCCTTCTTTGGTTGGCATGGTATCCCCCCCGTGCATGAGGGTTGGCACGCCAGAGGAGGCTAAAATTAGGGCTGTTAAAGGGCTAATGGGAGCCGTGCGCGATCGCCCGTCGTAAGCAACGCCAAACACGGCGACGGTAGAGACGGAAAACCCTTTTTCTCGGTTTGGGGGGGCAAGCATAGGCCCCAATTCTTCATAAGCATCAAGCATTCCGGCTAATTCTTCGCCGGTGGGCCGTTTAATGCGGTGGGAAATCATAAAAGCTCCGATTTGAGCCGGTGTTGCTTCTTGCAGCAGCATCATCCGCGTGGCTGCTGCTGCTTCGGAACGAGTTAAGTTTTCTCCTGTGTGTATTCCGCTGCCAATTTTTCGCAGCAATTCTCTAAATGCGTCACTCATAACTTTTGAAGTTGGTAATTGGTAATTGGTAGTTGGGAGTTAGTAATTGGTAGTTAGTAATTGGTAATATTTGAATCCGTTTAAATTTAAAATTCCCAAAATTCAATTCAAAATTATCGAATTAACTCCCTGATTTTTCTAGCTTGATTACATCCAATGGCGGCACAAATTCGCGTACCAGATTCCAGAAATGGGCGATCGGCGGAATTTGCATTCGATCGTGAGTTGTCACCAACACGACTTCGCGAGTCCAAGTCGGATCTGCTGCCAATTGACCGATCGCGGAAACCTTGGAAGTTGACCGATCTTGGGCAATCGACCGAATTGCTAAAGTGCGATCGCCCTTCGCGTCCACCAAAGCTGAATGCGGCAGCAAAGCAATCAATTCTCCCTGTCGCACCACACCCCGAAAAGCATCAAGAGTGTTGAGCTCCAAAACAGCATGAAGTTTAGCACCGATGCGTCCAAATTGTTCTTGCACCATCCGCTGCATTCCGTACCCGTCCTTAAACACCACTTGCGGGTAACAAATCAATTCCGGCCAAGGTACTCGATCGTACTGGGCCAAGGGATGACCAGCCGCCATCAACACCTCGATCGGCTCATTGTAGAGCACCTCAACCAACATTTCCGGGGCTTGAGTAAAATAGCGGTTGTTCATCACCACCGCTATGTCCACCAAACCGTCTTTGAGGACTTTCAGAGCTCGATCGCTCCCGAGGGAAGTCACCCGCAACTGCACGTCTGGATAGTCGCGGCAAAACTTTTGCAGCACAGGCGGCAAATAAGCAGCGCAAACCGAGTGAATCGCAGCCACGCAAAGTTCCGGCTGCTTTCCCGCCCGTAAGTCTCCCAATTCTTCAGCAGCATTTTGCCAAGTCTGACAGATTTTGCGAGCGTGAGGCAGCAGGCATTCCCCTCCCACAGTCAGTTTCGCGTGGGCTGTGCGGTGAAACAGCGACAAACCCACTTCCGCTTCTAATCCCTGCACTTGGCGGCTAATAGTCGATTGGGTAACGCCACACTTCCGGGCCGCTTGCTGAAAGCTACCAGTTTCAGCAACTGAAAGAAATGCTTGAAGCTGCTCTAAGCGCATGGAGGTTTAATTCGAGATGGTTTCAGAAATTTTACTGGAAGATAATCTGTGACATTAACCGATTTAGTAGCAGAATTTAGTAGACTTTGATACAGGTACAGATTAGTTTTGATTCCGGGGCGAGACGCGGGGATGCTTCGCTCCAAGCATCAATTTCCTCCGGCAGGATTTCTGAGCCTCCAAGTAGAGGTCGATTCTCTTATGTTGAAGGGATTTCTGAATCGGCAAACTTATCAAAAAATAGATTCAATAAAGATGAGTTTATCGAATATTGCCAGCTTCTAGCTAAACCCTTTCCATGAACGTCACTCTAGTAATCTTCATCAAGGGAGTTCAATTGCTCTGTTTTTCCGTAAGTTGTGAATTCAAAAGATAGCCTTAAATTTCGTACCTCCTTGGGAATTATAGTACCTCACTCTCCCTAAACCTCTCAATAAATGTACGAATATTGCAGTCAGGTTAAAGCCTGCTCTGAACTTTCCTTCCCGGACTAAAGTCACTCTTGTTTTATGTTTTTTGTGTATAAACTAGAAATTAGCGGGTCAGCAACACAAGTGCAACTAGGATTGATCGCACAGGAAAGCCGAAATGCTGCCATTTATTAAGATTATGTCATTTAACCACAATTTTATTCCGCAAGATGGCTGTTGCCAGTGGCAACCCCAGTTGATGGGACTGCAGGCGGTCAGCGATGTGTTAATTGCCCTGGCTTATTATTCAATTCCAGCACTTCTGACATACTATGCCCGGAAGCAGCGGGACGTGCCTTTGAGCAAGGGGTTTCTCCTATTGGGAGCCTGGTTTTTCTGCGGTGGGACAACTCATTTGATGCAAGTTTGGATGCTGGTGCATCCCAGCTACTGGCTGTCAAGTTTGAGCGCCGCCTTGACCGCTATCATCTCTTTGTGGGCCTTAGCGTCCCTGATACCTGGCATTTCTCAATTCTTGGCTATGGCTGGAGCGACCTCTTTTGCAGGAAATACGGCCCTGGGAAGTGAAAAGGTCGATCGACTGCAAGCCGACTCTGCTATTACAAATTCCGTCCCATTGCCCACAACCGAACTCCAGCAAATTAACCAGCGATTGCTCGCAGAAATAACACAGCGCGAGCGAGTCGAGGAACTCCTGCTTGACGCTGTAGACAAGTTGCAAGAAAGTGAAGAACGCTTCCGCGTTTTTCAGGAATTATCTCTAGACGGATTTAACGTGTTCCGCAGCATTCGCGACGAATCCACAATTGTGGATTTTGAATGGGAATACGTCAATCCCGCAGCGGCAAAAATTCAACAACATACACCTGAAGAATTAATCGGCAAGCGATTGCTGCAAGTGCTGCCCGGCCATAAAGATAGCGGTTTGTTCCACCGTTACGTCGAAGTTCTAGAAACAGGAATTCCCCTCGATACCGAGATTTATTACAACAGGGAAGGCATTGTCGGCTGGTTTCGGATTATGACCGTTAAATTGGGCGATGGCATTGCTATTTCTTTTGGCGATATTACTAAGCGCAAGCAAGTAGAAGCATCCCTGCGCGAGGCGCTGCAAAAACTCACTTCTCATTTTGAAAATACGCCCCTAGCGGTGATTGAGTGGGATGAAAACTTTCGTCTCAGCGGGTGGTCGCCGGCGGCACAGAAGATTTTTGGGTGGGAAAAAATAGAAGTTTTAGGCAAGCATTTTAGCGAATGGAACTTTATTTCTAAGGGCGATTTGGAAGATGTAGAATCGGCAATTTATAATTTAAAAAAACCAGAAAATCGCTGCAATGTAGTTCGCAACAGCAATTATAATAAGTACGGTTCGTTGGTACACTGCGAGTGGTACAATTCGGCTTTTTACAGCGATTCTGGACAGTTGATATCGGTGCTGTCTCTGGTTTTGGACGTGACGGAACGCTTTAAATTTCTGGAAGTGCTGCGACAGTCTGAAGAGCGGTTTCGGATTGCTGCAGAAAGTGCCAGCGATTTGATTTATGAATGGGATATCGAGACCGACATCGTGCTGTGGTTCGGTCACGTAGACGAACATTTGGAGTACGCAAAAGGCGGATTTCCAAGGACAAGAGCAGCTTGGAACAGTATCTTGCACCCGATCGACCGCGATCGAGTTTTGGCTGCGGTCGATCGGTATTTGAGTGCGCCAGACAGTTCGGCCGCCCCATTTTTTCAGGAATACCGTGTTCAGTGCCAGCAGGGTGGCTTGCTCCACTGGATCGATCGGGGCAAAGCAGTGCTTGACAAACAAGGTAATCCCTGCAAATGGATCGGCGTGATTAGCGACATCACCGCTCGCAAAGAAGCCGAAGAACAGCGGAATTGGGCCTTGGTGCGGGAACAGGCCGCCCGTCGCCAAGCCGAAGCCAGCGAACAGTTATACCGCGTCCTCGCTGAAGCCATCCCGCAAATAGTTTGGACTGCCAGAGCCGACGGCTGGTTCGACTACTACAACCAGCGCTGGTTTGAATATACTGGCTTGACCCTGGAGGAAACTCAAGGCTGGGGGTGGCAGTTAGCCCTCCATCCAGATGACCTGGAAGATGCTGTAGAAAGCTGGAAGACCTCGGTGGAGACAGGGAAGACTTACGAGGTGGAATACCGCTTTAAACGGGCATCTGACGGAGCTTACCGCTGGCATCTGGGCAGGGCATTGCCCGTGCGGGACGCTGAGGGGAAAATTCTCAAATGGTTCGGGACTTGTACTGATATTGACGATCGCCAGCGATTGGCCCAAACAGCCTATTTTAGCGCTCAAGCTTTGGCTTTGCTGTCGTCGGCTTCCCTGGATTACGAGAAGGCGCTGCAAGGTTTGGCAGATTTAACAGTACCTGGGCTGGGGGATTGGTGCTGTGTGCATTTGCTTGATGCCGACGGCTCGATCCGCTTGCAAGCAGTTGCTCACTCAGATCCGAGCAAAGTCGCTCTGCTGTGGCAAATCGATCGGCGTATGCCACTAGACCCCCAGGGACGGCACGGAGTAGCAAAGGTGCTGCGGACTGGTGAGTCGAAGCTCTACCCAGAAATACCGGAATGGGTGATCGAGGCGATTGTGCCGGACAGGGAACTGCAGTTGGTACTGCGCTCCCAATCCCAGGTGCTGTCGGCAATCTGCGTGCCGCTGATCGCTCGCGGGCGGACGCTGGGAGCGATTTCGTTGCTGTGCGGGGAGTCGGGCCGCCGCTGCGGGGAGAGCGATTTGGTTTTGCTGGAGGATGTGGCGCGGGATGCTGCGGTGGCGATCGACAATGCGCGGCTTTACCGGGAAGCAGCCGAAGCCAATCGGATTAAAGACGAGTTTTTGGGAACGCTTTCTCACGAGTTGCGGACGCCTCTGAACGCGATTTTGGGCTGGGCCCAGATGCTGCGCCAGCGCAAAATGAGTCCGGAAAAAACGGCTGTGGGTTTGGAGACTATTGAGCGAAACGCGCGGTTGCAGACTCAGATGATAGAGGATTTGCTGGACGTTTCCCGGATTGTAAGTGGCAAAGTGTGTTTGAAGCTGTGCCCGGTGGATTTGGCACGGATTGTAGAAACGGCGGTGAAGGCGCTGAGCCCTGATGCTGAAGCTCGGGGAGTTGAATTGGCGAGTTTTTGTGGCGAAGGGGTGAGCTTGGTGAGGGGCGATGCTACTCGTTTGCAGCAGGTGGTGTGGAATTTGCTGTCGAATGCTATTAAGTTTACGCCGCCGTCGGGTCACGTGGAAATCAGGCTCTCGGAGGATGGGGAACCGGGAGCAGCGGGTGGCGCCATATTGTCTGGGCCGTCTCCGGCGCACTCTGTTTCGATCGTTGTCAGCGATACGGGAATTGGCATTAGCAAGGAGTTTTTGCCGTTTGTGTTCGATCGCTTCCGCCAAGCTGACAGCACTTCTACGCGCAATTACGGCGGCCTGGGACTGGGATTGGCGATCGTCCGCCATCTCGTGGAACTCCACGGCGGCAGTGTCTGGGCCGAAAGTCCTGGGGAAGGACTCGGCTCGACTTTCGGAGTGCGGCTGCCAGTAACCAATAACAACAGTTAACTGTTAACTGTTGTTATTGGTTACTGGTTATTCGTTTTTTTAATACCAGGACTCTGCTCTTGAGTGTAAGATTCATTGGTAAAATAGTAATGGCTGTGCGGTTCGTTTTTAGGACTTACTCCATTCACCACTAAGCCCAGAACGTGCTGACTTGATTTCTTCAATAGCTCCTTGGCAAAAGCCACAGTACCAGAATTAAGAACACCAGGCCGCACTACCAATAACATCCCATCTGCTTTATTCCCCAGAATCAGAGCATCAGCAGCAACATTCAGAGAAGGAGCATCAATAATCACTGCATCATAAGTAGCCGAAAATTGCTTAATCAATAAAGTGATCCGCTGTGAATCCAAGAGAGCCATTGGATTGGGCGGAATCACCCCGCAAGTGAGTACATCTAAATTATCCATGACTTGGGCGATCGCATCCCCAAACCCAGCTTGTCCCACTATGACATTGCTCAAGCCTACTTGATTGGGAAGTTCCCAAATCCGATGTTGAACAGGACAGTGCATATCCGCATCTACCAGCAAAACCTTCCGTCCTAATTGAGCTATAGCGGCAGCCAAATTAGCGGATACAGTAGACTTGCCTTCTTGCGGTAGCGAACTACTGACAACAATCACTTTCAGCTCTTTATCAGAACTCAGAAACCTCAGATTTGCCTGAAGCATCCGATAAGCAGCACTGCTGGAAGTATGAGGAGTATCTCTAACAACAATCGGTCGGGGAGATAGCTCTAAATCCTGTGCAGCAGACTTAAGTAGCCAGGAATTGCGACGAGGATTTTTTTCAGGCTTTCTATGAAAAGGAATCACCCCCAGCAAAGTAAACCCAAATAATTCCCTCGCCTCTTCAATAGTTTTCACGGACTTATCTTGAGATTCTAAAACCAGCGCCGCAGCTACCGCCAGCAGAGTTCCCAACAAGCTGCCCGATACCAGCAATAAAGACTTGCGAGAAGCCACTGGTTCTTCGGGAACGCTCGGCTTTTGGATAATCCGAGCATTCCCCACTTGCTGATTTTCTGTAATCCGAATTTGCTGGAGTTTTTTTTGCAATTCTTCATAATCAGCTTCGGCTTCTTGAAGTTTTCTTTCTAGTTCCCGCTTTTCCTTCTCTAGCTTCGGCAAAACTTTTACCCGCTGCTTGTAGGCAGCTAGAGAATTTGATAGAATAGTAACTCGCTCCGCCAAACCCTGGCGTTCTACATCGACCTTGATAAATTCTTCTATCAGTTTGGGTTTCACGTCTCCTATCTGTAAACTTTGGTTGGGCAACGGCTGTTGGCCACCTAAAACTTGTTGTATTTGTTGGTCGAGTAAAGCTTTTATGGTAGCTTTTTTAGTTTCTAACCTAGTTATTATAGGCGAATTATCCACGTAGATATTTTGCTCAATTGCTAACTGCCGCTCTATTTGTTTGTATTCTTTGAGAGCTTCCTGCACAGTGCTAGATTGGCTGAGATTGCTGGCGGTCAATGCTTGCTGGGGATTCATTTGTAATTCGTCTTCAAATGCTTTAGACTTAGCACGGGCGTTGAGCAAATCAGACTTAGCTTGGTCAATTTGACTTTCTAGTCCTGCCATAACTGCAACTGCTGATTTAGCTTCTTCTTCAAGATTGACAACTTTATTATCTTCTTTAAATTTCCTCAATTCTGCCGCTGCTTTCCGCATAGCTTGGTCTGACTTAGGCAGTTTTTTTTCAATAAACTGTCGAACAGACACAGCTTCTAGGCGATTCACTTTTTGATTGTTATCTATATAAAACTTCATCAGGTTTTTTACGACATCGGCTGCTATTTTCGGGTTTTTGTCTTTGTATGAAACCGTTAGGATATCAGCTCCCCGAATAGTAGCTACGCTCAGCTTTTTTAAAATATCTTTGGTTTTCAGGGGGTGATTTTTTTCGTCTTTTAACTGAAGTATATTTATAGTTTTTTCGATAAGTTCGACAGAACGAATCAGTTCTATCTCGGTAGTTAGAGGGTTACTTTGCTCTGCCGCCGGAGTCAACTGTCCGATTTCTTTGCCCAATTCTGTTAAAGCAGAGCCTGGAGTTGTTTTCTTAAATAACAGCTTTCCTTCTGCTTCATAGATGGGCTTTTCCTTGAGCGTCGTGTAGGTGGCGAGTGCCATAACCGACACAAACACAGCTAAGGCGGGCAGCCACCTGCGCTTGAGAATGTGCCAGTATTCCTGAAATCCGATACCAGTTTCATTTGATTCCATCTGTTACTCCCGAAAAATGATTTTTTGTAAACAGTAACACCATAGGCTTTTAAACTCATTATTGAGAAGATCCATTGTATCACTTAAGTCAAGGACTGTCATGGTTTGAACAAATAGGTGGGCGCTCCCCATAACGACAAATTATATATTTTTATTAAAAACAAGTAAATAATTATAAATAAATTTACGAGGGATGCACCCATAATAGGATAAGATAAACGCAGAAACTAAGATAAAAAAATAATCTCAAAAACTCCAAAAAAAATTAGGAGACTGGACATATTCTTGGTAATCGCCTTAATGAAATAAATTGAGTGAGACCAGATTAAAAGGCTGATTCATTTCAGCGGGCCGGGTGGTAGAAAAAATAGCTCAGCCTTAGGTACTATCTCTAGTTGGGGTAAAGTTGTTGTATAATAACTAGCATGAATAAGAACATAAAAAAACTCAGCAAAGTTTTGGTGGGATTAAGAACTCGTCATTTTTTAATAATCGATGCAATTTGTTGGGCTATCGCACCCTTCTTGGCCTGGGAAATTCGTTTAGATGATACCTTGAGTCTGCCTCGCTACCTAAACAGTCTAGCGGTAGTTACAGTATTATTTGTAGCAGTCAAATTAGCAGTATTTTATGCCGGGGGCTTCTACAAGCGTTACTGGCAGTATGCGGGTCTGGAAGAAATGGCACAAATAGCGATGCTGATAGGTATATCCCTAGCAGTGCAAATTATCTTGTTCCAACAATTCTACCACTTAAATAATTCGCCGATCGCAAATCTGCCACGATCGCTGCCGCTACTAGACGCTATGATCGGCTTTTTGTTAGTTGCGGCCATTCGTTTCAGCATTCCAGCCCTCGAAAGATGGAACCAAAAACCGTGGAAAGTTCAGCAACGCGATCGCGTCCTGATAGTCGGTGCGGGCAGTGCAGGCACATCTCTGATGCAAACGATGCAGAGGAGCCCGGAGGTAGGACTCGATCCAATCGCTTTCGTTGACGACGACCCCAAAAAAATCAGCAAGCAGATTCGCGGACTGACTGTAGTTGGCAATCGTTATAACATTCCCGAAGTAGTGCAATCGCTCAATATCGGCAAAGTCATGATTGCCATCCCCTCAGCTCCAGGAAAAGAGATTAGGGAAATCGTAGAAATTTGCCAGTCAATTGGAACTCCAACCAGCACCCTCCCCGGCCTCAATGAAATCATCAACGGTCGCGTCAGTTTAGGTAGCCTCAGAAAAGTACAGATTGAGGACTTGCTCCGCCGCGCCCCCATCCAAACCGATACCCAGAAAGTCTTGGGATTGATTGGAGGCAAGAAAGTTCTCATTACTGGTGCGGGCGGCTCCATCGGCAGCGAACTTTGTCGGCAAATATTAAAGTCCGCTCCTGCGGAAATCATCATCGTCGGACACGGAGAAAATTCTGTATTCAACATTCAACAAGAACTAACAAAAGTCCTGTCAGAACTCAAAAAGACCAGCCCAACCCAAACAGATATTACTCGCGTTACAGCTTGCATCGCCGACCTTCGTTTGATCGATCGCTTAGAGTACGTTTTTCTCACAACGAAACCAGACATGATTTTTCATGCGGCTGCTCACAAACACGTACCCATGATGGAATTAAACCCGCCGGAAGCTATTACTAACAACGTGCGGGGGACGAAAAATCTGCTGGATATGGCATTGAAATACAATGTGGAACACTTTGTGATGATTTCCACCGACAAAGCGGTGAATCCAACTAGCATTATGGGAGCTAGCAAAAGAGTTGCCGAAATGCTGGTGCTGCAAGCAGCAAAAAAAAGCAAAAACCCCTTTGTAGTGGTTCGTTTTGGTAATGTTCTTGGCAGCCGCGGTAGCGTCGTACCCACTTTCCAGCGACAAATTGCTGAGGGCGGGCCGATCACAATTACCCATCCAGACATCTCTCGCTATTTCATGACAATTCCCGAAGCGGTTCAACTGGTTTTACAGGCAGCAATCATCGGCAGTGGTGGGGAAGTATTCATGCTTGAGATGGGGGAACCCATCAGAATTTTTGATTTAGCCAAGGATTTGATTCGGCTCTCAGGATATGAAGTAGGTAAAGACATAGAAATCGCGTTTACAGGGCTGCGACCTGGAGAAAAATTGTTTGAAGAACTGTTTATTCCTGGTGAGAAATACAACCGCACTAAACATGAAAAAATTCGGAGTCTTGGCAATGCCAGCCGCCTGGTGAAAGAAAATATTGACCAGGAAGTAGAAGCCCTTTGTCAAGCAGGCGATCGTAATGATGCGAATTTAATTGTCTTAATGCTACAGCAGTTAGTGCCTGAGTACATCCCAGGATATTTAACAGCCAATTTGCACGCAAATACAGCCAAAGAAAAAACCGATCAGGTAAAGATTAGTAGTCCAGCATCTGTTCAGCTAGAGAATGATTTGGGGGTGGCTCTTGCAAATGAGGAGTTTCGGATTCACTATCAGCCGATCGTCTGCCTGGAAACTAATCAGATAAGTGCTTTTGAAGCGCTGTTGCGCTGGCAGCACCCGACTCGAGGTTTGCTTTGGCCTGACGAATTCCTACCAGCCGCAGAAGAAACGGGCTTAATTGTTCCTATTGGCGAGTGGGTGCTGCGGCAAGCTTGCAGCCAGATGCGGATTTGGCAGTCGCAATTTCGTCTTAACTCTCCTTTAACAGTCAGCGTGAATTTGACTAGCAAACAGTTGTTCCACGCCGACTTAATCGAGAGGATTACCAAAATATTGAAGGAAACAAATCTTGATGCTTCTAGTTTGAGGTTAGAAATTCCTGAAGATGTTGTGACGGATAATTGTGAGTTAGCTGGGTCTGTGTTTGTCCAAATTAAAAATTTAGGAGTGCAAGTACAAATCGACCACTGTGGTCTTAGTGATGTATCATTAACTCAGCTCTACCAATTGACGCGACTTAAGTATGGGAAATTCGACAGTTTGAAGCTAGATTGTTCTTTAGTCAGCGGGCTAGATGCTAGCAACCCGAACTTAGAAATTCTTCGGAAAATTATTGCCATAACTCAAGAGTTAGGTATGGGCATGATTGCCACAGGAGTAGAAACTAGATGGCAAATAGCTGAACTCAAAGCTCTGAAATGCGTCTACGGACAGGGATACTTTTTCTCGAAGCCTGTAGAATGCGTGGCGGTAGGGAAATTGATTGGGGCTATGGCTGTTCATAGTTAATGGGAAATTTGTTAATTTTTTTTAGATTTCAAAAATACGATTTTGAATTGACCGACTAGCAAGCAGGCAATTAGCTACTAATGCAACAGTTGAAACCACTAACACTACGCCGAAATTTTTCCTGGACTTTCACGGGAAACCTCATTTATGCGGCTTCCCAGTGGGGGATGTTGGTGGTGCTTGCTAAATTAGGCAGTCCTGAAATGGTGGGTCAATTTACCTTGGGTCTGGCGGTGACAGCGCCTGTTATCATGTTTACTAATCTGCAACTGCGAGGTATCCAAGCGACGGATGCAAAAGGGGACTATGTTTTCAGTGATTATCTGGGTCTGAGGTTAATTGGAACTGGGTTAGCACTTTTGATAATTGCGGGAATTACGCTCAAAGCTGGATATCGCTGGGAGACTTCGTTGGTGATTTTGGCGATCGCCTTAGCCAAGGCCTTCGAGTCGATCAGCGACGTGTTTTACGGACTGATTCAACAACACGAACGGATGGATCGAATAGCGATCGCCCTAATGATTAAAGGCCCTTTATCGCTGTTACTTTTAGGCATCGGAGTTTCCCTGACTGGGAGTGTTGTAGGGGGAGCGATCGGATTAGCAGTTGCCTGGGGTTTAGTCCTATTCGGCTGGGATCTTCGCAATGGTAGATTAATTTTAAAGAATTCCTTGCATGGGAGAGAGAGAGAAGATTTATTAGTTGCCGATGCTGAAACTGCAACCAGCCAAAATCCCTTGTATCCCCGCTGGGATGGAAAAATTTTGGGCAAGTTAGTTTGGCTTGCTTTACCTCTGGGTTTTGTGATGATGTTGATTTCGCTGAATACTAATATTCCTCGATACTTTATCGAGCGATATTTGGGCGAACGGGAACTGGGCATTTTCGCTGCCATGTCTTACCTGATGGTGGTTGGACAGATGGTAGTGAGTGCGCTAGCGGAGTCTGCAAGTCCGCGACTAGCAAAATATTATGCAGCGGGAAATAGCATTGCTTTTCGCACACTTTTGCTCAAGCTGGTGGGGGTTGGCTTGATGTTAGGTGCGGGAGGCGTTTTTGTCGCCGCTGTTGCCGGCAAACCAATCTTAACTTTACTTTATAAACCGGAATATGCCGATAGAGCAGATTTGTTCCTATGGCTGATGGTGGCTGCGGGTATTTGGTACGTTTCTGCCTTTTTGGGTTATGGGATAACGGCAGCTAGATACTTTCGGGTGCAAATGCCTTTGTTTGTTTTGGTAACGGGGAGTTCTGCGATCGCTTGTTTCTGGTTAATTCCAGCACAGGGAGTCCGAGGGGCGGCGATCGCGCTGATCGTTGGGGCGATCGTTCAAGCAGTTTTTAGTTTGGCAGTCATTGCTTATGCACTATACAGACTCGACAGATATCAAGGAACAAAATCAAATATCGACTAAGCAGCCTCCCATCCGTATTCTTCATGTCGTCGGCGGCATGAATCGGGGCGGCATAGAAACTTGGCTGATGCACGTTTTGCGAAATATCGATCGCGATCGCTTCCATATGGACTTTGTGGTTCACACTGAGAAACCCTGTCCTTACGATGATGAAGCTCGTGCTCTTGGTAGCAAGATTATCCCCTGTCTCAGTCCTGCAAAACCTTGGCTGTACGATCGCAACTTTAAACGAATTTTACGCGAATACGGGCCCTATGATGTTGTTCACAGTCACGTTCACCACTTCAGCGGTTACGTTCTTTGGTTGGCAAAGCAGGTGGGAGTACCGATCCGCATCGCGCATAGTCATAACGATACTTCCGAGGTAGATGCTCATGTGAATTTTTTACGACGAATATATCTGAATTTAATGAAAGGAGCTATTTCACGTTATGCTACAACAGGTTTAGCGGCGAGTGGTTTTGCCGGGGCATCACTTTTTGGTCAAGATTGGTCAAAAGACCCCCGGTGGCGAGTGCTTTATTGTGGGGTTGATTTAACTCCTTTTCAAACCCCCGTGGATGGACTGGCATTGCGTCAGGAGTTAGGAATTCCAAAAGACGCGTTTGTTCTAGGTCATGTTGGTCGTTTTGAAGAACAAAAAAATCATTTATTTTTATTAGAAATTGCGGCAGCGGTTATTCAAAAAGAACCCCTTACTCGTTTGTTGTTAATAGGAGATGGTTCTCTGCGGCCTGTAATTGAGGATATAATTAAACAAATGGGGTTAACTCCTTATGTAATTTTGGCGGGATTGCGATCGGATGTTCCCCAATTAATGCAAAGTGTGATGGATGTCTTTCTCTTGCCATCCTTCCATGAAGGATTACCTGTAGTTGGTATGGAAGCACAAGCCGCGGGACTTCCTTTGATTTTATCGGATGTTATTACTGAGGAACTAGATCGAGTCAAACCCCTGATCAAACGTCTCAGTCTTTCTCAAGGCGCATCTGAGTGGGCGAAAGCTGTTTTAGAAAGTCCTTCTCTTAAGTTCCTCTATCCCCAAGCCGAAAGCCTCAAAAGTATGAAAAATAGTTCTTTTAATATTGCCTATAGTGTCCAAGACTTCACCAAAATCTATGACCCTCAATAACACAAATAGAGTCAACCCCGATCCCACCTGTCTATTGGCAATTGTTGCTCACTCTTGTGTCATTATATTTCTTATTGTATCTTCCTCATTCTATCAGGAATCCTCCTTACAAGCAGATACTCTCATTTATCCATGCTCCTGTTTTCTTCTTGGACTGACAGTTTGGGTGTTTTGGTCATGGTATATAGTAACCCAAAGTTTATTCAGTCCTTACATTCTCTTTTTCATATCGGCATTATTATTTAATGGTGGACAAGTAATTCTTGAAGTTTTTAATCTCAATGAAACAGGCATTTTACAGGGAGAATTTTCCTCGGAAACCATATTACTAACCATATTTCTTGTAGTGATAGGGTTAGCCCTTTTTCATTTGGGGGCTTTAATGAGTGCCTTTCAAATCAGTGTCGCCCCCATCCAAGTTAATCCTCAACAAAAAGCGGCTAATAATCCCAGAAAAGACAAAGAAATCAGTCAAGTCGGTTGGCTCTTTTTTTCAATCTCTTTTTTACCTTCTCTCTTGATTCTACAAAATTCGCTGAGGATCGTTCTTTCTGGCGGCTATTTTGCCCTTTACCAGCAAAATGAGGCTACCAGTTTTGATACGGCTCCGGCGATTTTAGCAGGGTTTCTGGTTCCATCGGCTATGTTTTTATTGGCTGGAAGTGGAAACAATGTCAAGGAAAAATATTTAGCCAGTATATTAATCTTACTCTACGCCATAATCTATTTTTTCTTAGGTCAAAGAAATGTCGCAGTCATGCCATTACTTAGTTTTGCTTGGTTATGGCATCAATTAATTCGCCCCATTTCTAAAGTTTTTTTAGGGAGTGTGGGTGCATTTATGCTGTTGATTGTTTTTCCTTTAGTGGGAGCTAGTAGAGATTCAAGAGGTGAAGACCGTTTATCTGTTGATACTTTGTTAAATACTTTCACCTCCATTAATAATCCTTTGGTCGCGGTGTTGTTGGAGATGGGTGGTTCGATGAATACGATCGCATACACGATCGAATTAGTACCAAGATTCCGAGAATTTCAATGGGGATCTGAGTATTTGTATGCTCTTCTTACCCTGGTTCCTAACCTGTTTTGGAAACTTCATCCTACCATAGCTCGTGGTGTTCCAGGGAGGTGGCTAACATGGGCTGTTAGGCCTGATTTTGCAGCCCGTGGAGGTGGTTTAGGATATTCTTTTATCGCGGAAGCTTATCTTAATTTTGGTTTGTTTGGAGCCCCAATTGCCCTTGGTGTATTAGGTTTTTTCTTTGCTAAATTAGTCCTCTGGGCCGACCGCTCACGGGACCCCGCGAAAATGGCAATGGTAGCTAGTTTTACTTCTTCTTTCCTTTTCTATGCACGTGCTGAATCTGCCCTAATGGCGCGTCCTTTAATCTGGTATTCTTTTATTCCTTTCTTTTGCGTATTTTTCCTTCGTAGGCTTGGTTCAAAGGGATTTATAAAATGAGAGTTAAGTTTTCTTAAGGAGAGACATCAAAGGAATTTGCTCGACTTGATTTCGTCTGAAAAACTTCTAATTTAACGGAACTTTTCATCTGCAAAATATTTCCTTTTGCTTGACAGTTGGCTACGCAGTCGCCAAACCAATAAATCCCTCCGGTCATTGTATTATGAATCCGATCATCCCTCATTAAGTTTTTATTAATCTTTATGTTCTCAAACATTCCATTCAGAATAATCGCCGCCCGATAATCTTCGTGAAAATAATCCTGAACTTGACCAGAGTTAATAATTAAATTTTCGGAAATATCTCCGGATTTAATAGGTGTTGATATATAAATCCCCGCTGCCAAAGAATTTTCAATTTTGTTACCAATAATGCGAAGTTTTGCTATTTCTATGTTGGGTGCCGCATTTCTCCATAAAGTAATACCATTGCCGAGACTATCACTCCTACGTCCAGTCCCATAAAAATTAGTAAAAGTAATTTGATTGCGAATAATATTCAAGTTAGAAATAGGAGCATCTGAATTTGGTTGTAGCGAAATACCAATGTTTGGATAATCCCCCCAGAGTTGACGCCAATCATTAATATTCAGGATAATTTTATTGTTAGTAATCATGCAATTACTAAGGGCAGGATTTGTTGTATTACCATAACCAAAGTATGACCATATTACCATACCTGTATGAGCGTTTTTGATCAAATTATCAGTAATTATTTGATGATTGGAACTTTGAGCAATTCCTGTGATATTTATTCCATAAATAAAACCTTCAATTACATTCTGTTTGACAATATGTTCATCTCCATGAATTTCAATGGCTGTTCTCGCTCCATAAGTACCTGCCCCGTCTCGGCTATCAAATGTATTATTCAATATTTGTACTCGTTTTCCGTGACTATAAATTGTTGAATGATCGTAATCTATTTTACCACCACCGATCGATTCAAAAATATTATCTTTAATCAGAACATCTGAGACAGATTCTTCTCCATTGACCGTAATTGTATTAACATTATTTTGATTGGTAAATCGACAGCGCTCAATATGAATTCTCCGCCCCCAAAAAATGCGTACAGCAAATCGGAATTTACCTCCACTAAAATCAGATGACAAAAAAACAGGGTTTTGAGAGGAATTGCCATCAATAGCAAGATCATACATGGCAAAATCTGACAAATCGGAATGGTATATTGCACCTGCTAAAATTGAGTTATAATTGCCTTGCTTATCTGCTAATTTAATAATAGTATTTCTATTGTTTTCTCCTTGGAAAATGATTTTAGTACGAATAATTAGAGCCTGAGCTTTAGAGGGATTAATTTTAACTATATAAGTCCCTTTGGGAAAAAAGACAATCCCTCCTCCTCTTTTATAAACGCGATCAATTGTAGCTTGAATAGCTTGAGTATCATCTGCGATTCCATTGCCTAATGCACCCAAATCTTTCACAGAAAATCGCTTCGGCAATGTAGTGGAAACCGGAACTGTCTTGATGTTCTGATGAATACTATTTTTCTCTGGAGGTTTTTTTTTGATGTGAGCAGATTCGAGAGAAGTTGCCCCAGATAAAAAATGCCATAAAAAACAGGAAAGAGTCCCCCCACAGAACAGGAGTAACAGAAGTGTCGGGATGGAATAATTGGGAAAATTAAATTTCATAAGTGTTATTTTAGGCTAAAATAATCTCCAAAATAATTTTTTAATATCTTAGAGAATCCATCTGTATCCATAAATGTTAATCACCCCCTTAATTATATGAATAAATATTACAATATTTATTAAAATTCCCGATCAGCGAGTTCCGATTGACGAGCCTGTATAATTAAATATTATTTACGTTTAACAAAAACAATGAAAGTTGTTGTAGCTCTGGAAGCTCGCTTTGAACGCACCCCAGATGGTGCAATTTGGACACTTGTAGGTTTTGCCTATTCGTTTTGGAAGCGATATCTCGATGTATTTGATCAAGTCTGCGTTGTCGCGCGTGTCAAGGATGTCTCTCATGTCCCTTCCGACTGGCAAAGAGTCGAGGGAGAAGGAGTTTCCTGTTTTCCAATCCCTTACTATATCGGCCCTTGGCAATATCTTATCAAAGCTTGGGCTGTTCAGCAAGCTGCCCAAAAGTCAGTAGGACATAGGGATGCTGTGATTCTCAGGGTAGGTGGCATGATTGCTTCCTGCATCCAACCAATGTTAGTGAAAACAGGTCATCCTTATGCCGTAGAGGTGGTAGCCGATCCCTATGATTCTTTTGCACCTGGTTCTATCAAGAGTCCTGTTCGACCTTTTTTACGTTGGTACTCTCCCCGTAGGTTGCGGGATCAATGTCTTGAGGCATCAGCGGCGGCTTATGTGACTCAAGACGCGCTACAAAAACGCTATCCTTGCCAGAATTTTTCGATCGGTGTATCCGATGTGGAACTGGGTGAAGAAACCTTCGTGTCCCAGCCCCGTTACTCCCAGGAAAAAACAGCCCCCTTTACTCTCATTTTTGTGGGAACAATGGCTCAACTTTATAAAGCACCTGATGTGTTGATTAATGCTGTTGCAGTTTGTGTGCGTGACGGATTAGATATTCAGCTAATTTTGATAGGTAATGGTCAGTACAGAGGAGAACTAGAGGCACAAGCTCAGGCATTGGGAATAGGAGAAAGAGCAATTTTTCTCGGTCAATTACAGGCTGGGGAAGTAGTACGGGCGCAGTTAGATCGAGCAGATATTTTCGTTTTACCTTCCCATCAAGAAGGATTACCTAGGGCAATGGTAGAAGCAATGGCGAGAGCACTGCCTTGTATTGGCTCAACAGTCGGAGGCTTTCCAGAACTTTTGCCAGCAGAATATCTAGTACCCCCGGGCGATGTGGAAGCCTTGGCAGCTAAAATCCGGGAGGTGATCGCTAACCCTGATCGCATGGCACGAATGTCAGCGCGTAACTTAGAGAAAGCCAAAGAGTATACCGAGGAAGTTCTCCAACAGCAGAGGCTCATATTTTATCGCTACGTGCGAGAGCAAACAGAAGCCTGGATTGAAAAGAAAAACCAATCTATCTAAGAGGCTATATAACGATGCGAATGCTATTTGTTTGTACTACATCTGCTACTGCCAATGCTTTTTTGCTATCGATTGCAAAGTATGAACGGGATAAAGGGCATGACATCTCTTTTGCTTGCTCATTTGAGAGCTTTGCAGATGCCAAATCTGCTGTAGATAAATTGCGTGAGGCAGACTTCGTTGTTCATGAAATTCCCTTTGTTAGGAAAATTTTATTATCTAAAGATGTAATGGCTTTTTGGAGTTTGACAAAATTGATTCAGTCAAATAATTATGACTTGGTTCACACATTTACTTCTAAAGCTGGTTTCATAGGACGGGCGGCTGCGAAGGCTGCTGGATGTCCCAATATTATACATACAGTGCTTGGTTTCGAGTTCCAAAGATATAACTATGGAATGAAAAAGAAGATGTTTATTCTTTTAGAAAAAGTAGCTTCTCTTGCTTGCGATCGCATTTTGTTTATATCGGATTTCACCCACCAAGAAGCGATTCGATACCGCTTTAAAGACGAGTCCAAACTTAAACTTGTCGGTTTAAGTTTCGATTCAATTTCTCAGTTCAAAAATTTTAATGCAGATACAAAGAAAGTGAGGGAACAGTATGCGATCCCTCAAACTGATATGCTAGTCGGAAGCGTCGGACGGCTAGTTTATCAAAAAGGGATGGATACATTTATTCGAGCGGCTGCACTCGTTCTACAGAAATATTCATCTGTAACTTTTATTATTGCTGGTTCTGGATCGTTATTGCCTGAGTTGGAAGCATTAGCACATTCGTTAGGAATAGCAGAGAAGGTGAAATTTGCAGGAGCTTTAAATACTGAGCAGGTGATGCAGTTAATGTCTAGCTTGGATGTGTTTGTCTTGTCTACACGATTTGAAGGATTGGGGTTAGTGTATCTAGAAGCAATGGCATTACAATGCCCTGTGATTGGAAGCAGAATCTCACCAGTAACGGAAGTCATTAGAGAAGGTGAAACGGGACTGTTAGCAACAGTAGACGAGCCAGAAGATTTTGCTCAAGCGATCTCGCTGCTGCTTGACGACCCAAATATGCGCCAACAAATGGGGAAAGCAGGACCAGCCTATGTGGAGGGAAAATTCAGTGTTCAAGCAACATTAGAACGATACGATGAAATATATCAAGAAGTTGGTGCCAAGGAGAGGTAAATTAAAAAACTTATCTTGCAACCGAAGCATTATCAAGCTCCATAGCCAGTGGATTGCGCTTTGAATTTGGGCGGGCGTTGGGGATTGAATGGATATCTCCTTTATTCATACTCTCATTATGCAACGCTCTTTGATCGAAGTGTTTAAGCAAGAAGGAATCAGTCAGAGCAAATACCCAAAGATGCCAGAATTTTTACCTAAAACTCAACAATTTTAGAAACTTATGGATTCTTTCAACATTCTTTTCACCAGTGCAGGCAGAAGGGTAGCACTAATTCAATCCTTCAAAAAAGTTTTGAGCAATCTAGGAGTTCCTGGCACTATTGTCACGACAGATTCTCAGAAAAATTCTCCTGCTGCTTTCGCGGCTGATGTTTCAGAACTTGTTCCCCGCATTACCGATGCCAATTACATTAACATTTTGCTAGGAATTTGTGAAAAACATCAAATTAAGCTGCTGATTTCGCTGATCGACCCGGAACTTTATTTGCTCTCGCTTCACCGACAGAAATTTGAAGCGAAAGGCGTTACCATACTCGTCTGTTCTCCTGAAACAAATGAGATTTGTTATGACAAACGTAATACTTTTAAGTTTTTCAAAGAGATTGGTGTTCCCACCCCTGAATTGTTAGATGGAGACAAAATTCTCGCAGATTTTAACGCCTGCTATCCTTTTCTGATTAAACCTGCGAAGGGCAGTTGCAGTGTGGGAGTAAATCAGGTCAGAAATCCTAAAGAGTTGGAATTTTTTAGAGAGTACATTGCTAATGCGATTATTCAGGAATTTCTCATAGGTGAAGAATACACATTAGATATTTTAGTGGATTTCCAAGGAAAGGTGCGATCGGTGGTTCCCCGGCTCCGCATTGAAACCAGAGCTGGGGAAATTAGTAAGGGCATAACAGTGAAAAATGCCGCCTTGATTGAGGCGGGAAAAAAGGTGGCTGAGTCATTGCCCGGTGCGATAGGCTGCATTACGGTGCAATGTTTTTTGCTAGCCAGCGGTGAGATTAAATTTATTGAAATTAATCCACGTTTTGGCGGAGGATTTCCGCTCGCATTTCAAGCCGGTGCTAATTTCCCTCTCTGGATTATCGAAATGGTTTTGGGGAAGAACCTTGAAATTAAAATTGACGATTGGCAGGATGGAGTTGTCATGCTGCGGTACGACGAGGCAATTTTTGTAACAAAGGAAATGATCGAATGATTAAAATTATCGTTTTTGATGTAGATGATACTCTGTTCCCCGAACGCGAATTTGTGCGGAGCGGATTTCAAGCAGTCGGTGAGTGGATACTAAATAAATATGCGGTTCCAGGATTTTTTGAAGTCGCTTGGAAGTTTTTTGCACAAGGAAACCGAGGCAAAATTTTTAATTTAGTTTTAGCAGAAATTGGCATTGAGGATGACCCTCAAATAATTCAGGAACTCATCGAAATTTATCGAAAACATAAGCCGCAGATATCTCTGTATAGCGATGCTCGTTGGGCGATCGATTATTTTAAAGGCCACAAAAAACTAGGCGCGATCACAGATGGCTACCTAACCACTCAACGCAATAAAGTAGAAGCATTGCACATAGCAAACAGCTTTGATACTATCATTTACAGCGATGAATACGGTAGAGAAAACTGGAAGCCCAGCCCAGTGCCATACTTAAAAGTGATGGAATTAACGGGGTTTCAAGGCTCAGAATGCGTCTATGTAGGAGATAATCCTCACAAAGATTTCGTCACGGCAAAGAAACTGAGTTGGCGGACTGTTCAAATCGATCGCCAAAATGGAGAGTATTCCAAAACTCCAGCAGCACCGGGCTACGAAGCCGATCGCACAATTCTTTCCTTGACTGAACTAGAGACAATTTTATGATCGATTCATGAACTTTGTCTTAAGTGCGGTAATAAGGCCGGTTCTGAAGTTGGGGGCGATCGCGAATTAAAGTTCGTCTTTTAAGAACCTCAAGTTAAAAAATGTTCGTGAAGGAATTGACCGATTTTTTAATATCAAAAGGAGGGTGAGCATGAATTCAGAAGTTGCTTCTACCAAGAGTTTCAGTAAATACAGCAGACTGAGCAAGGCAATATTAGATAGATTAGTGGCGGCGATCGCGCTGGCAGTTTTTTCTCCCGTAATGTTAATGGTTGCGATCGCCATTTACATCCGCATGGGCAGGCCAATCTTTTTCTGCCAACCCCGTCCCGGTAAAAACGGCCGCGTTTTCAATTTCTACAAGTTTCGCACTATGACAAGCGATTGCGATGCTGATGGCAATTTGCTGCCCACCGCACAGCGTCTCATACCCCTCGGTCAATTTTTTCGCAAAACAAGTCTGGACGAACTCCCTCAACTCTTGAACGTTCTTAAAGGTGACATGAGTTTTGTTGGCCCTCGTCCTTTACTCGTAAAATACCTCGATCGCTATACTCCAGAACAAGCACGTCGCCACGAAGTTATGCCGGGAATTACGGGTTGGGCTCAAGTCAATGGTCGCAATGCTATTAGCTGGGATGCTAAATTCCAACTTGATGTTTGGTATGTGGATAATTGGACTCTGTGGTTAGACTTGAAAATTCTGTTTCTGACAGTATTGAAAGTCTTGAAAAGAGACGGAATTAACCGAGAAGGCTATGCTACAGCCCCTGAATTTACAGGTGTGCTTGACGATTCCCAAACTAACAGTTCGATCCGGTAGCAGTTGGTTTATTAAAACTGACTAAAGATTTTTGATAGTCTTCTAAAAAGGACTTAAGCTATGAGCCCGGGGTTAAATCCCCTGGCTTCTCTGATTGCTCAATCTATAAGACACTAAAACGACACAAAGAAAAATATAATTATTTAGTGGGAGTGTGGCTCAATTTTTTAAACATTCAGCCTAAAGAACTCCTCAAGTCAAACTTTTTTCCTGCCTATCCATCTCCCAACTGAAGATAAAATGAACAAACAAATCCTCCTCTCAACACCTCACATGGGTTCCCTCGAACAGGAGTTCGTCAAAGAAGCCTTTGATACCAACTGGATCGCCCCCGTTGGCCCCCATGTAGACGCTTTCGAGCAAGAATTCTGCGAAGTAGTTGGCGCTAAACACGCAGCGGCTGTTAGTTCCGGTACCGCAGCTTTGCATTTGGCTTTACAATTAATTGGTGTCGGTTCAGGAGATGAGGTTTTTTGCTCGACTCTGACTTTTATTGCAACTGCTAGCCCGATTACTTATCTTGGCGCCAAACCAGTTTTTATTGATAGCGATCGCACTTCTTGGAATCTCAACCCCGATTTGTTCCGAGAAGCACTTGACAAACGAGCAAAAATTGGTAAATTACCCAAAGCTGTTGTAATCGTACACCTCTACGGTCAAAGTTGCGATCTCGACCCAATTCTAGAAGCTTGCAATGCTTATGAAATTCCGCTAATAGAAGATGCGGCAGAATCTCTAGGGGCTACCTATAAAAATAGATCGCCTGGAAGCTTTGGTAAAATCGGCATTTTCTCATTCAATGGCAATAAAATTATCACCACTTCCGGCGGCGGAATGTTAGTTTCCGATGACCAAAAACTGGTAGAAAAAGCTCGTTTTTTGGCAACACAAGCCCGTGACCCCGCTCCTCATTACCAACATTCAGAAATTGGCTACAATTATCGTCTCAGCAATGTTTTGGCGGGAATTGGTCGCGGTCAATTACGGGTTTTGGAGGAGCGGGTTGAAGCTAGACGACGCAATTTTGACTTTTACAAACAAGCTTTAGGAAACTTGCCGGGAATCGAATTTATGCCGGAAGCTGCTTTTGGAAAAGCTACTCGCTGGCTGACTTGTTTAACAATCGATCCGGTCGCTTTCGGTGCAGATAGAGAACAAGTTCGCCTAGCACTTGCTCAAGAGAAAATAGAAGCGCGTCCGGTTTGGAAACCTTTACATTTACAGCCAGTATTTGCTGATTGCGAATGTATGGGCGGTGCGGTGGCTGAAGAGTTATTTGAGTACGGGCTTTGTTTGCCTTCTGGCTCTAATTTAACTGATGAAGATTTAGAGCGGGTGACAAGTGCGATCGCCCAAATTCACAAAGAAAATGGATGATATAGCCGAAGGAAGTTCGGCTACGGATTTTGTAACGGATGTAACGGAGATCAGGAAGAAGAAAGATGCGATCGCTATTATATCCCTGACTTTTTCAAGAAGTTGGGGAGTTGGGTATTTAGTCTTTTGATTAATTCTGCAGCCATTCTTGCAGGGCGATCGCAATTCCTTGTTTCAATCTTGGTTCGAGACTCTCTTGCTTAACTAAGTTTTCTAATTTCTGTCTGGCCTCGGCAGCACCTAGCTGTTTGAGCGCTGCCATGCAGTGCAGCCTGACGCTGCTGTCTGCGTCGCCCAACATTAAAATTAGAGCATCTAGCCCTCTCATATCTCCTAATTTTCCTAAACCTAAAGCTAAAGATTTTTTGCTAACTGCCTCCTGCACGGCCGGATGACCTGTTTTCACCAAATCAATCAGAATTTCAGCAGCAACAGCTTTTAATTCCGGCTTTTCTACTCGCCATAAAACAGTGACTATCTCTTGATAAACAGTAGAATTTATGTTAGTAAACTGCGCCATTAATGTCTGATGTAAATATGCTAAAGCGGTTGCGGTATCCATCCAGCTTAGGGCGCGCACCGTTTCGATTTGCAATTCAACGGGAGTTGTGGGCGATCGCAGCAATTCAAATAAAGCAGCCGCTGCAGCATCGGTTTTCACTCGCCCGATCGCGATGGCCGCTTGCTGACAAACTTCTAATCGAATGTCCGAAAGCAAAGGTTTGAGCAAATTAACTAAATCTAATTCTGCATCTAAATAGGCGCGCGCGCCGAGAGCTCGCACGGCTTCTTTTCTGACTGCTGTCGCCGGATCTTTGAGCGCTGCTACCAGTATCGGCGGGATGCGGGAGTCGTGAAAGCAGCTCAGGGCGTCGATTGCGGCTGCCCGCACAGCAACTTGAGAGTCTCCGACTACGCTCAACAGCGGTACGATGGTTTCGGTGCGCCGAATTTGGGCGAGTGCTGCTGTTGCAAACTGTCGCGAGTCTTCTTGCTGCAAGAGATTTGCTAGGGATTCTATGGCTGTCGGGCCGAAATTCCCTAGGGTTTCGGCGGCGATTTGGCTCAATTCTTCGTCGGAATTTTTGACCAATTCTACTAAAGCTTGAATCACTTCTGGACGATCGAACTTTCCGAGAATACGGGCGGCGAACCACCGGGGTTCCGTGTCTGCGTCTTCGTCTTCAAGTACGGCAATTAAAGGTGCGATCGCGCCATTTCCCAGATTGGGCAATACTTTAGCAATTTCCCAGCGGTCTTGAAAATCGCCCCATTCCAAGGCTTGTATTGCTAAACTGACAGCTTGCTCTAAAATGTGTTGTTCCTGCGCCTTACTGCCGTTTGCTGTCACTTGCTGCAAGCATTCGACTAGCCCAGGCCAGTTTTGGCGATCGGCAGCGACTTGCGCTTTTTCTAAAATATTACACATGATTTTAAATTAAGTTTGATCGAGAAGCGAGGTTTTTTGCTGCTAGGTCAGAGCGGGAGGTACTTTTTAGGAATCTTTTGCTACAATTATCCATTTTTTGACATTTTTGTCAATCCATCATAATTGGTAAAATGGAAGTAAAGCATTAATTTGATCCCGTTAAGGCATCAAGGTATACTTTTTGTAATTAAAAACTCTCAATATTACTAATTAAAAATTAACAAATGAAGAAACCTCTACTTTTAGTAAACCAGCACTCCCGAAAAGGGCAAAACCTATTATCTCAAGCCACTGTAGAATTAGAAGCACTGGGTTTTGAGTTAATTGTAGAATCTACTGACCACGCCCGCGAACTTCCCGACACTATTCGTCGCTACCAAAATCGAGTTAAATTAGTAATAATCGGCGGTGGCGACGGCACTCTCAACAGCGCCATAGAAGGTTTGATAGACACCAAATTACCCTTGGGTATTTTGCCGATGGGAACTGCTAAAGATTTGGCACGCACTCGGGAAATTCCTACAGATTGATCCGCAGCTTGTCAAGTAATTGCCAGCGGTAAAGTTCGGCTAATAGACTTGGGTTGGGTTAACTGCCAACATTTTTTTAATGTGGCGAGTTTGGGATTAAGCGTGCAAATTCGCACGCGGCTGACTAAAGACGTAAAGCAGCGTTGGGGAGTTTTCGCCTATGCTTTTACTGCTTTGTAGAGCATTTTGTCACCGCGATTGTTTAGAGTACAAATTAAGGTAAAAGACTAATCTTTTAATGTTAAAACTATTCAAATTGCCATTGGCAACGGCCGCTACTATGGCGGTGGCATGACAGTTTCCGAGGATGCCACAATCGACGACAGGCGACTAGATTTGTATAGTTTGGAAACAAAAGACTGGTGGGAAATCATTGCTTTGCTGCCGGCTATGAGGCAAGGAAATAATACCAGTTGGTCTAACGTTCGCGCCTTGCACGCTCAAGAATTTGAGGTTAATACTAGCAAACGCCGTCCGATTAATACCGACGGTGAAATCACAACTTACACGCCTGCAAAATTCCGAGTGATTCCTCAAGCTTTAGCAGTTATAGCTCCTTGATAACTCACAACTCATATATCACAAACAGGCTCTCCGGTCAGTGCTACAATCAATTTTATTGTGGAACAGGCCAGAGAGCCTGTTCACTTAATAATCGCCTCCAGCGCCGTATTGCCACGCTTCAACTAATCGGTGAAAATAGTATTGCTGTCCGGGTGCTAAATTTTTCACCTGCGGTTCTACGGCTTTCCCCAAAGGCTGCAATCCCGTATAAATTCCTAAATTTACATAATGAACCATCCAATCCAGCAAATTAGCTACTCCAACCTGCGGGATAATTTTCATAACTAATCCGGGATGGCTAATGGCTGTTTTAAACAGGGTTTTTGACAAAGCCGGAAACAGCACGATATCCTGGAGAAACGGTTTGAGCACCGGTTCTCCCAACTCTTCCATTACCTGAAATACGGCAGCCAAAAGTTGATTGATTTGATTGGGGTCTATTTTTTGATTCATCGCAGCACTCATTGAACGCTGAAACAACCAGGTAACTGATAGATTCGGCTGATAGGGTTGCAAAAGTGCGAGGGAATTTTTGTCGAGACTATCGCTTGTCAAAGCTTCCTCAATTCCTAGAGTCAAGCGTGTGAGGTGGCGTACCATTGCCCCGAAACCGCCGAAGCTGAGGGGGGATTGGCTACCACTGCTATCTCCGACTGGGAGTATGCGATTCCAAGGCGTTTTTAGAGGACTTTGGCGATAGCAGGGGAAGAATCCGTAAAGTGCTCTTTGGAATTTTAACTGTTCGAGTTCGACGTTTTGATATTGGGGAAGTAAGCGCAAATAGTCTTCAAATAATGTTTCTAAACTGAATCTTTCTGTGTCGGCATCTATGTAGGTAAATAAGTAGGTGGTGCGACCGTCTCTGGCTGGAAATGCTTCCCAAAAATATTGGCACTGATTTTGCATTGGGGTGAAGGATGCAAATATATCGCCAGTGTCGTTTTTGGGGTATCCTTGAGCGCAACTGCCGACTACTAAACATACGGCGTCGGGTTTTTTGCCTTGTCTTGCTTGGCGGACAATGGGCGAAAAATGTCCCATTGCGTCTAAAAATAATCGGGTTTTAAATAAAGTTGTAGCAGCTTGGATATCGGTACTAACCGATTCTATAGCGACTCCATCCGGGTGAATTGTAGCTGTTTTAAATAATGTATTTTCACTTAATTTGCCGCCAGCTTGGAGGAATCGCTGCTTGAGGGTTTCGAGGAGGTAAACAGGATCTATTCCGATGTTTAGTACGCCAGAAATCCAGATGTCGGGGGTGTTGGCAAAGCTGATGCGGGCGGGGTTGTATTCGGTGGCTATTGCTTTTTCTATCTCTTCAACAGATAGCAAATTTAGTTCTAAGAATGCGTCTAATTCTTTGCGAGAAATGTTCCATTCTTGGTCGCGTCCTCGCAGGATGCCGCGTTCTAGCAAGGCTACTCGCCAACCCCGCAGGACTAAGGCTGTACCGATTAATATTCCTAGGGTTCCACCGCCAATAACTATGTCGAAGTCGAGGGTTTCGAGGGGTTGTTGGCTGTGTTTGACTGCTTGGGGTGCTGGTGCGGTGTTTTGTTTGAGGTTTTCCCAGAGTCGATCGACCTTTCGCAGGCCTCCGAGGGCGTCTCCTGGCATTTGGGAGAGGATTTGTTCGGTGAGGGACATCGGGTTTTTATATTGAATAGTGTTGGATTTTATCTAATTTAGCTTAGATCAACACTTCCGACAGTTTCATTGCTGACAAATTAGGGCACTTATTCCGGGTTTCTACGAATTTTAGGCTTAATAACGAGAAATATACGAACAAACCGGGTTTCTGGGGTGGCGAGTGCGATCGCCCAATAAGTTTTTATCATCCAAATGAGAAACCTGGTGTCTGAAAAAACCGGGTTTCTCCTTGGTAAGTCTGGGGAATTATCTTCAATCAGCCGTGCTTAATTCTTCAACTCGCAGCCGATCGCACAAAATTCGCTCGCACACAATAGCACCCGTCTCCGCACTCCTGCAAACTTCTAACTGAGCTTCTGGCAGCGCTTCAAACAAAAAACGTTCCCCCGGAAAAACCGTCCGCTCAAAATACCAATTAGGAATATTTGTAATCCGAGCAATTTGCACTTTATTAGTATTATTAAGATACCAACACAAAATGCGCGATTGAGGTTCTGAAATTACCTGATTCAGTGTTAAATTCATGTTTTTAACTTGTTTGCAAAAGTGTGCTACCGAACAACGACTGGCCTAAGCTTACTATAGCATATCACCAGTTCAAAAAAAATTTTTAAACCTTTTTTTGAATTAATTAATAAAGACCCCGGAAGCAACCTTGCTGCCTTCCACGTGCTCCCAAGTAGGTGCAAAAGGCGGCATTGCTAAAGCGCAAGATTTCCATCCTCCCCGAACAGGTGCGTTCAACAATTGACAGTGACCGACTGAACCTCTCTGCACTTTATAGTGACCGCAAAAATTACACTGAGAAGTCGGATTGCAGCCGCGCTCCTTAATTACCAGATTCGGCTTGCTGTGGATGTTGTTGCGTTCGAGAGTTAGATTTTCCATCAAAGTATTTTTTAAATCTTCGCTCTCAAGTATGACAGCCGCATCTCAGTCCCTGCGTCTATCTCAAGGCTTAGTTCGCCTTTAAGATTTGTTTAGGGATCGATAGAAAATAGGTCATTTTTGACAATATAAAGCTAGGGAGCAATTGAATTTCTTTCGAGCCGCATTGGCGGCCCCGGCTTTAGCAACGATCGCGCTGGCATGGGATATACTTCCTCAGACAGAGCTAATTATCCTCGCCTAACTTGCTGAACAAATCGGCTAAAATTGTATTAGAAAATAAAAAACCTTCAGGATCGCTCAACCTCAAATTTCCCGACAGCGGGAGTTTCGCGCCCTCGCCTAAAGTTGCGTGAAGCGGAGCTATCCCGTAGGGAATCGCCTCATCCGCACTTATAATTTCCACCCATCCTTGTCGCCAGTAGGGCTGCAAACAATGCCAAATTTTATCAACCGTTTGCTGAGTAAACTTTTGAGTCAGCGCCGACAGGCTAACTCCTTCTGCTAAACGCAAACCTAGCATCAGCGTTTCTAACAAAATGTCATTTTCTGAGACTTGAAAATTTTGCTCAATTGCTGGTTCAATATCAGGCTGAGTTTCCCCCCCAATTTTTGGGGTAGCTTCAGAAGTGACAGAAGAGATCGATCGCACCCACTGATAATATTCTTGAGTTTTGCGAGGTCTAGTCAACCTTCGGCCTTCCACGTAACTCGCCGCCCCCATTCCCAAACCGTAATAAGGGCGATTTTCCCAATAAACGCGGTTGTGGCGGCACTGATAGCCCGATCGAGCGTAATTAGAAATTTCGTAATGTTCGTAGCCAGCCCCCGTCAGAATTTCCCTTGCTAAACGGTACATTCCAGCAGCGGTGTCATCTGCTGGTAGTGGCTGTGCGCCTGCTTCAAAGTAGCGCCCGAAAGCAGTTCCCTGCTCAACAATTAAGTCGTAAATCGACAGGTGAGTCGGGCTAATTTCCACCGCCGATTTCAGCGAAGCTTCCCATTGTTCTAAAGTTTGGTGGGGCAGTCCCGAAATCAGGTCTAAACTGAAATTGACAATACCAGCCGATCGCACTATTTCTACTGCTTCAAAAATATCAGCGACAGAGTGCGATCGCCCGCAAGCTTGCAGCAATTCATCCTGAAAAGCTTGCACTCCCAAACTAACTCGATTTACTCCCGCCGCTGCATATCCCCGCAACTGTTCTAAAGAAAACGTACCCGGGTCTATTTCGATAGAAATTTCCGCCTCAGCAGCAATCCCAAATTTGCTGTCGAGAGTCTCTAAAATATTGCTCAACTGACTGACTGAAAGCAGCGAAGGCGTGCCCCCACCAAAAAAAACTGTTTTCAGAGATGCGCCTAAATTTTTAGTTTCTTGAATTTCTTGACACAGTACAGCAACGTATTGCACAATTGTGCCGGAATTTTCGCCATTTTTGCGATCGCCCACCACAAAAACCGGAAAATCGCAGTAGTAACAGCGGCGACGACAAAAAGGTATGTGCAGGTAAGCCGAACTCGGAATGCCGGAATTTGTCGCTTGCACACTTTTTTTTAATTCAAATGTTAAATAATCGGTGGTAGGGTTCATTACAGATCAAGCCGAAAGCGCAACTTCAAATCTAAAGTTTTAATTAAACTATCATGAATAATTATGTATATTATGACATTTTCTTACCAAAAAAGCGCTGCGAACGATCGGCTCTTTTAATTTAACCTCGTACCATTTTTAATCGGTCACAATTCCCGAACAGCGCGCAGGGCGGTCTCTTCGCACTTCGTGCCTGCTTTCGGCCCGGCGTAGTAAATTCCGAGCGACTCCCTGGCACATCCCCTAAAGGGTACAACCGCGAAATATAAGTTTATGAAAATCCCTCAGTAAATATAGCGATATCCGACCAAAGCATGAAAACAAGTATCAGCACTGCAAAGATATAATGTGAATAAATTCATTAACCTAGAACTAATGCTAGACGCAATCATAATAATCTCATTCGTAATCGCAGGCGGAGGCATTGGCTATTACGGAGTCGAACTCCTGCCGAGCAACCTGCTACAGCAAGTTACAAATATACAAGGCTTAAGTTCTGTACTAGGTTCCTTTGGAGCATTAATCGGCTTCGTGATGGGATTAGTGGCTCAAACAACCTACCGGCGGCTGGAAAAACAAGTCCGCGATATGCCAGTGGAGATGCTGCTGACGCGGGCGATCGGCTTAATCATCGGACTGCTAGTAGCGAACTTAATGCTGGCTCCGCTATTCCTGCTGCCAATTCCCCGCGAGTTCGGCTTCATCAAACCTCTAGTCGCAGTCTTGGGCAGCGTCATGTTCGGCTTCACAGGCGTCAGCTTGACCGAAACTCACGGCCGCGCTTTCTTGCGACTGATCAACCCCAAAACCTTAGACACGGTGTTGGTAGCCGAAGGTACTTTCAAACCAGCCTCTGCCAAAGTAGTCGATACAAGCTGCATAATAGACGGCCGGATTGAAAACCTCCTAGAAACAGGTTTCCTCGAAGGTCAAATTATCGTGCCGCAATTCGTGCTCCAAGAACTGCAACTGGTAGCCGATTCCGCCAACGATCAAAAGCGAGTGCGCGGGCGCCGCGGCTTAGATGTACTCAACCGCATCAAAGAAACATATCCAGAACGGATTCAAATTCACTCGGCTGACTACGAAGATATTGCTACAGTCGATGCAAAATTAGTGCGATTTGCTTTGGATATCGACGGCATTTTGCTCACCAACGATTACAACTTATCGAAAGTAGCTACCGTCCAAAAACTGCCGGTTTTGAATATCAACGACTTGACTCATGCGGTGCGCCCGACTTATTTGCCCGGAGATACGATCGAACTAAAAATCCGCAAAGAAGGCAAAGAACCATCTCAGGGAATCGGTTACTTGGATGACGGCACAATGGTAGTAGTAGAAGCAGGCAGCAGCTATGTCGGCGGCGAAGCCCGAGTCGTAGTCACCAGCGCCCTACAAACCAGCGCCGGCCGCATGATTTTTGCCCGCCCTCAAGAGTCCGTAATTGCTTGAAACAAAGTAACAATGGCCAGAGCAATCAGAATCAAATATTGCGATCGCTGTTCCCAATCTGCCCCGACTCTCTACCGCGCCCGGTATGACGAGTCGGGGCAGTGGTTTTTTCTGTGTCTTCAATGTTGGGAATCGGTAAGCGCAAACAATCCTTTTTACTTCTACGGCGGCACTTGGAAAGCCACCAAGAAAAAATAGCAATTATCCGCTTCTTCTTCTTTTCTCTTCCTTCGCGTCTTTCGCGTCTTCGCGGTTCCATCATCTCAATATCAGTGATTCAGGAGTAATTAAAATCAACCAATGCCGATCGCATATTGATATATTGAGGCGATTGCACAGCTAAAATTAACGCTAGCAAACTGAACTTCTTGCCCTTGAGTGTAAGGATAAAGCACCCACAAACCCTCTGCATTCCGTCGAAAACACTCTACACTAACTCTTTCTTGATTGATTAATACATACTCTTGCAAAGTTTCGGAAGTACGGTAATCTGCAAATTTATCGCCTCTGTCAAAAGCCGCTGTTGTCGGCGATAAAACTTCGACAATTAAGCGCGGGTAGCGAATGAAATCTTCAGCAGTATTTCTGTCCCGTTCATCGCAAGTCACCGCGACATCGGGATAATAATAAAAATTAGATGTCTCGCTCCGAACTTTCATATCTGCTATATAAGCTATACAACCACTTTCCTGAACATGGTTTCTCAAAAGTGCAAACACGTTCCCCGTAATGATGACATGAGCTTTGCTTGCCCCTGCCATTGCATAGGTTTCACCTTGCCTGTACTCGTGTTTGATGGGACTGACTTTCTCGCCTGCTAAATAATCTTCAGGAGAGACGTAGGTGTCGCTTTTACTTGCAACCATATAATTTGGAGGTTGGTGAGGATTTCACTATTATAGCCGTAGCTTGCGGGGCGGGACGCCATCGCCCTTTTTCACCTTTCCCCCAAACTTTTAACGTCGGCGCGGGGCCGGAAGCCTCGCACTATTGCCATTTTGCGGTTGCGGTTTTTCTTGCAGCTTCATTGTCAAACTAACCCGCTTTAACTTCTCATTCACCTCCAAAACTCGCACTTTCACAACTTGTCCGACTTTAACAATCTGTTTGGGATCATCTACGAAGCGCTCGGCTAATTGAGAAACGTGAACCAAACCATCTTGGTGCACTCCCACATCAACAAAGGCTCCAAAGTTAGCTACATTCGTGATTATGCCTTCTAATTCCATCCCAACTTGCAAATCCGATATTTCTTTGATTCCTGCTTGGAAAGTGGCATATTTAAACTCGGCTCGCGGGTCTCTTCCCGGTTTTTCTAGTTCGGAAATAATGTCTCGGAGTGTTGGTTCTCCGACTTTTTCGGTGACATATTTCTTGATGTTTACAGTCTTGATTTTTTCCGAAATTTGTGTTATTCCTGTCAGCGGCAAGTCTAAATCCTTGGCGATCGCCTGCACTACAGGATAACTTTCTGGATGAACTGCTGTATTGTCCAGGGGGTTTTCGCCGCCGCGAATGCGGAGAAATCCGGCTGCTTGTTCAAAAGCTTTTGGCCCGAGTTTTGGAACTTTCAGCAGTTGGCGGCGATTTTTAAACGCGCCGTTTTCGTTGCGGTAATTGACGATATTTTTGGCAACTGTTGCCGTCATTCCTGACACAAATGTCAGCAGTTCTTTGGAGGCTGTGTTTAAGTCAACTCCGACATAATTAACGCAGCTTTCGACTGTTTCGTCGAGTTTCTTTTTGAGCAGTTTTTGGTCAACGTCGTGCTGATATTGACCGACTCCTATTGATTTCGGGTCGATTTTGACGAGTTCGGCGAGGGGGTCTTGCAAGCGCCGTCCGATGCTGACTGCGCCGCGAACGGTGATGTCGAGATCGGGAAATTCGGCGATCGCCACATCGCTTGCTGAATAAATCGATGCACCCGATTCGTTCACCATGACTTTAATCGGTTTCCTGTCCATTTCTGCCAAAACTTCCGAAACAAATTCGTCTGTTTCCCGGGAAGCTGTACCGTTGCCGATCGCGATTAATTCAATTTTATATTTTTCAATTAAATGCTTGACAATTTTACCAGCTTGCTGTCGCTGAGCGGCTGCTTGGTGAGGGAAAATTGCTTGATATTCTAAAAATTGCCCGGTTTCATCGAGGGCGGAAACTTTGCACCCCGTGCGAAATCCCGGATCGATCGCCAGTGTCGGTTTCATTCCCGCCGGCGCCGACAGCAGCAACTCGCGGAGGTTGGTTTCAAAAGTGGCGATCGACTCGATATCAGCGACGGCTTTGTTGTGCGATCGTACTTCTGTAATTAACGAAGTCTTCATCAGTCGGTTGAAGGCATCCTTCAAGGTCGATCGATAAAACTCTTTAACTTCCGGTATCCTAGTTCTAATTTCCTGAGCTTCCAAATAAGCCATCACTGCGAATTCATCAAAGGCCAGTTCCAAATCTAAGACTCCTTCCGTTTCCCCGCGAAACAGCGCTAACATATTGTGCGATTGAACGCTTCTCGCAGCAACTTGGTAATTGCGGTACATTTCAAATTTAGTGCTTCCTTCCGGGAAATCATCTTTAATTTTCGAGACAAAGACTCCGGTTTTCATTAAAAACTCTCGCAAATAAGCCCGCAATTCTGCTTTTTCCGAAACCGCTTCCGCCAAAATATCCGCAGCACCTTTGAGAGCTTCTTCTGCTGTTTTAACTCCCTTTTCTTCCGAAACATATTTACCTGCTTCCGCCTCAAAGTCGGCTGGTTTAGCCGTCGGTAAGTTCAGAGACTTGATAAAATTTGCCAGCGGTTCCAAACCTTTTTCCCTAGCAATTGTCGCTCGCGTCCGCCGCTTGGGTTTGTAAGGCAGATAAAGGTCTTCTAGTTCGTTTTTTTGCAAACACGATTCGATTTTAGCTTGCAGTTCTTCAGTGAGTTTACCCTGAGAGCTAATCGTCTCTAAAATAGACTTTTTGCGCTCTTCAATTTCCGTCAAATATGTGAAGCGGTCGGAGATATCGCGCAACTGAATTTCATTCAGCAAATCTGTGCGTTCTTTGCGGTAGCGGGCAATAAACGGAATAGTTGCTCCCTCTGCGAAAAGTTCCAGAGCATTATTGACTTGGGATAGTTTGATGGAAAGTTCTTGGGCAATTAGTTGAGGAATGTCGATCATAGTGCAGAAATTCGGGTCAGTCGATTTGAGATATTAGATTTGAGGTTGACTTCACGGAAGAGAGAAAGAAAAGTTTGAAATAAACGTTTTACAGGGTGTTGGCGCTCGTCCTGCAAGTATAAAAATGATGTTAGCATAAATGCAGTCATTTCTCAATATTATATGTTTCCTTTTAAATATCCTGTGCCGCAAACAGATCCGCCGCGATCGCCCAGAGAAACGCTGCCGACGATGTACGATTTACCCAGCGAAGACCCGGAGGAACCTGGTTTACCTGACGAATTTCACGATTTACAGCCGCAGTTGTTGAGCCTGACGTTTCGACCTCGGAATTATCCGGCTTCTGAGATATTTAGCGGCACCGACATGAACCTTTATTATGACGTGCATCACACTTTGTGGCACAAGCGGCCGGATTGGTTTGGAGTTGTGGGAGTTTCCCGACTTTACGATCGCTCGGAACTGCGGATGAGTTATGTTACTTGGCAGGAAGGCGTGAATCCTTTTGTAATTGTAGAACTGCTTTCGCCGGGAACGGAAAAAGAAGATTTAGGCGACAATACCGATGAGGAAAAGTTGCCACCTCAGTCGGGAAACACTGCGAGTAACGGGCAAGTTTTGGAGGCCGAGACGAAGGAGTAACCGCCGAGAAAATGGGAGGTTTACGAGCAAATTTTGCGGGTTCCTATTTATGCCGTTTTCAGTCGCTATACTAACAAATTGCGAGTGTTTGAATTGAAGGGCGGACACTATCAAGAATTAGAATTGCCCGAGTCGCGAGTGTGGATTCCTGACCTAAGTTTAGGCTTGGGTTTGTGGCAAGGCGAGTTTCAGGGAATCGATCGACTGTGGTTGCGCTGGTATGATGTGGATGGCAATTGGATTCTGACTGAAGCGGAACAGCAACGGCAGCGGGCTGAGTCAGCGGAAGCTCAATTGCAGTCTTTAATTCGGCGGCTGCGGGAATCTGGCATCGATCCCGATCGATTTTTAAACGGTTAAATAGGACTGAAGTCCTGACTAAAAACTGGTTCGCCGTCAGGACTTTAGTTTTTTTTTACTTCAACATAAGACTCAAGGCCTCACTATACACAGGCTTTAACATTTGATCAAAACTTGATTGGTTGCGGCTTCCTTGTTTTTTGCTGGTTCTCTTGGGAGTCAACTCATCCGCGTAGGGAGATTGATGCAAATAAGCTTTACCAACAGAACCGAAAAGTTGCAGTTTGTCAGCAATGACCGATTGCATGGCCTCGATAGCTTTTTCCATTATTTCCAACAAATCCGGATGTGGCTCAGAAATGTTACTTTTTAACACGTCCATATAAGCTTCGCGAACTTCCGTATTCACATTAAATTTAGATACTCCGAATTCAATACATTGATGAATCATTGAGTCCGGCAAACCGCTAGAACCGTGCATCACTAACGGCACTGAAACAGCAGCCCGGATTTTTGCCAGACGCGGAAAATCGAGTTTTGGTTGGCTTAAATATTTGCCGTGAACGTTACCAATCGTTACGGCTAAAAAATCTACCTTAGTTTCTTTAATAAACTCTACTGCTGCTACTGGATCGGTCATCCTTGCGGCTTTCTCATCGATTGTCAAACCTTCTTCCCTGCCACTAATTCTGCCGATTTCGGCTTCAACTGCCGCACCGTTAGCGTGGGATAATTTAGTCATTTCCCGGGTAAATATTAAGTTTTGTTCGTAGGACAAAGGAGAACCGTCTGCCATAACTGATTTAATGCCAGCGGCTAGACCGATGTGAATGTCTTTTTCTGAGGTGCCGTGATCTAAGTGTACTGCGATCGGCACTAAAGATGTGCGGGCTGCTTTGATGCACAGCGCGACTAAAGGCGATTTTCCGTATAGGAGGGCGCTGGGATGAAGTTGCAGTATCGCAGGACTGTCCAGCGCTTCGGCCGCATTGATGACGGCTTTTACTCCTTCTAGGTTGTAGACGTTAAAAGCGCCGATCGCATAAGCCTTCCTCCGGGCAGTGTTCAGCAATTCGCGAGTGGAGACGAGCATAATAGTACCTGCTTTAAAAACTTTTCTGAATGTTGATCATTCTATCAAAGTTCAAGGGCAAGCTCAGCGTAATTGGTGTTTATTTTAATTGCGAATTCTTCGACTAGAATTTATTCTGAATGTCGATCATTATCTCAAAGTTCAACGAGAAACTCAGCTTAATTTGTGTTTATTTTAATTGCGAATTCTTCGGCTACGATTTATGTGAAGTGCATTTATTCTTGGGTTGGGTAAGGTGCGCCTAGCGCACCCTACTATTTGTTTGGTGCGCCTAGCGCACCAAACTCCTTAAGTGATTTACTATTTTTGGGCGTTACCAGCGTGCAAACCGCACTCTTTTACGGTCGCTTCTTCCCACCACCAGCGACCTTCGCGTTCGTGTTGGTTCGGCAATACCGGCTTCGTACAAGGTTCGCAACCAATGCTTACAAAACCGCGTTCGTGCAACTTGTTATAAGGCACCTCCAAAGCGCGAATGTATTCCCAAACCTCTGCCGAAGACCAGTTTGCTAAGGGGTTAAATTTAATTAATTCATGGTCGGGAGTTGAGAATGCACTGTCAAATTCAATGACCGGAATACCGTTGCGGGTACTGGGACTTTGGTCTTTCCGCTGACCGGTAATCCAAGCATCGAGAGTATTCAGTTTGCGGCGCAGCGGCTTGACTTTCCGCACGCCACAGCATTCTTTGTGACCGTCTTGATAAAAACTAAACAATCCCTTTTCTTCTACTAGGGCTTGTACTTCTGCTGCATCGGGAAACATTACTTCTAATTTAATGCCGTAATGTTTTCTGACTTGATCCAAAAACTGATAGGTTTCTGAGTGCAATCGTCCGGTGTCTAGGGTGAAAACGCGGAAGTTTTTAGTAATTTTTGACGCCATATCGATCAGAACTACATCTTCAGCCCCGCTGAAAGAAATGGAGATATTGTCAAAATTTTCTAGGGCAAATTTGAGAATGTCTCGCGGTGTTTTTTGACTGTATTCTGCTTCGAGCGCGGCAATGTTGAGATTTCTTTGGATGGCAACCATATTTTCGGGTTTTCGGTGTTCTTTTCCTCTAGCCCTTTATTATAGCCGATCGCCGTCTCTCCCTCACCGACTAATTTGACACTCAAGCAATGTCGTCCGAGGCCCCCGGATTCATCAGTGAAGCGAGAAAAAAGCTCGGACTGCTCATCACCCGTCCCCGGATTTATCAGTGAGAGCGCTTTCTTCTATTCTAAAATCTAAAATCTAAAATCGATTGACCGCTTCTTGCAGCAGTCTTTGCTGCTGGGTCCCCAATCAAGTTCAAGGATGGCGATCGCCTGCTGGTAGTAGTTTTGATGAACCCAACACTCCTCTACTGGGTAAAATGGGACTGCCGGGCGATCCATTGAATTTGCCCCCCAATTATAAATCCTAGACCATAAAATTATTTAAATGTCCTTGTTACTATCCTCTATTTTGACTTGTCTCATTAATAAAATAATAGCGCTTACTAAGCGAACTTCGGCTGTTTGTTTTTTTTATAAAGGAATTACCTTAACACCCGTAATAAGACCGCTATAAATACTTCTAAAATGCTGTCAATAGCGCTAATTTACAAAATAGCGAATTATTTTTTAGGCACTGCTCTAAACTAGGTGAGGGGGAATAAAGCTAAAACAATATCCTAGAAAATCCGGCTTTGGTGTTCCCCTCGATTTTTCTACTAAGACCTGTTGGTTTTCAAACCGCGAATTACCAATGATTAATTACTAATTACCGATTAATTTATTCAGGGTGATTCCGTTAGCCAAGTAAATTTTTCTCGCTTTTTATCGCTGACAGCTAACCTTCAGCCATAGGATCGGCTATATTGTATCTGGAAGTACATTAATTTGTTAGCAAAGCGGTCTAGTCTCACCGTCACCAGTCGCGGCCGCTTCTGAATAAACGTAGTCCCTCGTCAATAAGAGCAAGGAAGTGTGGAATTATGTCAAAAATTTTAGTAGTGGACGACGTTAAGAGCGAACTAGAAATCATCTGTCGCATTCTTCAAGATGCCGGACTGGACGTGATCCGGGCAGGTGACGGCGAAGAAGCGATCGCCATGATCCGCAAAACCCCTCCGGCTTTGGTCGTTTTAGATGTAGTGATGCCACGAATGAACGGGTTTGAAGTGATCAGAGAATTGCGGGGCGATCGCGCAACTGCCAAATTGCCCGTAGTATTTTGTACTCATAAAAACACCGAGATCGATAAAGCTTGGGGAACCGATTTAGGCGCGGACGCTTACGTTAGCAAACCCTTTGAACCTCAGCAACTCGTGCACATAGTGCAGCGTCTGCTTTCCGCGTAATCCGAATATAAAGTGATCGGTAGCTTTCCAAAAAATATTATACCGATAAACCCCGTTTTTTTTAATAAACTGGGTTTTTGACTTCCATAAAAGTTTATGTTTAATGATAGCAACCTGCTTATTTGCCAATCGGCGATTTATTTAACAGAAAGATTTGACGCACCCAAACTGATGCAGAAAAACTAGATCGGCGATCGGCTTTAGGGTCAAAGCAAAATTATAATTTGTAAGCTACACTATAAACTAAAAATAAGCCATGAAAATAACGGCTCCCCCGGCTGGGGAGAATCAGACAAGTATAACAAAGCAATTTCTCCTGTTCGGTCAAGGAGACAGTCTGTTCGCCATAGACTTAGAGGCAGTGCGGGAAGTCCTTTCCCTCAAGGAACAACCGATTTCGCTGGTTCCTAACACCCTGCCATTTTTGCTGGGATTAACCAACTTGCGGGGCGAAATCTTAGCAGCAGCAGACTTCGGACTGTTCGTCGGTATTGAGTCGGTTGACCTCTACCACCCAAACAGTCGCATCTTAGTTGTAGAAGCGCCCGATCCACGAGACGTGAGATTGTTGTCGAGAATCAGCCTGGGATTAGCCGTCTCCCGCGTCGAAGGAGTTTTACCTCTCAATCCCGATCGCATTGTCTCAGCCCTAGATGTCAGTCCCGACCTAGCTCCTTTTTTAAAAGGTCTGTACAATTCCCAAGGACGCTTGCTAATGATTGTCGATGTAGAAGCGATCGCCCATTCCGAACGCTGGTAAAAATCCAGCATACACATAAGTCTGCAACGGCTTTGCATCTATAAATTTAACTAACGATCGCCCGCATCCGATTTGCCAATCCTTAATTTTATGATCAAACTTCTCTATACCTGGATCGCAACAACTTTCACCCTGACATTGCCTGACTTGTCCCCATCGCTGTTAGCTGGGGCTGCTAATGTCATCATTTCTGGATGTTACTTTGCCATCGCTTGGCTAATCAGCTTAGCTATGTGGCGAAACCGTCAATTCGGGTTCGACATCTTCGCCACAGCCACAGCAGGCATATTTTGGACTTGCGCTTTCGGCCACAGCGGCCACGCCGCCGAATACATAGGACTGCCGCACTCTCCCGTGGTGCAAACTGTGTTCGATTGGATCACTGTAATTGCGGCGATCGCTTTTTTAAGTTTGTCCAACCGCTACGGCTTCTTAGTAGGTTCCACCCGCATCCTTAACGCTAAAAAAGAAACCGAACAAGCGCTGAGCGAAACTACCCAGCGATTTCACGCAATCTTCGACCAAGCTTTTCAAGCGATCGCATTATTGGAGGCAGACGGTACTCTGATCGAAGCCAATCAGACAGCGCTAAAATTGGGCAATTTCCCCGTATCAGAAGTGCAGGGGCTGAAATTTTGGCTGACACCAGGGTGGGCATCATCCCCAACAAACCAGCAGCGCCTAAAAACGAACATTCAACAAGTTTCGGTCGGTAATTTTGTCCGGGAAGAATACGAAATCACCGGAGCTAACAACCAGGTAACAGTAATTGACTTGTCGTTGAAGCCGCTGTTAAATGCAACAGGAGAAGTATTTCAAATCCTCGCAGAAGGCCGGGAGATTACCAAGCGTAAACAGGCCCAATTCGCCTTGCAGCAGCTAAGCGCCGAACTAGAGCAGCGAGTGAATAAAAGAACCGAGCAGCTCCTGCAAACTAACGCACAATTGGAACAGGAAATTCGCGAGCGCACCGCAGTCCAAGAGCAATTAAAAGCCTCAGAACAATTCTTAAACAACATCCTCAACAGCATCCCCGACCCGATTTACGTCAAAGACCAACAGCGCCGCTGGCTAACATTAAATGATGCCTTTTGTCAATACATAGGTCACAGCAGAGAAGAACTAATTGGCAAATGCTACGACAATTTTTTGCCCAAAGAGGAAGCAGAGAAATATCGAGAAAAAGATGAATTAGTTTTATTGACAAATACCAGCATCGAAGTCCAAAAAAAACTCACAGACACAGCAGGAAACACTCGCCTTTTCTCGGCCAAAAAATCTACCTTTCTAGATGCCTGTGGCAGCAAAATCCTTGTCTGCGCCATGACAGAAATCACCAAGCGTGTGCAAATGGAAGAACAACTGCGACACACACTCGCAGAAGCAGAAAGCTCCCAAAGCTTGCTGCGTACAGTCATTGACGCCACCCCAGACTGCATCTTTGTCAAAGATCGAAACTCGCGCTATACCCTAGTCAATGCAGGTTTCGCCACCGCCTTCGGCAAAACTCAAGCAGAAATTATCGGCAAAGATGACGCAGAAATCGGCATATCGGTCGATCGAATCTTTGGCAGTTTCCAAGCCCAAACCGATTTCCAGAACCCAATCCAAAACTTCCGGGCAGACAACCATCTCGCCCCGAACTCCAACGACTTAGCCACCTTAGCCGACGGCAAAGTACACACCTTCGACACCCAGAAATTGCCCCTCAAAGATGCAGAAGGCAATATTTTAGGAATGCTCGGCTTGGCGCGCGACATCACACAGCGCCGCAAATCTGAAAAAGAACTATTGCGGTTCAAAGAAATTTTAGAAACCACAACAGACTGGGTAGGCATAGCCGACACCCAACAGCGCGGCATTTATCTCAACCGCGCAGCCAGAGAAATGTTGGGAGTTGGCGAGGACACAGATTTAACCGGAATCAGCATTTCTGACCTGACATCCCCCAAAAGTATCGACACTATTGTGAACGTCGGTATCCCCGCAGCTTGCCGGGACGGGGCGTGGAGTGGCGAGACTGTTTGGCAGAGTTTAGACGGCGAAGAAATACCAGTTTCTCAAGTAATTGTTGCCCACAAATCCGAGAATTCAGAAGTTGAATTTGTCTCAACGATCGCCCGCAACATTACAGAACGCAAGCGCGCAGAAGAAGCATTGCAGCAGAACTTACAAATGCTCGACCTTGCCAGTGACGCCTTGATCGTTCGGGATATGGAGGGCACGATTAATTATTGGAGTCAGGGAGCCGAACGGATGTACGGCTGGACAAAAAAAGCAGCCTGGGGGAAAGTCACCCATACTCTATTGCACACCATTTTTCCCCAGCCTTTAGCAGCTATCTCGGCACAGTTAGAAGAGCAGGATTATTGGGAAGGAGAACTAATTCATACCACCAATGATGACACCAAAATCACCGTATTCAGCCGCTGGAATTTGCAGCGAGACGAACAGGGAAAACCGAAAGCAATTTTAGAAACTAACAACGATATCACGGAGCGGAAGCAAGCCGAAATCGAAAAGCAAAGATTGATTTCGATCGTAGAAAGCAGCTCGGATTTTATCGGCACGGCAACCCTGGAGGGAGAGGCAACATACCTGAATCTCGCTGGAATGAAACTCGTAGGATTGCCAAATATTGAAGAAGTCAAAAGCAAAAATGTTTATGAGTTCTTCTGTGCAGAAGATGTTAAGTTTTTCCAAGAAGAAATCCTGCCGCCTACTGTGCGAGACGGTTTTTGGCAGGGTGAATTCCGCTTGAAGAACTTTCAAACCGGCGAAAACATTCCGGTTGACTTCACCATATTTACCGTCAAAAACCCAGAAACTGGTGAGCCTATGGGGTTGGCAACAGTTACTCGCGACATCAGCGATCGCAAACGTGCAGAAGAGATGCTGCGCGATCGCGAAAGACTATTCCGAGCCATTTTCGACCAATCGTTCCAATTCATAGGTCTGCTCAAACCGGACGGCACCGTTTTGGAAGCCAACCAAACAGCCCTGGCCGCCGCAGGCCTGCGGAGCGAAGAAATAATAGGCACTCCGTTTTCGGAAACCCTGTGGTGGCAGATTTCCCCGGAAACCAAGCAACAGATACGAGAAGCGATCGCCCTGGCCGCGGCCGGCGAAGTAGTCCGTTACGAAGTGGATGTGCTAGTTGCCAACGGTGCAGTGGCGACCGTTGACTTCTCCATCAAACCCATCACAGACGACAGTGGCAAAGTCTTGATGCTAATTCCAGAAGGCCGCGACATTAGCGATCGCAAAGCCCTAGAACGAGAATTAGTTTTGCGTCAAAGCCGCTTTGACGCATTTTTCACAGCCGCCCCCACCTCAATGTGTATTTTTGACGAGCAGTTGCGCTTCGTGCAAGTCAACGAGAAATTAGCAGCAACCACCGGCGTCTCAGTTGCCGAACACTTCGGTAAGACGGTGAGGGAAGTTATACCCGAAATGAGCGATACCCAAGTGCCGATGTTGCAGCAGATTCTCGCCACCAACCAACCGTTGTTAAACGTTGAGGTATCGGGATCATTCTTCAACGAACCGGGCGTCCTGCGAGATTGGCTGGCGTCATACTTTCCTTTGCCCGGATCTGACGGCAAACCCATCGGTATCGGGGCTGTGGCGATCGAAATTACCGATCGCAAAAAAGCAGAAGAAGAGCGCGATCGATTTTTTACCCTTTCCCTAGACTTGATTTGTATTATAGGTTTTGAAGGCAAATTCATTCGCATCAATCCCGCTTGGGAAAAGACACTCGGTTACAAGGCGCATGAACTTGAAGACAACTATTATATCGATTTAGTCCATCCAGACGATCACGAATCAACCCGAGAACAAGCAGAAAAAGTAGCCAGCGGCGCCGAAATAAAGTCTTATGAAAATCGCTACCGCTGCAAAGACGGTTCCTACAGGTGGCTGTCGTGGAAAGTGCGACCTGTAACCGAACAACAGCTCATGTATGCAGTCGCTCGCGACGTTACCGAAACCAAACAGGCGATGGTGCAACTGGAAAAAACAACAGCCCAATTAGCCAGTTCCGAAGACCAATTTCGCCAGCAAAGCAATCTCTTGCAACTGCTAATAAACAGCATTGGCGACGGCATAATTGCTGCCGACGAAAAAGGCAATTTTGTTTTGTTTAACCCCGCCGCCGAAGATATGTTTGGCATGGGTTCGACAGAGACTCTTCCCAACGAATGGTCGGCAAAATACGGTTTATTCTTGCCCGATACCGTAACTCCCTATCCCCCAGCCGAAATACCTTTAGCGCGCACGGTCCGAGGAGAAGCCGTTGACGACGTAGACCTTTTTACCCGCCACCCAGGCAAGCCAGAGGGCCTGTGGGTGAAAATTAACGGCCGGCCGCTCAAAGACGAAACGGGGGCGCTTAAAGGCGGCGTAGTCGTTTGCCGCAACGTCACCGAACAAAGAGCATCCCAGGAGCGAATGCAGCAGTTAGCCGAGGCACAGGAACGCTTGCTGCAAGAACTCAAAACGCGGCAAAATGCCCTAGACGAATCGGCGATCGTCAGCGAAACTGATGTCCAAGGCATGATTACCTACGTCAACGACGGATTCATTGAAATCTCCGGTTACAGCATAGGAGAACTCCTGCACCGCAACCACCGCCTCGTCAATTCCGGCTACCATCCCAAATCATTTTTTGAAGAAATGTGGGTGACAATTTCTCGCGGTTTGGTGTGGAAAGGGGAAATCAAAAACCGACGCAAAGATGGTTCGTTTTACTGGGTAGATTCGACGATATCCCCCATTTTTGATACCACCGGCACAATAGTCAAATATATCGCCATTCGCTTTGACATCACCGAGCGCAAAGAGGCAGAAGAACGATTAGAAAAATTGGCAGCAGAACGTAAAGCAGAAGCTGATTCTCTGACGCAGCAAGTCCTTAAATTGTTGGGAGAAATTAAAGGCGCGGCTCAAGGCGACTTGACAGTCAGGGCGGAAGTGACTAACGACGTTTTAGGTGCTGTCGCCGATTCTTTCAACTTCTTAATCGGTTCTCTGCGGAAAGTGGTAACGGGAATTCAAACTTTAGCCGAACAGGTAACATCTGCCACCGGCGAGTCGATTAACAATACCAGTCAACTCACCCAACAGGCGGAAATTCAAGCAGCAAAAATATCTGCCATCATGCGGGAAATCGAGCGGATTGTGAATTCGATTCGCGACGTGCGAGATGTTTCGGTGCGCGCCGAAACAGTCGCCCAGCAGTCTTCTCACACGGCTGAAGTCGGCGGTATGGCCGTCGATCGAGCTGTCGAAGGCATTAACGGGCTCCGGTTGACGATCGCCTCTACCTCGAAAATGATGAAGCGTTTGGGCGAATCTTCGCAGCAAATTGGCAAAATTGTGACTTCGATTTCTCAACTTGCTTCCCAAACTAATTTATTAGCTCTGAATGCTACTATTGAGGCGGCGCGAGCCGGCGAACAAGGTTTAGGCTTTGCAGTTGTTGCCGAAGAAGTGCGGAAGTTAGCAGAAAGATCGGCCGGCGCTACTGAGGAAATCTCCGAAATTGTCGGTACAATTCAAGAAGAAATCAGCCGCGTGATGAAGGCAATGGAATCGGGGACACTGGAGGTAGTGGAAGGCACTAAGCTAGCAAGCGAAGCTAAAACTCACCTCAATGCCATCATCGAAGTTAGTCGAGAAATGAATGCTTTGGTGCAGAATATTACTATCGCATCTGCCAAGCAAACTGTTTCGGCTGAGGGAATTGCTAACAGTATGCAGCAAGTCAACGAGATTGCGAATACGACCGCACAAAAAGGTGCGGATGTCAAAGCATCTTTGGACGAGTTGTCTGGTTCTCTGGGCCAATTGCAAAAGTCGGTGGCGAATTTCCGCAGTTAGTCAGTTGACGGTTGACGGTTGACGGTTGACGGTTGACTGTTGACGGTTGACGGTTGACTGTTATACGAATCACTAATAACTATCGTTGTTGCCGGCGCGGGTTGACAAATTTCCTGAATGCGAAGTTATAAATAATGGTGAACCCGGCCCAACAACAATTACAGTTAAATAACGGGACATATATATAAAAAAAACTGGCAACCGACAACAGTTAACTGTCAACCGTCAACAGTCAACCGACAACAGTCAACCGACAACAGTCAACCGACAACAGACTAATATGAATGATGACGATTTAAACGAATTAATAGATGCTTTTACCGCAGAATGCGAAGAGTTTCTCCAGTCAATGGAGACGAATCTGCTGGCGATGGAATCTGCGGGTTTGAAAGAGCGACAAGCGGCAGTTAAAGAAATGTTTCGGGCGGCTCACTCGATTAAAGGTGCGGGTTCGATGTTGGGGTTTCAAAACGTGTCTGTCGCAGCTCACACGCTGGAGGACTGTTTTGTCATTTTGCGCGATCGCACAGACTTGTCAGCCCTGGAACCGACTACAGTGAGTGTTTTGCTGCAGGGGGTGGACACTCTCAAAAAGATTACGATCGAATGTGTTCAACACTCCGATGTCACAAGTCCGGATCAAACGGAAAACTTGGAGGCGATCGCCCAAATTTTCGCCCAGTTCCAGGCCAAGTACGGCAAGTCAGAACAGCCGCCAGTCCCCGCAGCCAGCCAATCGCCCGCCCCGGAAACCCTGAAACTGATTTTTGAACACGAAGTGCCGCCACTCTTCAATCGCCTAGAAACCGAGCTTTCCCAAGCTTCCGAGGCAGATTTGGCAAAAAGCGTCACCGCCCTCAACCAGGTTTACTACCAACTCTCCGGTTTGGCTGGAATGCTGCTATTGCCGGATTTTGGGAAAGTCGCCGCACCCCTCAGAGATTTGATTGACTCTCCCGACTTGACTCTACAACGGTTGCAATCCGAGGGTTGGGCGATCGCCCAAAACTTGCAAACCGCACGCCAACAAATACTGGAAGGAAGGGCGATCGACATCCCCGAAATCTCCCCCTCCCCGACTCCCCCCGACTCCCCCGGACTCCCCGACTCCCCGACTCCCCCGGAAAACTCCCCCTCCCCAACTGTCCCCCCCTCCTCGACTCTCCCAGTCCCCAACTCGCAAAGGCCGACAATCCGGGTAGACTTAGAACGCTTAACTGAATTGGTGAATCTAGTCGGGGAATTAGTCATCAACCGTACAAATTTAGAACTTCAAGAATCCGAACTGCGCGGCGAAGTCAAGCGCATCCGCCGCAGTATCGTAGATTTGAACCAATTCGGCGGTCAGTTGCGAGAAGAATACGACAGACTGAGTTTTGCAGAGTGGAGAGGGGGAAACGGGAACTCTGGATTGGGAAAACTTGCAGCAGCAGAAACAGAATTCCCAATGATTGCTAACGGCAAATCCTCTCCGACCCATGCTCACTTCGATATCTTAGAGATGGATCGTTATACAGAATTCCACTCGACAGCCGCAGAAGTCATCGAAACTGCCCAAGCAATTTCTCACTCCGCCACCAAATTAGACACCTTAGCCATGAAATTCGAGCGCAGTACCGACCAACTGCGCCGCATTACCGAACAACTACGCAGCCGTGTCATGCAGTTGCGAGTCGTGAGTTTCAGTCGCGCCGTCGATCACTTGCCCCGAGCGATCCGGGAGATGTGCCTCACATACGATAAGGATGTCAACCTGCTGCTAGTGGGAAGAGATACCAAAATTGACGAAAGTTTGCTCGATGCTTTGCGCGACCCCTTAATACACTTAGTGAGAAACGCTTTCGACCACGGCATCGAAATGCCCGAAGTTCGGAAAGCAAGCGGCAAGCCGGCCAGCGGTCAAATTGAAATAGAAGCCCGCCACCAAGGCGGCCAAACTATTATTACGGTCGCCGATGATGGCAAAGGCATTGACCCGGAAATGATTCGCCGTAAAATTGTCACAAAGGGTTTGGCTACGGAGGAACAAGCTCAAGAATTTTCCATTGCCGAACTCTACGATTTTCTATTTTGGCCGGGTTTCAGCACTACAGAAGGGGTCAGCGACCTTTCGGGGCGGGGAGTCGGGCTCGACGTGGTGCGAACAAATTTGCGGACTGTGCGGGGAACTGTGAAGGTAGACTCTCGCCTCGGAAAAGGTACGAGTTTTATCATTAAACTGCCACTGCTGCTGTCGATTACTGATGCTTTGATGGTGAAGACCGATCACAATAAAATAGCAGTGCCGCTGGATGCAGTCGAGGAAATTCTGCACATCAAAGCCTCGGAAGTTCACATTGCCGGCAATCAGCCGATGCTGTGGTGGCGGGAGGAATTTATTCGTTTGGTGAGGATGCAAGATTTGCTCGAATACAGCGTCCTCCCGCCGGATGCCCCATCTCCTGACCCTTTGACCCAAGAGGAAATTCCCGTCCTGGTTTTGGCTTCTACCGAAGGAATGCTCGCGGTGGCCGTGGAACGGCTGATCGGTCAGCAGGAAATTGTGGTTAAACCTTTGCCACCGCCTTTATCCAAGCCTCGCGGCGTTTTGGGGACTACGATTTTGGGGGACGGGCGCGTGGTGAATATTCTGGATGTGGACGATTTGGTGGGTCAACCTGTGGTAAATAGTTCGATCGCCGCTGTCTCCGGTAAAGTACAGGAGATGCCGTCAAGTCCGAGTCAGTCACCGCAGATTTTGGTAGTGGATGATTCCTATACAATTCGGCAGTTGCTGTCTCTGACGCTGACTCGTGCTCGCTACCGGGTGGTACAGGCTAAAGACGGTGTGGATGCCTTGGAAAAGTTGCAAAATGGTCTTAATTGCAGTTTGGCGATCGTGGATATTGAAATGCCCCGGATGGATGGATTTGAATTGTTGCGATCGATCAGATCGACCGAGCGGTTTGCTAAGATTCCCGTAGCCATGCTGACATCCCGTAGCGGGGAAAAACATCGGCAAATGGCAATGGAATTAGGCGCAAATCAATACTTCACCAAACCTTACAGCGAAGCCCAACTTTTACAAGCTATCCCCAAATTAATCCACCACTCAATAATTTAATCCACAATCTCAAATTTCCCATCAAATAATCCCTAATCTCAAACCAAACTTAGGGAAAAAGTAATTACACCCGCGAATAATAGTGGAAAGCTACGCAACCGAATCACCTACTAAAATCCAATAATCTTCAATCTAAAATCTAAAATCTAAAATCTAAAATCGAATGACTCACGCCAATTACAATCGCCGCTTTCGGAGCCAAAAACCAGCCACTGTTAGAATTGCCCCTAAAAAATTTGTTTCCTTTGAACTAGGAAATATTTACTATGCTGTTCCTATTGAACGAGTGGAGCGCATTGTTAAAAACTTTAATGCCTACGGCACTTTACCTAGCGGGAATAGTTTATTGCGGCATCAAGAAGAACTGATTACCATAATTAATTTATCCAAAATATTTCCCAGCAGTCCGAGCATTACTGAGTGCAAATACCTGATTATTTGTACCTTAAATAAAAGCGATCGGTTAGGGATTCCCCTTCCTGATATGCCAAAAATTTTGGAAATTACCGAAGAAAGCTTCTGCGAGATTCCCGAATTGTACCGTCAACAGCAACTGTCTCCGGTAATAGAAAAGTTAATTCGCGCACCTGATGGTTCCGAAGTTTTTTATCTGAATTTCGATTTATTTAGCGAAATGTAGGGTGTTCACTTTTCGAGGTATTATACCCTATAAATGGTATTTTTGCAAAGAAAAAGTTACTTATTTATGAAAAAACTCACAATAATGTCGATCGCCCTACTAATTTTTGCAGCAAATCTCGCATTGCCGAAGGTGGGTCTACAACTAAGTGCGATCGGGCAAATAGAAACACCCCAACCAATCCAAACCCCCCAACCAATCCAAACACCCCAACCAATCCCAACACCCCAACCACAAACACCCCAACCAATCCAAACACCCCAACCAATCCAAACACCCCAACCAATCCAAACACCCCAACCAAAAGCAAACGACCCCAAAAAGCTCGGCTATGTATCCCCAGAATTTGCCGAAAATTTCTCCCAGCAACAAATCGACCAAATCAACGCCAACGTCGAAACGCTGCTGCTAACTCAAAGCTGCTCCCGCTGCGACCTCCGAGCCGTAAAATTAGTTAACCTTAACTTAAAAAATCCCATCCTTACAGGAGCAGATTTATCAGATGCCAACCTCAGTGGTAGTCGCTTCGAGATCTCAGATTTTGTCAACACCAATCTAGCTCGCACAAACTTAAGCGGAGCCGAATTAGTAGGAGCGAGAATCAGCAACGCTAACCTCAGAAAAGCTAACTTGACAAAGACAAATCTAGACGGTGCAGACTTGCGATTTTCCGATTTGAGAGATGCCAATCTTTCCGATGCCAACCTCCGCAATGCTAATATAGATGGCGCTAGTATCGATCGAGCAAGTATGGTCGGCACCACAATGCCAGACGGCAGGAAAAATAATTAATAATAGAGGTAGTCTTATGTCGCCGATTAAACAACGCCTTCTCGAAGCGATCGAACGGACTCCTGAGCCACTTTTAGAGCAAACGCTGGCATTTCTGGAATTTTTGACCAGTCGGACACAATCCGCGATCGCCCCAGACTTTGACTCAGATTTTGACTCAGATACCGACTCCAACGAGCAAATCCTCGCCGATCTGAAAGCCTCCCTCCACCAAGCCAAAGCGGGACAAACCTTTCCCATATCGGACCTCTGGGACGGTATCAATGTCTGATATGTCAGTCCAAGTCACATTCACGGTACTCTTCAAACGTCGCCTCAAAGGACTCGCTAAAAAGTATCGCCAAATTCAAACCGATATTCAGCCAGTCCTTGATGAGCTTATCCAAGGAAACTTCATAGGAAACCAGATTACAGGGACTCAATACACCGTTTACAAAGTCCGGGCTAAAAACAGTGATTCCCAAGTTGGTAAGAGTGGCGGTTATCGCTTGATTTATCAAGTTGAATCACCGACTCAAGTTGTTTTACACCTGATTTACTCGGCTCTCCTGAGTTTATGGTGTAAAATAGATCAACCAATACAGTTAGAGTGATGAGCTTTCATTTAGACTATCTATTAGACTTGCCTGGAGTCAAGGTTGAAACTTGCACTCAAATTGAAGGACAAATTTACTTTCGTTTGAGTGCTTTAGCATCAGGAATAGTTTGTCCTCACTGTGATAATTATACAGAAGAACTCCATCAGAATCGACCTATATTAGCCAGAGATTTGTCAGTTTTCGGTCGTTCTGTGTATTTACAAGTACCTCGTCGGCAGTTTTACTGCGCTAGCTGTCAACGTTACGTTACAGAAAAATTAGAATTTTTGGACAAAAAAAGACGGCATACTCAACGATATGAACAAAATATTTATGCGCGTGTTCAACAGTCAAGCATGGAACAAATAGGGCGAGAAGAAGGATTGAGTTATGACGAAATTAAAGGTATTTTTACTCATGTAAATTCCTGTAAAAAAAAAAGCTATTGGGAGTCAGTTAAACGAGTGAGTATAGATGAGATAAGTATGAGAAAAGGAAAAGGAAGTTTGGTAACTGTTGTCAGTGACATTGAGGGGGGTAATTTGATTGAAATGATTGACTCTCACCGTCAACCAGACATAATTGAAGCCCTGATAAAACAACCGTTTGAGGTTCTAAAACAAGTTGAGGAAGTGAGTATTGATATGTGGGGAGGATTTCCAAAAGTTATAGAACAAGTATTCCCAAATGCCAAAATTGTCATCGACCGTTTTCACGTGATGAAAGCAGTTAATAAAGACTTGAATAAGTTACGCCGAGCAGTAGGAATTACAGATAGAGGCAGCAAATACTTATTGTTGAGTAATCGAAGCAACCTTAATTCTGACCAAATTGAAAGGTTGGCAATCACCTTGGAAAAATCAGAATGCTTAAGAATTGCTTATGAGATGAAAGAAGAGTTTCGGGAAATATACGAGACCGATATGACCGTCAAAATAGCCCAGACCAAGTTCAAGGATTGGCTGAATTATGCGAGGATATTTTTTAAAGAATCATGTTCGACAATTGTCAATCATTTTGAAGGAATTTGTAACTACTTTCTTAATCGTACAACAAGTGGAGTGATGGAAGGGATAAATAATCGAATTAAGTTAATTATGCGACAAGGATATGGCTTTTCAAACTTTGATAATTTTCGAGAACGCGTATTAGCTTGCTTCTCTAATTAGATAAAAATATCACCGTAAGTTCCGGAGAGCCATTTACTCGAAATCAGAGCAAGCAAATGTCTCCGCCGAGGAAATCCAAACTGCGATCGCAGAATACCAAGCGAACCCAGACGAATAAGCCATTTTTCAAATCTAAACGGTTGCCCTTCTTGCTCTTTGAGGCGCTCGCTGTCATCGTCAAAATCCGTGTCGTGCCTTCCTTAAATTCTATTCAAACAGCCAAAAACCTCTGAATCACCTCATCACTTAACTCGCTAGTGCTTCCAGAAGCCACAATTCCGCCTTTTTGCATAGCATAATACCAGTCAGCTTGCCGCACAAAATGCAAATGTTGCTCCACCAACAAAACAGAAATTCCCCTAGTCGCAACTACGCGGCGCACCGCAGCTTCAATATCTAAAATAATCGAGGGTTGAATCCCCTCCGTTGGTTCATCCAAAACCAGCAACTGCGGCTCACCCATCAAAGCTCTAGCAATAGCTAACTGCTGCTGCTGTCCCCCGCTCAAATCACCTCCCAGGCGATCGAGCATAGTTTTCAAAACAGGAAATAAATCAAAAATTTCATCAGGCACTTCAGGATTTTTGATTTTGGTTGGTTTCGCTTCCAAACCTAACAATAAATTTTCTTTAACCGTCAAACGTGGAATAATTTCACGCCCTTGAGGCACATAACCAATGCCTAATCTAGCCCGCTGGTGAGTCAACTTAGAAGCAATAGATTTTCCGCCAAAAGCAATAGTGCCACTGCGCGGTTGCAGCAACCCCATAATCGTTTTTAGCATAGTAGTCTTGCCCACACCATTGCGACCGATCAAGCAAACCATTTGCCCCGACCTGACGCTTAAATCGACATCGCGCAAAATGTGACTTTCGCCGTAATAAACATTCAAATTAGAAACTTGTAGCATAATTTTTAAATGATAATGGGTAATGGGTCATGAGAATTGGTAGCAACTACCAAATAACTTCTTCCGTCTTCCGTCTTCCTTCTTCCTTCTTCCTTCTTCTTACTCTTCCGGTTTTCCCAAATATACCTCTATTACGCGATCGTCATTTTGCACCTCATCCATAGTCCCCTCACACAAAACCGCACCCTGATGCAACACCGTAACCTGCCGCGCAATTTGCCGCACAAACTCCATATCGTGTTCAATTACCAACACCGAATGACTTTCCGCCAGCGAAATTAGCAACTCTCCAGTTAACATCGTTTCCTCATCAGTCAAACCCGCCACAGGTTCATCTACCAACAATAAATCAGGAGATTGAGCCACCAACATTCCAATTTCCAACCATTGCTTTTCGCCGTGAGAAAGCAAACCAGCCGAAACATCAGCTTTAGCCACTAAACCAATTGTTTCCAACAAACCCGCAACCGTGCGTTTTTCAGCAGCCGAAGCAGGCTTGAACAAAGTCGAAAAAACATTTTTATGGTGGCTGCAAGACAATTCCAAATTTTCGCGTGGCGTTAAATTCAAGTAAACTCGCGGCGTCTGAAACTTGCGACCAATTCCCAAGCGCGAAATCCTATCTTCCGACAACTTGCGTAAATTTTGTCCCTTAAATAACACCCTGCCCTCTGTCGGCTGCACCTTCCCGGTAATCGAATCGAGAAAAGTTGTTTTCCCCGCACCATTGGGGCCAATAATAACTCGCAGTTCGCCCGCATCCATGCTAAAATTTAAACCGTTGATAGCTTTAAAACCATCAAAACTAACCGTCAAGTTTTCTATTTCTAAGACTTTCCTATTCATAATTAACAATTCACTTACTAATGGACAACAACCCATACCTTTTGTGGGTGCGGAAGCCAAATATCCTCGCTTATTAAGGAGATTTTATTCCCTTCCGTGGCACAATAATTTCTACTTTTGGCTGGCAGTTTACTCTTAACTAAAACTGCTAGAACTGCTCGACATTGGAGGTGGAGCGGCAGCTAAAATGCGTTCAGCTAACTTCGAGAGTGGCAAACTTTGCACATATACTTTTCCAGGCCCAGTCATCTTTGCCAAAAACAAGCCTTCACCTCCAAATAAAGCATTTTTAAACCCGCCAACAAATTGAATGTCGTAGTCTACTGTGGAAGCAAAAGCTACTAAACAGCCGGTGTCTACTCGCAACACTTCGCCAACTCCTAAATTTTTCTCAACTATTGTTCCTCCCGCATGAACAAAAGCTAGCCCGTCACCCTGCAATTTTTGCAAAATAAAACCTTCTCCGCCAAAGAAACCGGCACCGAGCCGCTTGGTGAATGCTACCTCAATTTCAATGCCATTGGCCGCACAGAGAAATGAGTCTTTTTGACACAAAAATTTACCGCCAAGTTGGCCTAAATCGAGGGGAATTACTTTACCCGGATAGGGGGCGGCAAAAGCGACGCGGGCCTTGCGATTTCCGGCGTTAACAAAGGTGGTAATGAAAAAACCCGCTCCTGTCAGCATTCGTTTGAAACCTTGAAATAAGCCACCGCCTGTGGATGTTTGCATTTGGATGTCGCCTTCCATGTATGTCATGGTTCCAGCTTCAGCCCTGACGCCTTCTTTGGGGTCAAGTTCAATCTCGATGAGTTGCAAATCGTCGCCGTAGATTTTGTAGTCAATAATATCTGCCATATGTTTCCCCTAAAGTTAAAGAATGAAGCTGTTTGCTAGGGATATCTAAGTAGGTGGACATATATATTGCGACTCCTTCGATAGAAACGCAGCTTTTCCCAAGTCTATTGTGATTGCTTGGTTTGTCTCTTGCAAGTGAAATTGATTTATGTCCACCTACTTATAAATTACACGATATTTTTGCACTCAATGTTCAAGTTCTTCTTTTTCGAGCTGCACTTCGGGGTCTTGTTCCAGGCTGGGGTAAGTAGAGGCGTACCTCGGTCTTCTGAACAGGATGCGGATTTGGTCGAAACCTTGATGTTGCAGCCATCCGACTAAGCCGTCGGGCAGCACTGTGACTACTATTAGGAATAGCGCGCCTTGGAAAAACAGCCACACTTCGGGGAATTGTTCGCTCAAGAAACTTTTGCCAAAGTTGACTAGCAGTGCTCCTAATATTGCTCCTGATAATGTGGCGCGACCTCCCACTGCGACCCAGATTACCATTTCAATGGAAAAGGCAATATCCATTGCTTTTGGCGAAATGATTCCGGTTTGTACGGTAAATAATGCGCCTGCAATCCCGGCTAAACCGGCGGAAATTGCAAAGACTAAAACTTTGTATCCTGTGGGATTGTAACCTGAGAAACGCAGGCGCACTTCGTCGTCGCGAATGGCTACTAGCAGGCGGCCGAAACGCCCGCTGGTTAGCCAGCGGCAGAGGGCGTAAGTTGCTGCGAGAAATAGTATGGTGAGAATGTAGAAAATATATTGAGTATCTCGGTCATTTACTGTGGCTCCGAACAGGGTTTTAAAGTCGGTGAGTCCATTCGTTCCGTTAATCAGTTTTTGCTGGCCGTTAAAGAAGTTGAAAAATACAATGGTTGCTGCTTGGGTGAGAATTGAAAAGTAAACGCCTCGAATTCGATTGCGGAATACTAAATAACCTAAAAGTGCGCCCAATATGGCGGGGATGAGAACTACTGCTGCTGCTGAGAAGGGAAATGAATAAAATGGTTGCCAAAACCAGGGGAGTTCGGTAACGCCGTAGAGGTTCATAAATTCTGGCAATTGACTGCTGGCGGTTGGGGAAATTTGCAGTTTTAGGTGCATGGCCAAAGCGTAGCCGCCGATCGCAAAAAACACCCCATGCCCTAAACTAAGCAAACCCGTGTATCCCCAAATCAAGTCTATGCCGAGGGCTGCAATTGCTAGTGCTAAAAACCGCCCCAGTTGATTGAGGCGAACGTCGGGGAGTATTCCTGGGATGAGCAAGATGAATGTGAGGGCGATCGCGCTGACAATTGCCGCTTCTTTTAGCCAGGGTTTTTGATGTGTTTTCTGCATTTTTCGCTACACTCGCAGTTATAATTTTTAATTTTCTACCGTCCGCCCTTTTTGTGGGAAAATCCCTCCCGGCTTCACTTGCAGAAAAGCCATAATTAAGGCGAATACCATTACTTTTGCCATGCTGGTTGTGGCGAAAAATGTGAAGAAATCGGCTAAAGGCTTGACAGGAGCGAACATTATTGCTAAGGTTCCCGAACCTATCAGGTAATTTGCAGTGCCGATCGCGATCGCAGCAACTACACTCCCCACAATCTTGCCGACACCGCCCACAACAACCACCATAAAGGTATCGACTATATAATTTTGTCCGGTATTTGACCCTACCGAACCTATCAAACTAATCGCGCACCCAGCGACACCTGCGAGTCCCGAACCCAAAGCAAAAGTCAGCGCGTCTACTTGTTCGGTAGGAATTCCCAAACACGCGCTCATGCTGCGATTTTGCGTCACAGCGCGAATGCGAAGTCCCCACACAGACTTTTGCAAAAATAGGTAAATTCCCGCCAAACAAATTCCTGTCAGCACAATAATAAAAATTCGGGCGTAGGGCAACTGAAAATTGCCCAGCGGTATGCCGCCCCGCAACCATTTCGGTGCAGTTACGTCCACATTTTGAGCGCCAAACCAAGGTTGAGTTACTGCCAGTTTGTAAGTTTGCCCTAAAAAGGCGATCACCGCCCAGGAAATACCCAAAGATAAAGGTAAAATTAGGGCGATAATTTTGCTGCGAATGCGATCGAAATCCGGGCGCTGCTTCAATACCCCCAAACCGCCAAAAAACAGCAAACAAAACACCGCAATCCCAATTACCAGCACCCAACTGACGCTGCGGACAAACTGCTGCAAAATTAAACTTACCCCCCAAGTTGCCAGCAGAGTTTCTAGCGGCCGCCCGTAAAGATAGCGAATCACTCCGCGTTCGAGAATTAATCCTACCAGTGCAGCTACTAAAAAAGCTAGGGGAATTGCAAATAAAATATAGGTTTCAAAAGCAAATCCTCCGATACCTTTGAAGACATTTTGCACCACGAAAGTTGTATAAGCCCCCAGCATCATCAACTCGCCGTGAGCCATATTAATCACGCCCATCAGCCCGAAAATGATCGCTAATCCCAGGGCGGCAATTAGTAAAACAGCGCCGATGCTAATACCATTAAATAAACCATCTAATATCGCCACTTTGGTTACTCCTGCATCAAGTCTGTTAACTTTCTTCGCGGATAATTAGGGGCTGGTTTTATCCGATTGGTGTCAACTTAGAACTAAAACCCTCTGTATATTTCGCTTGTAGCCGAGTCTCGATCCCCCTAAATCCCCCTTAATAAGGGGGACTTTGAAGAGTCCAGTTCCCCCTTATTAAGGGCAGTAGGGGGTGACGCAAGAACGCTCTTGTCCCCCCCTTCTTAAGGGGGGCTAGGGGGGATCGGGCTTAACCCAAGCGTATTGAAATTGGTATTACCTACTTATCAAGCTTTGAATTTGCCACCTTTTGCGGGGTCTGACCAATCGCAAGCAAAGCCTTTTGTTTCAGGGACAAACTGATTCCAAGGAACCGGCTTCACGGCTTCTGGTGTAGCAAAAGCGATGTTAAACAAGCCGTCTTCTCTCACTTCGCCCAACCGCACAAATTTAGAGATGTGGTGGTTGTTTTCCATCGTAACTTTGCCCTCCGGCGCGTCAAAGGTTTGACCCAAAGCTGCTGCCCGCACTTTTTCCAAATCATCGGCTGTCCCTGCTTTCTCGACAGCTTGCTTCCACAGGTAAACCATGATATAAGCTGCTTCCATCGGGTCATTTGTCACTCTATCTTTGCCGTATTTTGCCTTGAAAGCTGCCACAAATTTTGTATTTGCTGGAGATTCCACAGTCATGAAGTAATTCCAGGCGGCGTAATGACCTTTAAGGTATTCTACGCCGATCGCCTTTACTTCTTCTTCTGCAATACTGACCGACATTGACGGATATTTGTCCGGCCCCAAACCTGCACCCTGCAACTGTTTGAAAAATGCTACGTTGCTGTCGCCGTTGAGGGAATTGAAAATGACGCCCCCGTCTGGCAAAGCTTCCTTAATTTTACTAATAATTGGCGTGACTTCTGTCCCGCCCAAAGGAATATAATCTTCTCCAACTAATTCGCCACCTTTGGCTGCAAGCTGTGCCTTGATAATGGTATTCGCCGTGCGGGGGAAAACGTAGTCCGACCCGACTAAGAAGAATTTTTTGCCTTTATTTTCTAGCAGCCAGTCCACTGCTGGTTCGATTTGCTGGTTCGGCGCCGCCCCGGTATAAAAGATGTTCTTGGAACACTCTTGACCCTCGTATTGTACTGGGTACCAGAGCATATGATTTTTTTCTTCAAATACCGGCAATACTGCTTTGCGGCTAGCGGATGTCCAGCAACCGAAGACGGTGACAACTTTATCTTGGTCGATCAATTTTTTCGCTTTTTCTGCAAAAGTCGGCCAGTCTGAGTTGCCATCTTCTACTATTGCTTCGATTTGTTTTCCGAGGACACCCCCAGCTTTATTAATTTCTTCGATCGCTAATTGTTCGGCATCGACAACGCTTTTTTCGCTGATTGACATCGTGCCGCTCAAGGAATGCAAAATTCCTACTTTGATCGTGTTTCCACTGCTTGCTGCGGGTGTAGTTCCTGTTGATGTGGGAGAAGTGGCTGGAGTTGCTGTTGGAGTTGGAGTTCTACAAGCTTTGAGAAATAAACTTGATGTTAGGGTAGCAGAACTGTATAAAATAAATTTCCGCCGATCGAATCGCTTTGTCATTTTTTCTTGTTACTCTTGAATAGATGAGTCAGATGATTGAGAATAATAACACATAGCGACTTGATATTAAGACTCGCGTCAGCAGACTGTTGTATTTTTAGCTACAAAACTTATTGTTTTTGAGAAAATGAATGTTTTGTGGGGATTGAAGGCAACTGCGGCAGAAACCGGGCTGATACCTTGTTAGATTTTAGATTGACTGATGACATCAGGGTTGGGATCACGGCCTTACCGGATTTTTTTGGGAAACCGGATTTAGACACCAAAATACGTCTTTTCAGCAATTAGTGTGTAATTAGAAACCCGGTTTCTTTACATAAATTATCTTATTGATGCTACCAGTTAGGCAGCAACTGGGTCGATCGCACAAAATAGAAAGTCGGTTTCTCGCTCTCCACAGGTTATTGATGCTAAAACTTAGGCAGCAACCGGGTCGATCGCACCAAATAGGCGACTATCAAAACAGGTGACGATCGCACTTCGCTTTGAGTACGATCGTCACCTGTAGAAATGCCCCTGATTTATGGAGAATAGCGGACTCGAACCGCTGGCCTCTGCGGTGCGATCGCAGCGCTCTACCAACTGAGCTAATTCCCCTGATTGAGTTTTAATTTAGCATTTTAGATGCCGGATTGCCGAATCTAAAAGGCTTACAGGTCTTGCTGGCTCTCACGTTCGCAGACCGTCACTTACACTAGCACGTAACTGCTAAAAAGGTCAAGTGTTTTCCGCAGCCAGCTCAGTGGGGGCGATCGAGCAAAGTGCAGCCACTCTATCCAACTCTAAATCAGCAAAATAGTCCACCGTCCAATTAGCTTGGCGCTGGATCATGTGAAACGGGTAAGTGTGAGTCACACCCGCAACCTGAATCCCCGCTTTTTTCGCCGCTTCAATCCCCGCAAAAGTATCTTCTAGCGCCAAACACTCGATCGGTTGCAGCTTAAAGTCAGGATATTTCTGGTTGAGAAGTTCCACAGCCAATAAATAGCCATCGGGTGCTGGTTTGCTCGCCGTCAAGTCGTCGCCTGCGACAATTAACTCAAAGTTTGCTGCCAAACCGGCCCGATCTAACACCAATTCTATATCCGATCGCATTGCCCCGCTAACTACCGCCATTTTCAGTCCTGCGACCCGAATTTTGTCAATAAATTCTGCCAAACCGGGATAAATCGGCAGTTTCTCCAAAGTATCTATTTGAGCTTTATAAGCTTCGGCCTTGCTCCGCAGCAGTCGATCGAGGTATGTTTCTGTTAGATATCGTCCTCGGCGCTTGAGTAGTTCGGTAATGCAAGCGCGATCGCTTTTTCCCAAACAAACTTCTCGAAACTCCCCACGTTTGAGGTGGAGATTTTCATCGAGCATCAATTGATCGATTATTTTCTCGTGAATTGGCTCATCATTAACAATCACGCCATTAAAATCAAATAAAACTGCTTTTAGGGTCATTAGTTATGAGTTATGAGTTATGAGTTATGAGTTATGAGTTATGAGTTATTAGTTATTAGTTATTATTCAGTCCGCGAAGGCGGACTTTGTTTGTGTAGCCCCGACTTCGAGTCGGTGGTTATTTTAGTCGGGAGTGATTCGGTAAATCAAGCAGGAGCCGGAATGCCTGGTAAATCGCCATCAAAATCAGGAGTTCGATCGCCCAAATTCCACCCCCTCGCCACCTTTGCCTGTTCCAAATCTTCCCCAGGCAAAGGTTTCACGCCCTGCGTCACCTGATTCACCCACCAGTGTTCGTGAGTTTGCACCGCCGCGAATCCAGCCGCCCCCGCCCAAGCATCGAGGCTGCCAGCAGCGTAAGACTTAATATAAGGCTCCTCAAAGATATCAGCCAGCCACTCTGTCTGCCGCAAAGTTTTTTGGTTTCCGTCCAAAATTGCCACTTGTCCCCCAACCTTCAGCAGTCGGAAGCTTTCTCGCAAAATTGCCCGCGATACAGCAGGTGGCGTCTCGTGAAACAGCAAAGAAGCTGCGACTAAATCGAAGCTGGCGTCAGCAAAAGCAACGCTTTCGGCATTTCCGTGCAACCACTGGATATTTAAGCCTGCTTTTTGCGCTTTCATTTCGGCAACTACCAGCATATAAGGCGACAAGTCCAGGCCGACAACTTCCGCGTCGGGAAAGGCTTGCTTGAGCATGAGCGTTGTCGAACCGGTGCCGCATCCCAAATCGATAATTCGACGCGGTTTCACCCGCACAGCATCAATTAAGCCTTGTCTGACGACTGTTTCGTGGGGAGGCAAAACATATTGCGTGATTGGATCGTAGGAAACGGCGCCACTGGGGTTGAGGTAGCCGCGTTTAATGCCGTGAAAGTTTTGGCTGGTGTAATATTCGGGATAAACTAAGTCGGGTTGTCGGTAGCGATCGCCCGCTGTTTCCCAGTCGATACCTTCGTAGAGTCGTTTCAGTGCTTCTTCGTCGATCGCCAGTCGAATCAGGGGCGACAAAAAGCGCTCGAAAATTGTATCCTTGCCAACAGCCATAAAACACCTTTAACAAAAACTCTTCTAATTTTAGCCAACGGCCGTAAATTTAGCATTAATTAAAACTGTTTGTCCCCTCGAACCTCTTCCCTCGAACCTCTATCCCTTACCTCGGTTACAAACTCCGTGGGCTTCCATTCCCACTTCCTCCTGATACCAGTTTCCAAAAATAATGTAACTATCGATAATATCCAAAACCTTGTAGTCCCAGGCATTCCCAAACTTAAAATCTAAAATCTAAAGTAGTCTTACTTCCCGTTACTAATAGGAATTTTTACCAAAAATTCCGTGCCTCCGCCCGGAGGTTGAGAAATTGTGATGCTGCCGCCGTGTCCATCCACTACAATTTTGTAGCTAATTGCTAACCCCAAACCCGTGCCTTTGCCCACCTCTTTAGTAGTAAAAAATGGGTTAAAAATTTGTTCTTTAACGCTGTCGGGAATGCCGGGGCCGTTGTCGGTGATCGCCACTTTCAGAAATTTTGCGCCATGTTCTCGAACTACTCCCGTGGAAATTGTAATGATTTTATCCAGGCGATCGATCTCGTTCAAGGCATCGATCGCATTGCTCAGCAAGTTCATAAACACCTGATTGAGCTGAGACGGATAGCATTCGACTGAAGGCACTTTTCCGTATTTCTTGACTATATAAATTCTATTTTTGATGCGGTTGGAGAGCAACAGCAAGGTATTTTCTATACCTTCGTGAATATCCGCCTGCTTTTTGTCAGATTCATCGAGGCGAGAAAAGTTACGCAAAGAAAGAACGATGCTGCGAATGCGTTCGGTTCCTATTTTCATAGAATCCAATATATGCGGCAAATCTTCCTCGATAAATTCTAACTCAATTTCTTCGGCAAAATCTGCGATTTCTGGCGGCACCTCTGGGAATGCTTCTTTGTATAAACTCACCAATTCTAATAAATCTTTAGTATATTTGCTGGTGTGAGGTAAATTAGCCGAAATGAAGTTAACCGGGTTGTTGATTTCGTGCGCTATCCCAGCTACCATTTGACCTAGTGATGACATTTTTTCGCTCTGCACTAAATGAGTTTGAGTCTTTTTCAGTTCATTTAAGGCACTATTAAGGAGTTTTACTTGGTCTTGGGTTTGACTGTAAAGGTGAGATTGAGTAATGGCGATCGCCAATTGGTCTGCTACAGCTTTTAAGAGTTGGATTTCCTCCCTACTCCAAAGCCAATGACTAACGTGGCTGCAAATTAAATAACCCTGCGGCTGGTTTTGAGTGTGGACAGGAACGGCTAAATAGCTATTAGCTTTTATTTCGCTCGCTTGAGCTGCACCCTCCGCCCAAATCTCCCTCGAAAGAATAATTGGCTCGCCTTGGCCACTCGGTATTGACAAATTTTCGACCAAGTAAGACTCAAAGTTTTTAGCGGGCGAGGAACAATCAGATGGGCAACATTCCCATAGGATTTGTAACATTTTTTCTTGCGGTTTGTACCAACCAAAAGCCGCCCGTTCTAGGTGCAGCAAACTTACTATTTCTTCGACTGTGCTTTGCACAATTTGGTCTAATTCTAGGGAAGCGCGAATGCGTCCAGCAATCCGGTTGAGCATGGCTTCTCGCTCCGCTTGAGCGCGATTGTTTTCGGAGGAATAAATTAGCCATATTGCTGCTAGCATTGCTGGGCCGAGCAGTCCGGCGACGACCGATGTCAGCAAATTTAATGCTTGCAGTTGGGATTCAATATTTTCGCGGGGAATTACTAAAGCCATCGACCAGTTAACTTCATGGAGGGGAGCGTAGGCTACGTACACCCATTTGTTATCTATTTGGACCAGTTCTATTTTCGTCTGGTGATCGATCATCTGCCGCGCAATTGTGGAGAGTGCGGGGTCTTGGGACTTTAAAAAGCTTGGGGCCGGCAGATCGATATTTCCGATTAAGTTAGTGTTGGGATGAACAATGGGTACTCCTTGTGAATTGAGCGCAAAAGCATAACTGTCGGAACCGTATTGCAAGCTGTTAGCCACAGAGGCTACTCGGTCTAATTTAATGCTGCCCGAGAGGACTCCAATTACTTTATTGGGAGTGGGAGGTAAGGCCCAAATAGGAGCTGAAATGATGATCGTCGGAAGTTTTGTACTGCGGGCGATCAGCGGGTCGGAAACGTTGAGCTGCCCGGCCATTGCTTTTTGAAAGTGTTGGCGGTCTTTGCTGTTCGCACGGTTGCCCAGAGTGTTGATAAATGAGCCGTCGGGTTGAGTTAATGACAGGATGGAATACTCTTTAAACCTGTATATTTCTCCTTGCAACCTGGGTTCGACTAATTTCCAATTGACAGTGCGAACTGTAGGATCGTAGGCAATAGTTTCTATTTCTGCTTTGCGGCTGCTGAGCCAGCGGTCGATTTCGTCCGTACCTTTTTCTAGTTTTAATAGTGCTATTTGCTTTAAATTGTCGAGGATTAGTCCGCGCACAAAAAAATAGCTGATGCAAGCAGTTGTGCTAATGGTTAAAGCCGTGGTGGCCAGAATTAGCAGGGTCAGCAAATGGCGGCGCTGCCGTCTGTGCTGCCAAACACTGTGCGCTTGCTGCCACCGCGATTGAGCAGAACTACTGATGTTTTGCCAAAAGCGGCGCAGCTTTTTTGTTTGTGGCGGCGGCGCAGACACAGATCTGGCTTGATTTGCTGGGTTTTGCATCATCAAATGTTCCCTCAGAGTCAATCGATTTTAGATTTTAGATTTTAGATTTTAGATTGAAGCATTGACGCCACGGATAAATTCGGGGGGCAAGTTTCATCGGATACAGGTTTTTTATTTCTGGACGGATGAATCCGGGGGCTTGTATCCGGGATGCTTTGGGTCAAATTCATCAAACGGCATTCGTCCTTCGTCATTCGGCAGAATTTATATCAGGTAAGTAGTGAGACCACTTTAAGAAAAGAATGCAACTGTAGCCAACATCCAAACCCTGGTAGTCCTCAGTCATTCCCAATTCTTCAATTCTTTAATCTCAAATCTAAAATGGTATGATTTGCACTCCTGACTGCAAACAATTTTTATTCGGGTGGGGGGTGTCGCCTTCTATTTTGGCATCAATTTTATATTTCGACCTTCGGTTTACCTATTTGAGGTTTGTGCTTTACGATATCTTTAATATCTATCTCGTTTGTATAACAAAAAAATTGTAAATAACACAGAGAAAATACGGAGTTTTTTAGATTAGCAATGTATTATAATGTATGAGCAAAACTCTCTTGACAATTTTACCAATTTGTGTTTGGCTTTCAAGGGGAAATTTTTTCGTCTAAAGCTTTTTTGGCCAAGCGGGTTGCATAAACGGTGAGGGCGATCGTTGCTAGCAAACCAATGCCGTAAAGAGCCCACTCAGCAGGAGTGCGCGATCGCCCGCTAGATCCGAGTGCAGCCAAACTCCCGGCCAGGGAACCGATATAAACATACATGACTGTTCCGGGAATCATGCCGATCCAAGATGCAAAAAAATAGTCTTTTAGAGATACCTGCGTGACTCCAAAAGCATAGTTAAGCAAATTAAACGGAAAAATTGGAGAAAGCCGCGTCAGCAGCACTATTTTCCATCCTTCAGAGGCAACTGCTGCATCGATCGCCTTAAATTTTTGATTGTCCTCTATCTGCTTGGAAACCCAGTCGCGAGTTAAATACCGCCCTACCAAAAAAGCGCAAGTTGCGCCTAAAACCGAGCCGATGGAAACACAAAGCGAACCGCCAACGACTCCGAACAAAACGCCAGAACCGAGAGTCAGCAAAGAACCGGGGATAAAGAGAATCGTTGCTACAATGTAAATTAAAATAAAAGCTGCCGGGCCCCAAGGGCCGAGACTCGCGATCGACTCCAGCGCATTTTTTAGAATTCCTTGAAAGTTGAAAAACTGGGTCGCTGCAATCAAAGCCACAGCTAAACCAATCCCTAAAATCAGCTTCCACCTGTTTGATGGCCGCGGATTTTCATCGGGCGATCGCGAATCATTCATTACCTCAACTCTCCACTCTCAATAATATGGGCATGGGGCATTTGGCCCAAAAGCATGGGGAATCGGGAATCGGGAATCGGGAATCGGGCCCAAGAACATAGTTTCTTCCTTCTTCCTTCTTCCTTCTTCCTTCTTCCTTCTCAAATCAAAGTACCGCCGCAGCTAGAACCGCAACCCGCCGTACAGCCATAACAATAAGCAGCAGTTTGCACCTCTTGAATCACATCTAAACTGCCAGATTCGAGCAATTTAGCAGCAGTTATCTTTTCGCCGCTGCCAGTTTTCGCCGGCAGATTTTCCATCTGGTTAAAGTCGCAGTCGTAGACATTGCCCAAATAGTCGATCGACAATTCGTTGCGGCACATTAAATGTTCCAGAGTACCGGGATTAAAATTATCCTCCAAAAACCCCAGATAAGGCTTGTGCAGTTTCTTATGTTCCAGATGAAACTTAGTCCGTCCCACCGGCAAATTAGTAATCGCGAACAATTGATTAAAACAAATCCCAAAATGTTCGGCTAAATAAACCTTGTAATCTTGCTCTAACTTGCCTTGTTCCGGTGTTAGCGAAAACTTGTCTGTTGTCGGCACTTGTGGATTGTACACCAAATCCAGAGTTAAATTTGGGTTTTTTCCGTATCCCAACTGATTTAGCTTTTGCAGCGCCCGCATCGAACTGTCAAAAACACCGTTGCCGCGCATTTTGTCCACATTGTCAGCTTGGTAGCAGGGAAGCGAGGCCACAATTCTGAGTTGGTGCTGCGCGCAATATTCGGGAATATCTTCAAAACCTTTTTCAAAGTAAATCGTCAAATTAGAACGAACAATTACCTCTTTACCTGCCGCCCTGGCAGCTTCCGCTAGCGGTTTAAAACCGTAAAGCATTTCGGGAGCACCGCCTGTGAGGTCAACAGTTTGAATTTGAGGAAAGCGACGAATGATTTCAATTAATTGGTCGCAAATTTCCGGGGAAAGTTCTTCTGTTCGTTTCGGGCTAGCTTCTACGTGGCAGTGAGTGCAAGCGAGGTTGCAGCGTTTGCCGAGATTAATTTGTAAAACAGTAATCTGCTTTTTAGTTAAAGCTGAGTTTAGTTTGTTTTTGAAAGGCGTGACTGCTGTCTGAATCATGTGCTAACCTTTTGGTCTTTGCTCGCAACGAATGTAGAGGCGTTCCGGCGGAACGCCTCTCATAATTTAGCACTAATTCTTTGGATGCGACAGCGACTAATTTGAATGATTGACAACAAAGTTAATTGAAAATCACATCTTGCACCATTCTTAACAACAGGCTTTTCGACCTGTTCCACAAAAGTTAATTTTCTTGTGGGGTGGGCATCCTGCCCGCCCGTCTACTTAATCTTACTTGAGAGAGTCAACTAATGTTTCAACTCGTGCTTTAATTTCATCTCGAACGCGGTGAAAAGTTTCGATGGGTTGTCCGTCAGGATCGTCGAGTTGCCAATCTTCAAACACTTCTCGCAATACCCACGCTTCGGGTAAATTCACGCCGCAGCCGCAGAGAGAAATTACTGCATCGTAGTCTTCTGCATTGAATTCGCTTAAGGGGTTTGATGTTTGATCGGTGATATCAATGCCGATTTCTGACATGACTTGAATTGCTGTCGGATGAACTCTGCTTGATTCTAACCCGGAACTGGTGACTCCAATCTTGCCGGCTCCGATGGTTTTAGCGAATCCTTCTGCCATTTGCGATCGGCAGGAGTTTCTTTTGCAAACAAACATTACTTTTTTCATGGTTTTTGCTAGTTGTTAGTTGTTGGTTATTGGTTGTTGTCGGAGTTCCGGCGGTTTCTAAGCGCCCGGTAATTCAAGAGCCCGATTTGCTAGTGCGATCGCCTCTTTAGCTGCTTGTTCCTTGCGTTCGCTGTAGCGATCGGTCAAATAGTCGGTTTGCTCCCGCAACAGCAAGGTAAACTTGTACAGTTCCTCCATCACGTCGATCGCGCGATCGCGATAAGGCGAATCCTTCATCGTCCCATCTTCATTAAATTCCTGATAAGCTTTCGCAACCGAAGACTGATTCGGAATCGTAAACATCCGCATCCAGCGGCCCAAAATTCTCAAAGTATTGACAGCATTAAAAGATTGCGAACCACCGCTAACTTGCATCACCGCCAAAGTTCGGCCTTGAGTCGGTCTGACAGCCCCAATGCTTAAAGGAATCCAGTCAATTTGATTTTTCATAATGCCGGTAATATTGCCGTGCATTTCTGGACTAGACCACACTTGACCCTCCGACCACAGGCTTAATTCCCGCAACTCTTGAACCTTCGGATGAGTATCGGGAACGCTGCCGTAAATCGGCAATTCAAGAGGATTGAAAACTCGAACTTCGGCACCGAAACCCTCAATAATTCTCGCCGATTCTTCCGCCAACAAGCGGCTGTAAGAACGCTCTCTTAAAGAGCCGTATAGAAACAAAATTCTCGGTTTGTGCGTAAAACTTGTCATGATACTTTCAATTAAAATCCCGAAATCCGTTAGACAGTTCCCGATAAACTGCGACTGCTAATTGTGCTCCCCAGATCGGAGCCACCCAATAAACCCAATGGTGTTCCCAAATGCCGCCAATTAAAGCCGGGCCCAGAGACCGTGCCGGATTCATGCTCGCTCCGGTAATCGGCCCCATAAATGCAGCTTCTAACCCTACAGTTAACCCAATTGCTATCCCGGCAAAGCCGATGTGAGCGCGTCTATCTAATCCCGAACCGAGGATAACAAACATTAAGATAAAGGTCAAAACAGTTTCTAAAATTAGAGACTGCAACCAGTTACCATTAAGAGGGATAGTTGCACCGAGATTTGCTACTTCACCTAAAGTAATTAGCAGCACTTGAGAAGCTGTGACCGCCCCCGCAGACTGGGCAAAAATATAGGGCAAAACTTTGTATTTTGGGAAAAAACCGCTCGCCCAAAACCCTAAAGTTACGGCCGGATTAAAGTGTGCGCCGCTGATATGTCCGATCGCGTAAATCATGGCACATACTACTGCACCAAATACAAAACTGACGCCTAAATGAGTTACGGAACCAGCGCTAGTTTTGTTAACCATCACCGCGCCCGTCCCTGCAAAAACCAAAATAAATGTACCTAGAAATTCGGCGATCGCCTCTCGCCTGCAATCGGGGCGAGCACAAGCTAACCGATGAATTGTTGCATCCATCGCTTTCAACTAATTGGTTCGTTTATATCATATCAATAAAATTTGATATGTCAATCATAAAAACAACCGTATCAGTATTTGAGTTATTAAGAAATGTTGATGGGTTAACCCGCGTCGGAACAGGGCCGCGCCGGCAAGATCTGGCTGAAACGGCGGTATTCGGCGAGGTACTGTTCGAGGGCGACAAACTGAGCTAAATTGAGGCTGTAGTAGATCCAGCGGCCTTCTTGGCGGCTACGGACTAAAGCTGCATCCTTCAAGGCTTTGAGGTGAAAAGAGAGTTTAGACTGAGGAACAGAAAGTCGATCGCACAAATCGCACACGCACAACTCCTGTTCCCGCAGCAACTCCAAAATCTGAATCCGCAGGGGGTCGGAAAGAGCGTGAAAGCCAGCAGCGATCGATTTATCTGCAACAGGCGGCGCGATCGGAGAATTTTTAACCATAAATTACCCTTAAATTTTTATTCAAAAACTCCCAGCGCGATTTCTTGTTTTTACCGTTAGAGTTGATATGGTTATCCTTTGATGACAATCCAAAATCAACTGCGAACTCTTTATCTTCTAGGACTAATGATTAATTCTCTTACCGATGCAACACCCAGTAAGCACAGCCGCTGATTGCCGCAGCAATTGGCAAGGTCAAAATCCATGATAGTAGAATCTGATAGAAAACGCGCACATTAGCTTTTTTTGAAATCAATCCAACACCAAAAATTGAACCTACCGAAACATGGGTAGTAGACACGGGAAGTCCATAGCGACTGGCAGCAATAACTAAAAATCCCGTCACTAAGTTAGCCACAAGTCCTTGACCGGTATTCATTGCTGTAAGCTTTTTGCTCATTGTTTCGGCCACTTTTCGAGCATTCAACAAACCGCCCATCGCCATTCCCAAAGCTACTGCTAAACTTCCCCACTGAACTGATATTGATTGACCGACTAACATGAGCGAAACAATTTTCGGAGTATCGTTCAATCCTCTGGCAAAACTGACAATTCCCGCACTCATAAAATGGCAAACATCCACTAACTTTTGGCTGGGAATTTGTAAGAAATTTCCCTGGTACCTTTGCGTGCATTTATCGAGAGAATCGACCGCGACATCAGCGGTTGTGATGCACTTCAGTATGTTAGTTGAATCCGGTTGGGGAATGGGAATAATCTGTTGAATTTGACCAGCGCAAATACACCATTCTTTCTGGATTCCTAAATAAACTCGCAGGTAGCGAGACAGCCCATAAATTAAAGCTGCTAATGGAATCGCAATCAAGGGACTCAGCAACAAAGGCATTAGAAAAGTTTTCTGCAATGCTGTAAAATTAACTTGAGTACCAATTGCTACTAAACCTGCACCGACAAGCGCACCTGTAAGACCGTGAGTTGTGGAAATAGGGAATCCAGTTAAGGTAGCAAGAATAACGGTTAAACCCGCAGCGATCGCGACTGCCAAATGAAAATCTGGGGCATTGGCTATCTCGTCTGGAACTAGCCCTTTTCCCGAAAAGCTTTTTACCAGCGTTTCTGCTAAAAAAATAGAAAATACTGAACCTGCAAAAGTTGTGATCGTTGCCCAACTAATGGCTGTTTTATAGTTCGTTGTCTGACTGCCAAACAGTGTTGCCACGCCTTTAAAATTATCATTAGCACCATTGCAGTATGCTAAAAAAAGCGTGGCGATAAATAGCGCAATAAGTAACATTCTCTTAGTCAGAATAAGTGTGTTTTATTTGAAACAGTTTTTGGCCGGGACCCCTACAGCACCGAATTTGATTGTAGAGACACAGTTGCCTCAAATAAAATAATGAAAATATTAAGATTTCTTTGGAAGGCGAGCGATCGCGTCTTAATTTCGCGCAACATGGCAGCGAGAGTGAAGGATACTATAATTAAGGATCGGCGATCATCGCGGACGGTACGCTCACCCCACCCATTCACTTCGGAGTCTGTACCCGCGCCGGCACATCTGTCAGTCCGGCTTTGTGCATCAGCGAAATCACCCCTATAGATAGAATTCCCCCAATGATTGCCCCAACAACTACGAGAATGATAAAGACTTTTTGCAGAGTTTTTTTAGTGGCGGGGTGGTACTGTCTTGGCAAACCTTCACCTTGCTCGTCCAGTTCTTGCTCCAAGGGGTCTAGCGGATTGGAGGGATTTGAGTTAAAAGGATTGGGTGCTTGATTCATGGCTGGCTTTGGTTAAACGAGATCAACAACTATTTTAACTTGCGATTTGCACGCAGCAGGTTAAATAATACCTTCTGGTTTCACTCAAGACTCTATAAAATTTATTAAGATACCGAGAATTTTACCAACATTATTAATAAAATATTCGCTGGTGTCAATCTCGATCGCACTTCCTTCTAGTTTGAAGAATTTCCAAATACTCCCAGTTGTGATCACTCCATAAATTGTCTGAATGTCATTTTCTTGACGCTGGTTAAATATTTGTGCTGCGATCGTTTCTGCCATGCACTGTCCTAAGCCGGATTGGATGTTGTCATTTTTGGCTTCAACCAAGGCGATAACAGGGGATTCAATGACTAGCTGTTCCGGCGATCTGCTAATTAGAAAATCGCAATAACCGCTCAAACCCCTAGCAGCGTCTACATTGAATTCTCGCCCTGAAAATAAACTCATCCGTTCCGGTAGCCGTTTTTTTATTTCAACTAATATTGGAGCGACAATTAGCTCGGAGCGAGCTTTCTCGGAATTAATTTCTAGTGCTAAAGGCAGATTGAATTGCAAAGTTTCTTGCAAAAAACTGCTGGGTACTATTTCGGGAATGTCGGCAAACAATCCCATCTTGCTCGAAAAGGCGATGCCGAAATTTGTCTTAATTTGTTCGACGCTAAATTGACTGTAGGGCATTTAACTCCCTCTCCCAAAACAATAACTTTTTTGAAACATCCCAGTCGGGGCGGGTCGATCTGATTCTACTGGTTAAATTACAGATTTTAATAAACCCGCCTCTACAAATTTTTACACTTCTGCTTTTGACAGGCGATCGAGAGAAATTGTTGCCGCTTGAGATACTTGAGAATTTCTGTCTTTTTCTAAGTATTTTAAAGCAGAAACGCTCTTAACACTCGGCAAATTGCCCAAAGCTTCAGCCAGCCTCTGGCGGATCAGCCAATCTTCCGACTGAGCAAAATTGAGGATGCGATCGATCGCCCCAATTTCCTTAATTTCCCCCAAAGCCGAAATTGCCGCCTGCTGGATCACCACTTGCTCGCTGTCGAGAGCTTTCAGCAGCACATCGCGGGCCCGGGGATCTTTGAGATTTCCCAGAGAAACAGCAGCACTGAAGCGCACCAGCCATTGAGTATCTTCGTAAAAAGCCCGCACCAAAGCATCAAAAGCTCTTATATCTTCCAGATAGCCCAAAGCACCCGCAGCGTCAGCGCGAATGCCGTAATCCGGGTCAGTTTCTAGCAATTTGACTAGAATGGGATAGCACTCTGCCGTGGGTTTGACCCCAAGAGCAAACACAGCCATCGATCGCACTTGCAAACTTTCGTCGTTCAACACCTTTTTAATCAAAGGCACCGCCTCTGCAGCAGGCACATTCCGCAAGTTGGCCAAAGCCACCATTCGATCGGCTGAATTTTCGCTTTCTAACTTGGCCGCAATTTGCTCTAAGCTTAAAGTTGTCATTATGGATAAATCTTGTAGTAAAACTTTACATTCGGGTTATTTTGATTATAGGGGAGTCTCAGGAGAAAAGGAGGCAGTAAAAACCGCCCAAGGATTTGAGATCGGTGAGATGGCGAATTAGTGACACCATTAATCTAAAGCTGAGATTGCGTGGGAAATAATAAATTCCAAAGTCTATTATTTAAATCCCAAGCACAGGCGAGGTGTTTCTGCCGTTCCCCAAGGCTTTGCCCGATAGTTAGCCGCCCTCTGACAACCTGCAATCAACTATGCCCTTTTACCACCCGCCCTTGTACTCCTCAGCCTTAGAACAAGCGATCGACCGGTACCCCCTAACTGCCGGGCCAGAAACTTCCTTAGCAGTTGCGATCGCCCTGATGAGTCAGTTGCAAAACAGTTGTCCCCTAGTCAAAACACCTGTACCCTCAGACCGGGGGGCGATGACCGAAACATCCGCGCCGGAAAAGGTGCGGGCCCGCTGCGTGTTCGTTGTGGAGAACCAGCAGACTATTACCACAGGCAACTTATCCGACAACCCCAGCCGCGGACTGTTAATCGGCATATTAACTCCCGCCGACCTTGTGAGGCTGATAGCTTCTGGCAAAATAGACACTCAGCATAAAGTAGCCCTGCACAAAATACCAATTTCCGAAGTGATGTCCCCGGTGTCGGTCTCCCTCACAGAATCCGATGACCAAGACGTGTTTACCGCTTTATCCTTATTTCGCCAGCACAAGATTCGCTATTTGCCGATAGTCAATCAATTTCGCCACTTGGTAGGAGTGCTGACGCGGGAAAGAATTCGCCAAGTATTGCAGCCTTCCAACATTCTTAAATTGCGGCGGGTAGCAGAATTAATGACTACGCCAATTACAGCGCCCCACACCGCCTCGTTGCTGACCATAACCGAACTGATGTCAGAGCATCAAGTCAGTTGCGTAGTGATTACAAAAAACAAAGAATTAACAATGGAGAAGCCCAAAGATGACTATACCTCCATTTTTCACTATTCCTTTCACCAACCCCTGGGAATTATTACCGAATATGACCTTGTGCAGGCACAGTTTCTCGAACTAAATTTCGAGCAAACCCCAGCTCAAAAAGTCATGAGAACTCCCCTGCAATTTCTTCAACCTTCCGATTCCCTATGGACGGCGCACAAAGAAATGGAGCAGCAACAAGTGCAGCGGTTGGTCGTGTGCGGGGGACGCGGAGAACTGTTGGGAATTATTACTCAGACCAGCTTGCTCAGAGTCCTCGACCCCACCGAAATGTACCGAGTTGTCAAACAGTTGCAGCAGTCGGTTTATCAACTGCAAGCCGAAAAAGTGGAACTGTTGCAAAGCCGCAACGCCAAACTAGAACAGCAGGTGCGGGAACGGACTGCAAAACTCCATGAACAATTGCAGCGCGATCGGCTGTTAACTCACATTTCCTTGCGGATTCACCAATCCTTAAACCTCGAAGAAATTCTCAACGCCAGCGTCGATGAAGTCCGCCAAGTTTTGCAAGCTGACCGAGTAGCAATCCTGCATTTAGAGTCCAGCAATTACGGCATTGTAGTGGCAGAATCCGTTGCCGAAAATTGGTCTTCAATCTTGGGAGAAATCATGCCGGATAATATTTGGCAAGAATCTACTTCCGTGATAGAACAGGAAATTTATGCGGTTCCGGACATCGACCAAGCCTGTTTGAGCGCCGAAAAATATGCCCGGTTCCAGCAAGCGCAAATCAAAGCTTATTTGATTGTACCAATTTTGCAAGACGGCAATTTGTGGGGGATGATGTGTGTTCATCAGTGTTCCCAATCCCGTCAGTGGCAGCCTTCGGAAGTGGATTTGCTGCTGCAACTGGCAACTCAAATCGCGATCGCCATTCAGCAAGCCCAACTCTATCAGCAAGTCCAAAATCTCAACACCGACCTCGAACGCCAAGTCCAAGAACGCACCGCCGAATTGCAGCAAAAAGTTCACGAACTCCAGCATTTAAACGTCCTCAAAGATGAATTTCTCAGCACAGTTTCTCACGAACTGCGGACGCCTTTAGCTAATATAAAAATGGCTATTCATATGTTGAGAATTTCTACCACACCAGATCGACGCCAGATTTATCTAGAAATTTTAGAAACAGAATGTACTAGAGAAACAGATTTGATTAATGCTTTGCTAGATTTGCAGCGACTCGAAGCCGCAACTTGTCCGATCGACCTCGAACCAGTAAACTTAGAAGTCTGGCTGCCTACTATTATCGACCCGTTTTACACCCGGGCCCACGACCGCCACCAAGATTTGCGAGTAGAGTGCGATCGCCACCTCCCCACGATCAGTTCCAACCGCGCTAGTTTGGGACGAATTTTAGCCGAACTCCTCAACAATGCCTGCAAATATACGGCCAATGACGGTGAAATTTTTGTGAAAGTTGAGTGCAAAAACGGAGATGGCGAACAAGGAGGACAAAGGACAAATTCGCGACAAGCAAGTGCTGTGGCTTCAGAAATCAAATTTACACTCAGCAATCAATCGTCGATTTCCATAGAGGAATTGCCTCGAATTTTTGAGAAATTTTATCGAGTTCCCAACGCCGATCCTTGGAAACAAGGAGGTACAGGTTTGGGTTTAGCTTTGGTTCAAAAACTTGTCGAACAGTTGCAGGGAAAAATTGAGGTTGAAAGCAGGAATGGCTGGACTAATTTTATCGTCACATTTCCTACCCACCCGGATGGAAATTAGTCCGCCATCAGTCAATTTTAGATTTTCGATTTTAAATCTTAGACTTCGGCCTAAAAGGTTCGGCGAGCGCGAGCGTCAAGTCGCGCTCAGTCGAAAGATTTTAGATTTTCGATTTACTCCACAGACAAATCTGGGAGCTTGAACAAGAGTCTAAAATTTTTGGAGTTCCATGACTCCTGTCAGGGGCTTGTATCCATTTTTTGGGTGTCAGCTTTTTTGGGTGTCACTCTTTTTTAGGAGCTAGTTTGCGGATACGAGACGGTGCTGGTGCCAAATTCAAATATTCATTTTTATCTTCAACAACTGATGATCTAGATGCTGGATACTTCTTGCGTTTAGAGGCATGATTCGCAACTGTGCCCAAGCATGGTATGCCAAAATTTTCTAATTGACTGAAAACTTTTTTGACTACAGAAAAGGGGACTTGGTGAAGTGCTACAACCATCAGTATGCCATCGGTGCGCGCCGCTAAAAAATTCGTATCTTTACTGTCCGCCAGCGGCGGCGTATCGTAGATAACTAAGTCAAATTTTGCCTGAAGTTCTTCCATTAAATACTGCATCTGAGATGATGCCAGCCGTCTGGCAGTACCCGGATCTGGGAGACCGGCAGTTAATACAAAAAGATTATCTGCTAGATGCGATCGTTGGATAATTTCATGGGGTTCGTTGTTATTGTCGAGCAAGTTGCTCAATCCCTTGACATTAGGCAGTTCCAAAAGCAAGTGCAGGCTCGGCGAATGCAAATTCGCGTCTACTAACAGCACTCGCTGACCCGCCAGCGCTGCCACGTGAGCTAAGTTTAAAGCAACGGTAGATTTGCCTTCGCCAACTGTAGCCGAACCAACTGCCAAAGAGCTAATCGTTCGATTTGAAGAAAGAAAGCGGATATTAGTATAAAGAGAGTCAAAAGCTTCTATAAATTCCGCAGCATTTTTCTTATTACCCTCTTTTCCTTCAAGATAAGCATAGGCATTAGCAATAGAAGGCAGAATTTTTTTAGCATTTTTGTCCAGAGGAATTGCTCCCAGTAAAGGCGCTTCAACCGCATCTTTAACGTCATCAGCACAGTAGAAAATATTGCGGAACTTTTCAATGAGGATAGCAGCTCCCAGACCCAACACTAGCGCCCCAACAACTGCCATCACCAATTTGTTTTTAGCTTTCGTTGCAACTGGAATCAGCTTGCCCTTAGCATCTCGGGGTATGCCTGGTTCAGAAATTATTTCCCAAGGTACTTGGCTTTGAGCTGCCTGGACGCGGAGATTTTCCCGCTGGCTTAAAAGTTGATCGCGGGTGCGGGCGGCGATGTCTAATTGCTGTTGCAGTTCGTTGTAGCGGCGGGCTATACTGGGAAATTCTCGCGCTTCTCGGAGCAAATTGTTTTTAGTTTGACCGATCGCCTGACTGCGAGCTTCTAAGACTTCAACTTGGTTGGCAGTATCAACCAATTGTTTAATCAAGCCTATGCGAATCGAATTTTGAAAATTTTGAACTTTAGAATTTGCTTGGGTTCCTACTAAATTTTGCCCCAAAATTCGATCAGTTTGCTGGTTGAGCAAAGCTACTAAATTTGCCCGCTTGCGCTCTAAAGCTTCCACTATAGGGTTAGCAGATTTAAAACGAGCTGTTTCTACAGCAATCTGACCTTCTACTTCCTTTACCTTGGTCAGCAACTCTTTATATTGAGGTTCTTCGCTTAAAGCTGAAGCGGCAATAGCTTCATTTGGTGTAAAATCTAATTGTTTTTGCAAGTTAGCATACAGCGTTTTCTGTTCTTGCAGTAGCCTTTGAGTTTCTAACTCTAAAGTCTCTACGCTACGAACTTGCGCGATCAATTGCCCGCCTTGTTCTTTAGGGTCGGTAATATTTTGCTGCTGCTGTATCACCTGTAACTCCGACTTCAGCGTATTTACGCGCTTATTGAGTCCCGGAAGCTGGTCTTCAATAAATTTAACACCTTCACCAATCCGAGTCTTGCGTTCATCAAGACTGTACTTTAAATATTTCTTTTTAGTTTCTTCTAAAACGAACTCAACTAATTCAGGCTCATCCCCCATGAAGCGAACTTGCAAAATTTTAGTCAGCGTGCTCTCATTTTCTCCCATCCGCAAAACGACTAATCCTTTTTCAAGAATTTCCTCGGTAACTTTTGGATATCGTTTTTGGACTGGTTTGGCAATAGCAGAAAGCATCTGAGGACCCTTGAGAATTTCAAGTTGAGTTGCGTAGTCCAAACTAAAAAAATCTCGATTAGGCACTCCCCCCCCCTCGCCGCGATTGGCTAGGGCAGCGGGATCAGCAATTCTTGCCTCCGTTGTCACGGGTTCCACTAGCATCCGAAAATCGCCTTGATATGTTTTCTTGCCTCCCTTGATCTGATAAACAACTCCACCGCCTACTAGAGCTATAATCCCAATAATGATTAGGGCTTGTCGCTGAAAAGTCCTCAACAACGGCTTTAGATTCAATCCTTTCTGAGGCTGCGCGCTTAACTCTTCTCCCTCGTCAACGGAAAATTGCTGCACCTGTCTGCTCTGGCTGCTAATGGGTACGATATGAGCGTCCTGTTCTCTTTCCATGTTGACCTCTTGGATATTTTGTGCGTAAAATCAGCTTTGTTCTGCAAGCCTTCGGGTTGATACTTTGAGCATTGGATTAAGGATATCACACGAAATTATTGGTTGGTCGAGCCCACTTCCTTCTAATAGTTCTCACTACTTTCACATAGTATACAAAAATAACTAAGTCCCTATGCTATGCCGGTGGCAAAAGTTCTTTTACAACTGCTGGAGAGTTATATCAGACTGCATTTGAGTCTGCTGCGTTGTGCTTGTATTTAGGGTTTACGGGTGACGAAGCAAACTTTTTCAGGTGTTGCTCAGCTTCGCGACAGGGGGTTCAATAACTTTACCAAACTTTTACAATTGACCGTAACACCTCAGCCGCCGCTTGCGCTGGTATTGGTTTGTCCTCTATGCCATTTTTCGGTTCGCAGTCCAGGGCAGAAGCACTTGTTAACTTACGCGCTAACTGACCGGCTAAAAAGTTTTGCATTTCCCATGTAGATATAATTAGCCACCTTCAGCAGATTTTTGGGAACGGCAACTAATCGAATCAATTTCCGAGAAAAATCTATTTCTTCTTTTAACTATAAACTTTTTGAGGAGCTGGAGGACTAATTAAGTATATAGACTTACTTATCGTGGCAATTATATCACAAACTATTATCTATAGTGCGCTACCGACATAACATTTAATAATTTGTGTTCTCAAGCTTGATCGACATCTCCAACAACTCAATCCTTGTGGGCCTTTCTACGGGGGCGGATGGCGCTACGCGATTTATGTATTTTCGTAAAAAAACTAGGTTTCTGCGTTCCGGGGCTATTACTAAAACTATCGCTTTGATTCGCCCTCCGAGCAAGTTATAGCAATCCTTTCGGTAAACGCGCAACGGGCTTTTTTGGGAATTAACCGATGCAATAAGAAGATGATACATTGTCAAACAAAAAAAAGAGTTCGCGCAGGAGGGGAGGATTGCTATTGATCTCGCTCGGATTAGCTATCGGTAGTTGTTGTTTTTTGATTTTACTAATTACCAGCTACTTTTTATTAGCGATTACTGATTTTGTGCTTTTTTTTCTCTAATTTTCAACAATATTTCTGCATGAACTTCGCGGGTTATAGGATAAAAATATGTAAGAATCATGCCAGCAATTAAAGCAATTGTGGGCAGTGGTCCGATCGCAACTCGAATGGCAAAGAGCGCAGAATCTGGCTGTACGGGTGCCGGCTGTCCAGGAACTGTAGATAGAAATCCAGCTCTTTCTAATGCTTGCCCTACCAACCACAAACCCACTGCCAATCCGATTTTTTGTAGCAGTACCATAAACGAATAGAAAATGCCTTCGCGTCTTTCTCCCGTCTGAAGTTCGTCGAGTTCGATCACATCCGGTATCATCGACCAAGGTATTAGATAAGCGGTGGAAACTCCGACACCTGCCATGACTGCTAATAGGTACATCTGCAATACTTGTCCTGGTTGGAGGAAAAACAGTCCAGCTTGGGCAATAATCCACAAACTCATGCCCATAAAATATACGGCTTTTTTGCCGTATCTCTCGCTGACTTTACTCCAAACAAATAGCATGATTAATGCAGTGCCTTGAACTGCGATCGCAACCAAGCTAAAAACGTACTGTGGCTGTTGCATCCAGTTAACAACAAAGTAGGGAATAATAGTAGCAGTCAACTGCACTCCCAGCCAAGAAAAGAGATAAATTCCAATGACGTACAAAAAAGGGCGATTGCTAAATGCAATCTGCAACTGTTCTTTCAGCGGCAAGGATGTAGAATTATCTAGGTCTGCGTTTTCTAAGAGTTGGGCGGCGACGTGCTTGCGAGTTCCCAAAACGCACCAATACAAAGGCAAGACAGAGATGACTGCACAGATTGCACCTAATACTAAATATTGTTGATTCGGGTTCTTTTCAAATACAGCAAAGATAATTAGAGCTAAGATTAATGAAAAGATGCTGCCGCCAATGGAGAAAGCAAATCGAAAACTATTAAGGCTAGTGCGTTCGTTGTAGTCTTGAGTAAGTTCTGGAGTCAGGGCAGTGTAGGGAAGATTCACAGCCGTGTAAGCGGTGTTGAACAAAATGCTGATCGCAACATAGTACCAAAATAACACTGTGTGATCCGTGCTAGGTACAATCCACTGCAATAAGAAGAATATGCCGAAGGGAATGCCACCATATATTATCCAAGGATATCGGCGGCCCCAAGGGTGAGAAGTGCGATCGCTCAAAACCCCCACTATCGGGTCATTTATCGCATCCCAAACCTTGCCGATCACCAAAATATTGCTGGCTAAGCCAGCAGGTAAACCAGCGACATTGGTAAAGAAAACTAGCAGGTAAAATGCCAACACATTCGCGGTAATTGCGGGGCCGAGGTCGCCGGCACCGTAAGCTAATTTTGTTGAGAGGCTGAGTTTTTGTGTTGCGGGATTGTTGGCGGCTGCTGGAGGCGGGGAAGTGTTGCTCATAAACTTTGATTTCGGGGTTATTTTGCAGGTGGGGGCTTTGTAGTAGGAGTATAACTCGCGCTAGACCCAAATACTCACTTTTTTGTAGCGATCGGGACGACCCTAAAGATTTGGTAATTTATAATTGGGTAATTGGTAATTGATAGGTGGGTGGGGGCAGGTTTACGAGATTATTGGTCTTAGGCAATTATTCTTGGTAAAACCTGCCCCTACTTAAGGAAATAGTTGCGAAATCTGAACTTCTATTTCTGGAAAAGCCAGCATTGAGAAAATTCCATCTTCATTAAATACTGTTTCTTGTCGGTAGTTTTCCTCGCCCGGTTCGTGAAAAACATAAACTTGCCGCGTGTTAACATCAAGTATCCAATAATCACTAATTCCTGCCTTAGCATAAGCCGGCGCTTTTCGCTTGCGGTCTGTTTGTAAGGTGGTATCAGCTATTTCTACTAATAAGAAAATGTTGGCGCGTGCGGGATGAAAATCTTGGTACAGCCGAGGGTCGATTTGCACACTCAGCAATATCCGGTTCTGGTTCTGAATTATAACTTAGAGCAATCGGATCTTGAATGCGAATTCAAGCAAGTCCTGCCAGCAGATTTCTGAGACTGAAATAATTGGCCCGTCAATTAATTCGACTCCTTCATCGGGATTGAAAATGCCAGTTTGGGTCCGGCGGCGATATTCCTCTACAGTCCACAAGCGTAAATCTGTTACAGTCATGGCCCAATTTCCTGGAGCGATATTATCTATTATCGATTCACCTTCTAGTTTTTCTTAAATTACTCGGTTAACAATCGGGATTTAGCTGTAATTGCTCCCACGCACCACAAAATGGCATTGACAATTTCCGATCGCTGAATATCTTCTGCGTCTAAAAAACTTGCAAACTCTTCCTCAATATTCAAATGGTCGGCAAAATCATAAAGTATGCGCTTGTATTCAGTTGGCATCGGTATTAAAGTAGCTTTCACTAAATCGAAAAGCGCGTTCAAACAGTTGAGGATAGTAGCTGACTCGTCAAAATCTTCGGCATCGAGCAAGTACAGCGTTTCTGCAATGTCGCAAATAGCGTCTATTTGTGTGGGTGGCTTTCCCAGTTCACTGACATCGATATTGCACAATCGGAGAGCGTTAATCGCTAGTTCTGGACGGGTAAAAAATACAAGTTGACCGCCGGCTACTAAGGGCGGCTCTTGTTCTCCATAGACAATGAGAGTATATAGATTTGGTATTTCGGTGCCGGGGTCGATCCGGAAACCGAACAGCCACAACAATTTTTCTGTATTTGGGTTGGCTGTTTGCAGTGTTGTTGGGAAAATTTTGGGTTCTGACATAAATTTTTAATCCCTATAATACGCTGTTAAACTCGGTTTATACGCAAAATCTGGGTTTTAGGGAGAAATCTATAAATAAACTGGGTTGAGAAAGGGAAGAATGCGTAATTTTTGTTTATAAATTTTGCTGGATTATGTCGCAGCACTCCGCGACGGTTGCTCTTTTTTCCATTGCTGCTACTAGGGCTTCGTAAGCTGATTTGTGGCTTTCGATCATGTTTTTTGCTCGCAGCAAACCCCAGTTTTGTTTGAGTTGAATTTCGGAACTGGGACGGCGCAGTTGTGTTAAAATTGCACTAATTTTTGTGCGGTCTTCTGCTCCTCCTTCTGCACTGCCGTAAACAAATTTTTCGGCGACTATTCCGGCCATCCACACGGTGCAGTATTGGTCTAAAAGTTGGGCGGAAAGAGTGCCGCTTTGCAGTTGAGATGCTAATTGTTCGTCTTCAAATCGGACGCCGCCTTGGGCTGTTTGACCTTGTTTAAATGCTTCCCAAGCGTTGAGGGCGTAGCTGGTTACGGGAATTCCCAACAGGTGCGCGACTAGGAAGTGTCCGGCTTCGTGGTGAAGGATACGATCGCGCTTTTGTTTGGAAGTTCCCCCTAGCCAATCTAATAAAATAGTACCGCCTTGACCTTGCCACTGGAAACTGTCGAGCGTGGCTAACCCCAACAGGCAAAAAGTGGCGATCGCAGGTACGGCTTCTGGCAAGTTGAATAGGGGCCCCAACAATATTGAAACGGTGATGGCAAAGATAGAAATAGCGATAATATTCAAAGAAGTGTCTTTCATAACTGGGAATTGGTAATGGGGAATTGGTAATGGGGAATTGGTAATGGGGAATTGGTTTTAGAGGTAAACTCAGGTACAATCGCGCGATCGGTTTGGCAGCGTCGGTTTATCGCAGCGCCCGGGACTTCCGACAAAAACTCCATCTTCCAGTTTGACTGAAAATTGTCGCTCCGAAGCCACTGATATTAAAAAGATATTAAAATAAATCAAAGTCCAGTAAAAGTGTTAGTGGAATCCTTCATGTCAGTTTTGGCAGCGATCGCAGTTTTAGGTATCTTGATTGTCGTTCACGAACTCGGCCACTTCTTGGCGGCGAGACTTCAACACATCCACGTCAACCGCTTCTCTATCGGTTTCGGGCCCATCCTCTGGAAGTACCAAGGCCCGGAAACTGAATACGCCCTTCGCGCCTTTCCCCTGGGAGGTTTCGTGGGTTTCCCGGACGACGATCCAGACAGTACAATTCCCCCAAATGACCCGAATTTGCTCAAAAATCGCCCCGTGCTTGATCGGGCGATCGTCATTAGTGCAGGGGTAATTGCCAACTTAATTTTTGCTTATTTCTTGCTGGTGGTGCAATTGAGCACTGTCGGCGCAGCAGAAATGAACTACCTACCGGGAGTTAAAGTCCCGGAAGTCGCTGCAGAAGTCAGTTCGGCCGCGAAACAAGCGGGAATTCGATCGGGCGACGTTGTTCTGTCTGTTGACGGCAAGGAATTGGGCGCTTCCCGCGAAGCTATCAAATTATTGGTCACAGCAATCCAAGATCATCCCAACCAACCCCTAGCGTTGGAAATTCAGCGGCAAGAACAAAAATTTGTGGTGACAGTAACTCCTGAAGAGTCGCCCGACGGCAAAGGTCGCATTGGCGTGCAGCTAACTTCTAACGGCACTGTTGTGCGGCAGAGGGCAGGAATTGTAGAGGCGTTTAGCAAGGCCGCCAAAGAATTTGAGCGGATTGTGGTGCTGACGGTTCAAGGTTTCGGGCAGTTACTTAGCAATTTCAGCCAGACTGCCGACAAGTTGTCCGGGCCGGTGGCGATTGTGGCGATTGGTGCAGGGATTGCCAAATCGGATGCTGCGAGTTTGTTTCAGTATGCTGTGCTAATTAGCATCAATTTGGCTGTGATTAATATCTTGCCTTTACCTGCTTTAGACGGCGGTCAGCTAGCTTTTCTGTTGATAGAAGGACTGCGGGGCAAACCTTTACCGAACCGCATTCAGGAAAATGTCATGCAGACTGGTTTGGTGTTGTTGCTGGGTTTGGGAATTTTCTTGATTATTCGGGATACAGCTAATTTGGCTGGGTTCGATTTGATGGGCAATCTTCGGCAACAATAGTCAGTAGTCAGTAGTCAGTAGTCAGTAGTTAGTTGTTATTGATTATTGATTATTGATTATTGATTATTGATTATTTGTTATTTGTTTGTTATTTTTTGGTGGCCACTAATAACCTATAAGATTAGTCAACAGTTAAAAATTAACAGTCATTAGTCATTACAGCAATTTTGACTCATGACTAATATTCGCTCATTAAATTTGGTAAGAAAAGCAATGATTACACAACTGCAATCTCCCGAAAAATCAACAATAGTCTACCCAGATGACAACGGAGAACCCATGTCAGATAATACCGAACAGTTTCGATTAATCGTCTGGATTAAAGAAAATTTAGAACTTTTATTTGCGAGTGTTGCTGATGTTTTTGTGGCGGGGAACTTACTGTGGTATCCAGTAGAAGGAAATAATAAACTTGCTCAAGCACCAGATGTGCTGGTAGCCTTTGGCAGACCGAAAATATATCGAGGTTCCTACCAACAGTGGAACGAAGATAACATTCCGCCGCAAGTCGTGTTTAAAATTTTGTCGCCGGGCAACCGTCTAACTCCGATGATTCAAAAATTCAAATTTTACGAACGCTACGGCGTGGAAGAATATTACTTGTACAACCCTGAACAAGTGGATTTAACTATATGGCAGCGTCGAGACCAAGAATTAGAAGCTGTAGAATCGGCGGACGGTTGGGTAAGTCCCAGACTAGGAGTGCGGTTTCAACTATCAGAAACCGCACTACAAATATTCGGATCTAACGGAGCGCCCTTTGTAAGTTTTGTGGAACTCGCTCAACTGCGAGAGCAAGCAGAATTAAGAGCTGAACAAGAACAGCAAAGGGCCGAACAAGAACGCCAAAGAGCCGAACAAGCAGAAACTTTGCTGGAACAAGAAAGAGCGCGCTCGGAAGCTTTAGAAGCTCGACTCCGCGAAATGGGAATCGACCCCAATATTTTGTAAATCACTAATGGCTAATGACTAATGACTAATGACTAATGACTAATGACTAAAAAGTTAAGTTTGAAACAACGATCGCTCGAAATTCTGATTCGCCTCAAACGCCTCTATCCAGAAGCTCCTTGCACTCTCAACTACGAAACTCCCGTGCAGTTGCTGGTGGCGACGATTCTCTCGGCTCAGTGTACCGACGATCGAGTAAATCTGGTAACGCCGGCTTTGTTTGAGCGTTTTCCCGATGCGGTGGCTTTGGGAAATGCTGATTTAGAAGAATTGGAAAGTCTGGTGCGATCGACTGGTTTCTACCGGAATAAGTCTAAAAACATTAAAGGTGCTTGTCAGGCGATTGTCAATAAATTCAACAATCAAGTGCCGCAGCGGATGGAACTGTTGCTAGAATTGCCCGGAGTTGCCCGCAAAACGGCTAATGTCGTTCTCGCTCACGCTTTTGGTATTAATATGGGCGTGACGGTAGACACTCACGTCAAACGTTTGACTCAGCGGTTGGGATTGACCGAACATACCGATCCTACAAGGATCGAGCGGGATTTGATGATATTGTTGCCGCAGCCTGATTGGGAAAATTGGTCGATTCGGTTGGTTTATCACGGCAGGGCAGTTTGTAATGCGAGAAACCCGGCTTGCAGTATTTGCGAACTTGCAGATTTGTGCCCTTCTGCTAATATTTCCTAGGGTGCGTCAGATCGAATTAGAGCAACTGTCGAGCGCACAATATTACCTGATGCACCCTACAAATGAGATAAGTTGTTGTGTGTAAATAAAAATATTTAAAACTAAAGTTATCCAAAATGACTAAAATATAGTAAAATAGTAGATTGTGATTTATCTAAGGATATCAACAGATTATGGCTAAGAAGAGCATGGTCGAGCGCGAGAAAAAGCGCCAGAGACTCGTAGACAAGTACGCCGACAAGCGGGAAGACCTGAAAGACCAGTTTGACCAAGCTAACAATCAGATGGACAAAATGGCGATTCACCGCCAACTACAACAGCTACCCCGTAGCAGTTCGCGGACTCGCTTGCGGAACCGCTGCTGGGCAACTGGACGGCCCAGAGGTTACTATCGTGACTTCGGACTGTCTCGCAACATGATGCGAGAAATGGCTCACGAAGGTCTTTTGCCCGGTGTTGTGAAGTCTAGCTGGTAGCACGAAGAAAGAAGAAGGAAGAAGGAAGGAAGAAGAAAAAAACTCACAATTAATCGGCAGGATTAGGTTTGGGGTTGATTTTTGTTTCAGACTTATGAGTTAAATTTTCCTCCTTCTTGCTTCACTGGCCGCAGCATTTATCGATGCCGAGACTTTCGAGTAACAAGTCGCTGACGGCATTGGCGATCGCAAATTCGCCGTAGAAGCTTTTAGAAAAATCATAGGCCTGCATTTCGGTGACGATCGCAATTACGAGGCTGCCCACGTCATTTTCGCCTTCCATACGCTGGCGGACATAGATTTGGGCAGCTCTTTTAGCTATTTGCTGGTTGGCTGCTTCTGGGATAAACTCGGAGTCTAGCCATGCCAGCAGCGTTTGTTGGAGCCATTGGCCTTCTTGTTCGGGGTTTTTGGCGGGCGGTAAGGTAATAGGTTCAATGATTTCAGACATGATTATTCCTAATTGCTAATGTTGACTTTGAAAAGTTAACTGAGAAATGACAACTGATAAATATATGCAATATGATATACCGACAATTATACAAGGATACGCGCAAGGCTATTTCTTGATGGCCAATGACGGCGAGGAAAGTTTGGGGTGGTATTCCAGTCGTCAGCGGGCGCTGATTCCCCTGGATGAAAGATTTACCTATCCGAAATCCCTGCGTCGCCAAATCAATCAAAATCGATTTTCGGTGGCTGTGAACCGCGATTTTGGGGCGGTGGTTGAGGGTTGTGCCGATCGCGAAACGACATGGATTTCTAAGGAGCTCAAGAAGATTTACTGGGGTTTGTATGAGGCCGGTTGGGCTTACAGCTTCGAGACTTGGTGCGGGGACGAATTGGCGGGCGGTATTTTAGGATTGTCGATCGGCGGTGCGTTTATTGGGGAGTCGATGTTTTACCAAATTCCCGAGGGTTCTAAGGTGGCGATGGTGAAGTTGGTGGAGAGATTGCGCGATCGATCTTATCTACTTTTCGACGCTCAAATGAACAATCCGCACTTGGAAAGATTCGGCGCTTATACTGTTAAGGAAAAACTGTACAATACTCTTTTGCAAGCAGCTTTGAAGCGCCGCTGCTCGCTATTTTGAAAGTTTTGAGCTAATACCGAAAGGCCGCCAGGGAATGAATTCCACGGGGCTTTTAGCTAAAGTCCTCGCTATGAGGACTAAATGAGTTCTTCAGTCCTCTTGAGAGGACTTTAGCTTTGAGGCAGGGAATTCATTCCCTGCCGGACTGCCGGACTCAACGAAAGACCGTTAAATTGACACTAATGGGCCTTGCCATGTCCTTGCCCATAGCTAAAATTTTCAGCCCCGGTATAATGTTGAATATTCAAGTTGATCGAGCAAAAAGCAATGATAGTAGATCCAGTCAGCGCGGGTTTGGGTTTGGGCTGGTTATTGGTGCAACCTATTTTGACGGAATTGGCTAAAGCAGCTTTAGACGACTACGTTAAAGATTTTTTTAAAGGTTGTATTAAAGATGTTGAAGGACTGGCAAAAAAGCCCTTCGCTAAAAGTGCTGTTCGCGATGCCCTGAAATCCTTTATTATATTGTTTGGGCAGGAATTAGAGCGATCGCAGTTAGATAAAAAACAGATTCAGCAATACCTGCAACCTTTACGCCAATTTCGCGATCAACCTGATGTCAGGCAAGTTTTGGGAACTGCGTTTCAAGGCAATTGTAAATATTTAGACACTGGTATTTTAGCTCAGCATTGGCAAAATTTGCGATTGCAACATCCGGTGCGAAAGATTTTGCCCACCTTGACTCGGATTGTACCTGGTAATTTTTTACAGGGAAAACTGATTTCCCAGCTTCCCGATACGTTTAGTTGGGAACAAGTCGCAGAAAACTATCTGAAAAGCGTTAAATTAATTAGAGAAAAAAATGCCGAACTGCGACAAATTTTAGACACAAATCTATCTGCAAGCATGGAGCGCTGTCTCGCGACAATTGCTCCGATTCCGGCTGAATTTAACTTAGCAAGTTATCAACAAGGACTGCGAGAACTATATGAATATTCGTTGAATTTAGACAATTTAGATAACAAGTCTGGAGAATACGAAGGAAAACTGACAATTAAAGAAATATTTATTCCCCAAAACGCCCGATCGTGTCAGGAATATTTGCCGAAAGATTATGAATTGCCCAAGGAGATTCAAAAGCGATTGCGGGAACGGGGGGACATAGCCGCCGAAGTAAGTCCAGAAGATTTGGAACGCCACCAAAAAGCTTATACTCAACAGCAAACTCGCTCAGTGCTCGACGTGATTGATGATGTCACTTACCGTTATCTAGTAATTCTAGGCGATCCGGGTTCTGGGAAATCTACGCTGTTAAAATATCTGGCGCTTCAGTGGGCAAAATTATCTGCCAATGACTTGTCATTGCACCCGATTCACTTACTGATTGAATTGCGGAAATACAATCGCAGTCAAGATGAAAAAAAGTGCGCTAATTTTCTAGAATTTATCGAGTGCGACTCTAGTCGGATCGACCATTTAGACAAAAATATCCTGCACGAATGGCTGAAAGCTGGCCGCGCTGTCGTCATGTTTGACGGGCTAGATGAAGTGTTCGAGTTGGAAAAACGAAATCGGATTGTTGACCAAATTCATAGCTTCACTCAAAAATATCCAAGGGTGAAAACCATCGTCACTTCTCGCGTTATTGGCTACCAGCAGCAGCGACTGAAAAATGCCGAATTTCATCATTTTATGCTGCAAGATTTTGAGCCAGAACAGATTCAATATTTTATCCAGAAATGGCACGATTTGACATTGATAGATCGCTTAAAAAAAGCTGCTCTTTTAGAACGCTTGCAGCAAGCGATTGCGACATCTAATTCAATTCGAGAATTAGCCGGAAATCCGCTGTTGCTGACAATGATGGCAATTCTCAATCGCAATCAGGAGTTACCGCGCTTTCGGGCGAAACTCTATGAAGAAGCATCAAAAGTGTTGCTGCATAAATGGGACTTTGAAGTGAAAGAAAAACTAAATAATGACAGAGTTGACCCTTATGTAATTGATGAAGAGGTCAAACAAAGTATCTGCGGGCGAATCGCCTACACAATGCAGTCTAGTAGCAAACAATTAGGAAATATTATTAGTCGCGAGGATTTGCGGCAAACTATTACTGATTCATTGACCGGCTTGATGGGAACTGGGGCAACTGCTTGTGCTAAGTTGATGGTAGACCAACTGCGCGATCGCAATTTTATCTTGTGCTTCTTGGGTGGATACAATGAAGATTATTATGCTTTTGTCCACCGCACGTTTTTGGAATATTTTTGTGCTTGGGAGTTTGTGCGGCAATTTGACAAACCGAAAACGCTTGATTTAGATGGTTTGATAGAAGTTTTTAGAGAGCATTGGCGAGATGAGTCTTGGCATGAAGTGTTGCGTTTAATGGCGGGAATGCTGGATGCTAGATTTACAGGTGATATCCTGGAATATCTGATTGGTGAAAATGGGGAAGCAGACAAGTTTAGCAATCTGTTTTTGGCGGCGCAGTGTGTTTCTGAAGTCAAGAAGAGAAATGATATTGCTGCTATTGCTAGTCAATTGCGCGATCGAGTTAAAGAGTTAACTAAATACGGAAATATCACTGGTTCTACACCTCAAGAATATAACAGCCTAGTTTATCAAATTCGCAAACAAGCAGTAGCAGCAATTCCAGCAACTTGGAAAGATGACCCAGAAACCTTACCCATTCTCAAACAACTGGCTCAATCAGACGATAATTGGCTTGTGCGAGAAGCAGCAGTCCAAGAAATAGCACGGGGGTGGAAAGATCACCCGGAAACCTTACCTTGGCTCAAACAACTGGCTCAATCAGATGATGATCCGGCTGTGCGATTTTCAGCCATTCAAGAAATAGCACGGGGGTGGAAAGATCACCCGGAAACCTTACCTAACCTCAAACAACAGGCTCAATCAGACGATAATTGGGATGTGCGACTTTCAGCCCTTAAAGAATTAGCACGGGGGTGGAAAGATCACCCGGAAACCTTACCTAACCTCAAACAACGCGCTCAATCAGACGATAATTGGCTTGTGCGAGCTGCAGCACTCCAAGAATTAGCAGGGGGGTGGAAGGATGAGCCGAAAACCTTACATATCCTCAAACAACGCGCTCAATCAGACGATGATTCGGTTGTGCGAGTTTCAGCCCTTCAAGAAATAGCACGGGGGTGGAAAGATGAGCCTGGAATATTTAAATTATTGTGCGATGTTGCTATCAATGACCGCTTTGAGCGCGAGCATAATTGGCAAGGCAACCCCCGGCAAGCAGCTCTTACAGCTATGATTGAGCTATATCCCGATCGCCCTGAAACTTTAGAACTTCTGCGCGATCGCGCTGAGAACGATTCTGACGACATTTTCCGCGGATTTGCCCAGGAAATATTGGCCAAATTAAAACGCCAATGAGCGATATATTCGATCGCAGATCGCCATTCTTTCTGATTTTAGGAGTCGTTGGGTGGGGGCGGGTTTATTAAATTATTGGTTTTTTAAAAAGATAGTTGGTAAAAACACCCCCTAAAAAAATATCAATTACCAATGATAAATAGCGGGTTGAACAATATCTATGTAGGGGCTGGTTTCACCAACAATAATTGCCTAAAACCAATAATCTGGTAAACCCGCCCCCACCCGATGACAAATTAAAACGTACATTGCTGTGCGAGCCAGATAGCATTTAAGCCGGAATAAATGCTAAGAAACCCGGTTTCTCTCAGAAATCTGGTTTCTGGGAATTGGGGTTATTTATTCTTTTAAAACTTACGCATCAAGACCAAAAAAACCGGGTTTTTTGCGGTTTGGCCGACTGTAACGAAGTATGCTCGTAAAAACCCGGTTTCTGACCACCCGTGCGTAAGTCTTATTCTTTTCAGGGCGAACCGGGATATTTGGTCGATCGCCCCCCAGCTAAAATTACATATACTACAATATATAATACAGAGATTAGAGCCAAAATCCTTGGAGCTCAAAAAAATCAGAATCGAAGCCCCTTGAATGTGTAAAAATACTGAAGCAAACATTACTAAACCCTGCACGGAGCAATTGTTGTGGATTCCAGATATAACCCCCAATCCATAGAAGAAAAATGGCAGCAGACATGGGCTGAGCAAAACTTAGACCAGATGCCAGAAGATACCCAAAAGCCTAAATTTTATGCCTTATCCATGTTCCCCTACCCGTCGGGAAACCTGCACATGGGACACGTCCGCAACTACACAATCATCGATGTAATTGCCAGACTCAAGCGAATGCAAGGTTATCGGGTATTGAATCCGATGGGATGGGACGCTTTTGGTTTGCCCGCAGAAAATGCAGCCATCGAGCGAGGAATTCCGCCTGCACAATGGACTTATCAAAACATTGCCCAAATGAAAGGCTTATTTCAGCGTTTGGGCATTTCATTTGATTGGACAAAAGAAGTTACAACTTGTTCTCCCGATTATTATCGGTGGACTCAATGGATTTTCTTGCAATTTTTAGAAGCAGGATTAGCATATCAAAAAGAAGCGGCAGTTAATTGGGACCCTATAGATCAAACAGTCTTAGCAAACGAACAAGTAGATAACGAAGGTCGTTCCTGGCGTTCCGGTGCCAAAGTCGAGCGCAAATTATTGCGGCAGTGGTTCCTCAAAATTACCGATTATGCCGAACAGTTATTAAACGACTTAGACAAATTGCCAGATTGGCCCGAAAGAGTCAAATTAATGCAAGCCAACTGGATCGGCAAATCAGTCGGCGCTTACTTAGAATTTCCGATTGTGGGAATGGATGAAAAAATCGCCGTTTTCACCACACGTCCCGATACAGTTTACGGCGTCAGTTACCTTGTTTTAGCGCCGGAACATCCACTAACTCAGCGCGTGACAACGGAAGACAGAAAAGCCGCCGTAGAAACCTTCATCAAAGAAGTCGCCGCCCAAAGCGAGATCGATCGCACAGCCGAAGACAAACCAAAGCGCGGCATCCCCACAGGCGGCAAAGCAATCAATCCTTTCAACGGCGAAGAAATTCCCATTTGGATTGCCGATTATGTGCTGTACGAATACGGCACCGGCGCAGTCATGGGAGTACCCGCCCACGACACGCGAGATTTCAAATTTGCCAATCAATATCAACTGCCAATCAAAGTAGTAATTGTGGATGATGATGAAGTTCCGCTGACGGAAGCTTACACCGAACCCGGAATTATGATTAATTCCGAAAGCTTCAACGGCATGGATTCAATTAAAGGCAAAGCAGCAATTATTCACCATGCCGAAAATCAAGGTTATGGTAAAGCGCGAGTGCAATACCGCTTGAGAGATTGGTTAATTTCCAGACAGCGTTATTGGGGCGCTCCGATTCCCGTAATTCACTGCCCCACCTGCGGAACAGTCCCCGTCCCCCAATCTGATTTGCCAGTATTGTTACCGGAAAATGTACAATTTACGGGCAAAGGTTCGCCCTTGGCAAAGATGGAAGAATGGGTAAACGTTCCTTGTCCGAGTTGTGGCACTCCCGCGAAGCGGGAAACAGATACGATGGATACTTTTATCGATTCATCGTGGTATTTCTTGCGCTATCCCGATGCTCAAAATCAAGAGCAAGTCTTCGACAGTGCGAAGACAAATGATTGGATGCCCGTAGATCAATATGTCGGCGGCATCGAACACGCAATCTTGCACTTACTGTATTCGCGGTTCTTTACCAAGGTTTTGCGCGATCGGGGTTTGATCAATTGTGACGAACCATTTAAACGCCTATTAACTCAAGGCATGGTGCAAGCAATGGCCTATAAAAATCCTGTTACTGGCAAATACGTTCCCCCAGCAGATATAGACCCCGCAAATCCCAAAGATCCTCAAACTGGTGAAGCTTTGGAAGTCTTCTACGAGAAGATGTCCAAATCAAAATACAATGGTGTTGACCCCTTGGAAGTTATGGGCAAATATGGGGTAGATACGGCGCGGATGTTTATTTTATTCAAAGCACCGCCAGAGAAGGATTTGGAGTGGGACGACGCCGATGTGGAAGGGCAATTTCGCTTTTTAAATCGCGTTTGGCGCGTGGTTACAGAGTTTGCAGGACGAGTCCTTGCCACCCCCGCTCAAGCAGGAGAGAATGCAGAATTAAGTAAACCTGAGAAGGATTTGCGGCGGGCAATTCACACTGCAATTAAGGAAGTTAGCGACGATTTGGAGGGTGATTATCAGTTCAATACTGCTGTTTCGGAAATGATGAAACTCAGCAATGCTTTGAATGATGCTAAATTTAAAGATTCGCCAGTTTATGCAGAAGGAATTAACACTTTGATTCGCTTGTTAGCGCCTTTTGCACCGCATATTGCTGATGAATTGTGGCACAATACTGGTAACAGTGAATCGGTGCATACGCAAACTTGGCCTATTGTCGATCCATCTGCATTAATTACCGATGAAATTACGCTAGTAATTCAAGTTATGGGCAAGACTCGCGGCACAATTCAAGTGCCTTCTGGTGCTGATAAAGCTGCTTTGGAAAAGTTTGCTCGCGACTCAGAATTGGCTAAGCGTCACCTTGAAGGTAAGGAGATTAAAAAGGTAATTGTGGTGCCTGGAAAGTTGGTGAATTTCGTGGTAGCTGGATAAAGATGAGAAACCCGGTTTCTTCAATAAACCGGGTTTTTTATACTTGTAGAGATATGAAACGGATCTTGAAATTGCTTTTATAAGCAAAACATCCGCCGATGCGGACTGCAAGAGATGATTTTAATTGTTGGTTTCAAAAAGCAATTGCACCATCGCTCCGCATTCCAATTTTAATACTGATTGAGCGCTGCCGCCATTAACGGCAATTTCTACCCAACCGTCAGAACCAGTTATGGCAATTAAATCGCCTGGTTCGCTGTCGCTGTACGTTTTACCGCTGAGGATGCGAATTGCCTCAGAAAAATTGCTAATTGTCAATGACCAATTGTTACCTATAATGCAATTATTGGGGATATTGGTAATTAGATTGCCGAAGCGATCGACATATTGAACACAGCCTTCTATACCTGTGGCTGTAACGGCACAATTTGGTATCTCTAACTGCACTAAACTTGCAGGGTCGATCGTCTCCCCCAACTCTTCCAAAGCCACCCCGTTCGCCAAGTGAGCGCCCGCAGCAGCGAAAATATCGCGACCGTGAAAAGTGCTGCTGGGTTGAGGTGTGCGCCAGTATTCAGAATTCGTGAGTTCGACAGATGCGATCGCACTTTCCCGACTCAACACCCCGCTAAACAACCCGTTATCCGGCCCGACAAGAAAGCAATTAGCACATTTAATCGCAACCGGGCGTCTCTTGCTTCCCACCCCAGGATCGACGACAGCAACGTGTACGGTTTCCGGCGGAAAATAAGCAAAAGCAGTCATCAAACAAAACCTCGCTGCCGCAATATTTTGAGATGGTATTTGGTGCGTAATGTCAATAACTTTTAACTGCGGGTTAATTTGGGCGATCGCACCTTTCATCACTCCCACATAAACATCGCTTAATCCAAAATCCGTCAGCAGAGTTATAATTCTATTTTTAGACATATATCCACAGGTAAGAATATGGTAGCGCAGTGGGAAAACTTTTTGCAAAACTTGGGAGAATGGCACGGTTCTTTTACCCAGTTATCGCCGCGAGGAGAGGTACTTCAAGATACTCCTAGCATTATTTCTCTCGAAGGTTTCAATGACAACAAAACAGTGCGATTGAAACTGCGTCGCTTTTCCCCAAATCCTAGCGGTGTCGGCGAACCGGAAGTCAGCGAACTTGTTCGAGAATATCAAAGTTTGGGACGAGATATCCTATTTTTTGAGAATGGAGCTTTTTGTCAAGGTACTATTCAACTAGCGCCTTATTCTGAGTGCGGTGCCGAGTTTGGTTTTATCTACAATTATCGTCGGTTGCGCTTCCCTCTGACATACAATACCGACGGCAATTTATCAAAACTTATCTTAATTCGGGAAAAGCAGCTTGATAAAAATGTCCCCGAACGTCCGCCTTTAACTGTTGACGAGTTGCTGGGAGAGTGGCAGGGCGAGGCCGTGACAATGTATCCTGATTCGCGTTCTCCTGATACCTATTCTACCAATTTACAATTGCATTTGGATGGAGCCGATCGCCTAGTGCACAAAATCACTTTTGGCAGTAATGCTAGTGTTATCACTTCTAGCGCCAGCATTGACGGTTCAGTTCTGCACTTTAACGAAGGTACTTCGCCCGTGCAAGTTATTCTGCTTCCTGACGGCGGTTCTTGCACTTTACCTGTCAAGATTGAATCCAGAAAACCTATATTTTTCGAGGCTGGTTGGTTGGTAGAACCTGACTTGCGGTTTCGGATGATTCGCAGTTACAATGAGCGGGGTGAATGGGTAAGTTTGACTTTAGTGACTGAACGCAAAATTAGTCATTAATTAGTATGGCTTTGTTCACCAACCCTCTTTAATTTAAACCAAAGATCTACATAAACCCGCCCCCATTTATAGTGGACGAAAGTTTATGTAGCAGCGCATTTTATTCGCCGGACTTTGTTTCCTGGGTTTGCGATTGAATCACGGCACTCCAGTCATCATTGTTAACAGCAGCTTCCAAATCCTTAGCGCGTTCGCCGTCACTTGGGACTGCGGTTTCTAACTCTTTGGTAAGAGTGGAATCTGCCATTGCTTTCCGCAATTTAAGTTTCTTTTCCTCATAAGCTTTTTGTTCCTCAGCAGACATTGCAGATCGCGCTGCTTGGCCTACCGTAGCCGCCCACATTTCGCTGTCAGCACCGTTTCCAGGCGGGATGCTGCCAATTTCTTCTATCCAAGCATCCCGCAAACTTTCCATTTCTTCCCGCTTCGGGAATTTGAAAGTTTGCACGCGCAGGAAAGCACAATTTTTGACGCCGTTTTGGGCGATGTGACCGTTGATTGAAAGCAGGATATTTCGTGAATAACCTATATACTGAGTGTTCCGGGAAGTGTCCATTACAGCGTAAACGCCGGCGACTTTCGCGTTACTTGCCAAATCGCGCCATGTATCGATCGACATTACTTGCGTGCCGTCATTTTCTAAGTGAGAAATAGCTGCGGCGGCGCTGTGTTCGGAGTCGGAACTGTATAAAAAGTTGTGCAATCCTTCATGGGCGACAGGTACGTTTTGATGTTCAATTGCTACGTCTTGATCGGCATTCACTTGATTAGCTTCCATTAAATTCAATCCCTCAAAAAATATCAATTTTACTCCTTAACCCCCACTTTAAGGGGCGGGTTTTCCAACCCACCCCACAATAAAGTTCTCTTTGTGGAACAGGCCGGAAAGCCTGTTCTATTTTTTTTGCCCTTATTTACTTAACTTACTGCAATTTGTTGCAATTCCTCGTCAGTCAATTTAACTTCGAGCGCCCGCACAGAGTCCTCAATACTCGATACTTTGGTCGCACCGGGAATCGGAACGATGCAGGGCGATTGAGCCATCAACCAAGCTAATACTATACAGTAAACTGAAACGTTTTTTTCTTCGGCTAATTTTGCGATCGCGGGCATATCTTGCAAGCTTGTGGCGCGGCGGCTTCCTCCTAAAGGGCTCCAAGGAAAAAATGTCAGTTTTTCGCTTTCGCAATATTCCAGAACCCCGTCTGATTCCGGCTGTCTGTGCCACGGATTGTACTGATTCTGCACGGAGACAACTTCTACTGTATCGCGGGCACGTTTTATCTGCTCTACAGAAAAGTTGGACACTCCAATAAATCGAATCATTCCTGCTTCTACGGCTTCTTTTGCAGGTGCTAGGGCTGCTTCAATGGTATAAGCGGGATCGGGCGAGTGATATTGCCAAAGGTCGATCGGTTCCTTGCCGCCCAATGCTTCAAAACTTTCCCGAATTGTCTTGCGTAAATGGTGGGGGTTGCCGTTGCGCGTCCATGCACCTTGAGGCCGCATTAAGCCGCCTTTAGTGGCGACAGTAACGGCCCTAACATCTCCGCTGTACTGTTGCAAAGCTTTGGCAATCAGGTGCTCGTTGTGGTGTTTGTCGGATTGATCTTGGCAGTAGGAATCTGCGGTGTCAATTAGGGTGACACCCAAATCCAGGGCGCGGTGAATTACCGCAATTGATTGCGATTCTGGCGGCCGGCCGCTTAAGGACATGGGCATACATCCCAGACCGATCGCGCTGATAGTAAAATTACTATTACCCAGTTTTTTTCTTTTCATTGGTTTCCCTTCGTTTGCGTGGTTTATTTACTGTTGAGATTTGAACGAGATAAGGATATGTTTAAATTTTACATTTTTTTAAAGTATATAAGTAAATAGGAAAAAAATATTTTGTAGAGATTTGTAATAGCTGGTAAGGCAAGGAACTTTTGTAGAAGCGAGTTAATCGTTTCACGCACCCGCCCTCTCCCTACGCGATGTTTATGTGTACCTAGCTACTTAACTAGCTGGAAGCGCTGGTGTAAAAGCGGAGTGCAAATTGCCAGAAGTAGCGGGAAGCTAACAAAAGTCCGATCGCCAATATTCCCGCCCCTGCGATCCAAACGATTTCACCTCTCCCCAGCATGGCTTCTGCCGGCACAGTCGTCAAGAAGGCAACGGGAACTACGAAAGTGAAGAAAAATCGATAAGCTGCAGGATAAGCTGCCATTGGAAATCTACCCGCTTCTAACAATCCTTTGAGGACTTCGGTAACATTGTAAATTTTGACAAACCAAATGCTGGTGGCCCCTAACATAAACCATATACTGTAAAGAGTAATAGTTCCGAATAACAGCGGTATTGCTGTTAAAAAATAGTTGCCGATTGCTACTCCCAATTTGTTGGCAGCATACAGCAGCAATACGGTGCCGAAGATTAAATCTGGGATTCCCCAAGGCGAAACTGTGTTTGCAGATAGCCAGAATTGGGAACTGATGGGTTTGAGGAGTACGAAATCGAGAGTACCTTGCTGCACTCGATCGACAATGCGGCTGAGATTAGGTGCTAGAAACGTTGACGAAAACCCCTGCAAAATCGTGAAAATACCGAGTACAACTAAAGCCTCTTCCCATGAATAGCCTGAAAAGGTGTAGCCAGTACGATAGAACAAAAATAGCCCAAACAAGCTGCCCGCAAGATTTCCGAGGCTGCTGAGGGCCGCGAGGACAAAGTTGATTCGGTATTCTAGTTCCGCTGCGATCGCCGCACCCCAGAACAATTTCAGTACGTGCAAATATCGTTCCATGTTTATACCCATTTTTTGCCGTTGAAATACTTAGATTTCATCCTATTGTAAAGCTTTTGTGAAGTTAACTGCTGTACTGGCTGCTCTTTTCACTATAATTTTAAATTATTTAGACCCCTTAGTTAAGTTGTTTTTCTAACATAATTAACTTCTCTAACAACATTTTAAAAAAATTACAATTATTAATTTCAGTCCATCTTAAGCCATTATCTTTTGGCAATTATTCTTAATGATTGATATTTTGACACCAACAATCGCTTGATTGATTGGAAATACTAATAGGTTACAGGTCTTAATATTATAAACATTTGACAAATATAGCAATCCTAAAATTTATAACTCCTGCAAGGATTGCTATAGGATAACAGTTGAGGGTAAAAATATAAAATTAAGGCACCCGGATAGCGCGTATAAAACGAAAAAGTCTTGTTATTGTAAATTAGACAGCAACTTTCTAAGATATTCAATTCAATTACTAATTCACTATCTAAAATTTGTAGATGTTCCAATTCCGTATCAAAATCAAAGCAATCATTCTCTGCGTCCGCGATCGCATTATAAGTTTATCATACCTTGATTCAGCAACGCCTAATTTTAATTAACATCCTGTCCCTCCCTTAAGCAGGGCTGGGGGGACAGGATCAAAGGGGAAACGAGACTTAAAGCGATCGATAAACGCGATAGTTGATTTCAGGGAAAATATTATCAATCTCCTCAACCTTCTCCAACCAGCCGGAATCGACTTTGCCTTCTTTCACTTCATCGTACAGCTTGTGAAAGCGCATTAAGTGCGATCGAGTCCGTCGCACTGCATAGGGCACCATCGTTCCTGTACGCATGATAAATGCCCAGTCAGAAGATTGAGCTAGCAGCACTTCCCGCGCCGCCTGGTTCAAAGCGCGCCACTGCAACTCATCCGCAGGTTCCATGCTTCCCAACTCAATCATCCGTTCCGCTGCTTTGTGCAAGTGCGGGTAAATCCAAGCATTGGTATCGTTGAGCCAATACTCGTGGAAACCCCGGAAACCCCAGCTAGACTGAGAAGGACGGCAAACTTGCTGATTCGGATTTCCCCGCAAATAATCGGCTAAGTGCGTCATCTCGTAGGTATTTTGGTCGTACCAACTCTTGCGGAACAGGTAATCTAAGAACCAAGGCCCTTCGTACCACCAGTGACCGAAAAGTTCGGCGTCGTAAGGTGAAACAATAATCGGCGGACGCTGCATAATGCCGTTGAGGTGTTCGACTTGGCGTTCCCGGTTGAAAGCAAAGTTGCTGGCGTGTTCGGCTGCTTTTTCCCTTGCCCAGTAAGGATCGTACAACTGTTTATCGCCTAAACCCAATCCGCGACCGGTGATTTTGTGATATTTAATCCCGGTATTTTTCCGCTGGCCGTTGGGCATGATGTAGGGCTTAATGTAATCGTAGTCAGCTTCCCAGCCCAAATCTTTGTAGAATTCGCGGTATTCGGCCGCGCCTGGATAGCCGACTTCGGAAGACCAAACCTGCTGCGAGGATTCGTGATCCCGGCCGAAGGCTGCGACTCCGCATTCGGTGAAAATCGGGGCGTAGCTGCCGTAGCGGGGACGCGGGCGGGCGTAGAGGATGCCGTGACCGTCTGTGAGAAAGTAGCGGAGGCCTGCGTCGGCTAACATCCGCTCTAAGCCTTCATAGTAGGCGCATTCGGGTAGCCAAATGCCTTTTGGTCGGCGGCCGAAGTTTGCTTCGTAATTGTCGCAAGCTACTTGAATTTGTGCCCAAACTGCTTCGGGGTACATTTTCATCAGCGGTAAATAGCCGTGGGTGGCACCGCAGGTGATGATTTCGAGGTTGTTGGTGTCTTGGTGTTCTTTGAAGGCTTTTACTAAATCTCGATCGTACTTTTCCCAAAAGTTGCGGACTTGAGAGAAGTGGGCGGCGTAATGTTCTGCTAAATAGCGGAGGTGACCATTGCCGCTGTTGTGTTCGATTTCGAGATCCGCTAATTCTTCGAGTTTAGCCAAGTGGTCGTCGAAGCGGTCTTGCAGCAAGGGGTCGCGCAGCATGGCAACCAAGGGCGGCGTCATGCTCATGGTAATTTTAAAGTCTATGCCGTCGCGCTTGAGCCCTTCAAAAACTTGCAGCAGGGGAATGTATGTTTCCGCGATCGCCTCAAACAGCCATTCTTCTTCTAAAACGTAGTCGCTTTCGGGGTGGCGGACAAAAGGCAAGTGGGCGTGGAGAACGAGTGCGAGGTAGCCAATAGTCATAAAAAAATTCGGTAAGTGGGAAACGAGCGTGTCTTTAGACCTGAGAGGGAAACGGCTAGGCGGTTTCAACCGCCGTGAATCTTTCCATTACACGGGGATTGCTAGATGGGAGTGTACTTTTGTAATGTACTTTCAGTGGGACAATTACCACTTCCAACCTCGCAATCGGCGATCGCATAATGTTCGCTCCTTTATGAGCCTCTATGAGAGGGGTAATGTTAGCTTGCGCCTTCGTTAAGGGCCGGTACTATATCTAGGAAACTGATTTAACCCAATAAGTCTGTTTAATCCTAAATTTCGCTTGGCAAGGAACTAGCGAGAGCCTTCCCTGGTAGGCCTTTAACTCTTACCGTTAACGTAGTACGCAGGTACGCCTCTGGTCAACTCGGGTTTAAGTTTTAGGCCCGAAGCAAGCGTGTCTTGAGACCTGGGTCGTTGACAGTGATTTGGATGCCGTAGTTATTAACTGACGCCAGTTAGGCACAGCTTTAAAATATTTTAAGATTTTATGCTGAAACGGGACTCACAAAATGCCGTGTTTTTTTAATGGCCTTTCTCTAACAAACTAAATGTCAGCAAATTCTGATTTTCTGCTTGCTGTCGGATTAGGGTTGCTGCTGTTTGAGAGTCTACTGGCTTTGAGAAAAAGAATCCCTGGGCGTACTCACATTTTAACCCTTTGAGTATAGATAGTTGCGAGGCTTCTTCGACTCCTTCGGCTACTACATCCATGCCTAAATTGTGGGACAAAGTAACGATCGACCGCACAATTTCGGTCGGGTCAATGCCTCCTTTACTGAAATCGAACTCACCTCCCATCCTGCTAACAAAAGAGCGGTCTATTTTTAAGGTATTGGTGGGGAAGCGGTGCAGGTAGGAAAGCGATGAATAGCCGGTGCCGAAGTCGTCAATGCACAAATGTATGTTTCGGGTTCTGAGCTGCACTAGCATTGCTGTTACTGATTCAGAATTTTCTATGAGTACGCTTTCGGTAATTTCTAATTTTAAACTGCTGCCGTCGAGGTGAGTTTCTGCGAGAACTTGGTCGATGTATTCGATTAAATCTGGTTGAGAAAACTGTTTGACAGAAATGTTGACGCTAACGCTCAATGGGGGGTTGCTGGGAAATAGCTGCTGCCACTGGCGGATTTGGTGGCAAGCTGTGCGAAGTACCCAGCGGCCCAGGAGTACGATCAAGCCGGTTTCTTCGGCGATGGTGATGAATTCGCCGGGGGAAACTAAGCCGCGTTCGGGATGCTGCCAGCGCACTAGAGCCTCAAAACTGGTAATTGTGTTATTGGCGATCGACACGATCGGCTGGTAGTGAATAATAAACTGGGGCGCTGCGGATAAAGGAGGTAAGGTTGATGCGGGGGATGAGGGAAAGTCTTCTTCTCTGGCCGGCTCTCTAATTGATTCGATCGCCCGCCGCAGGTCGTTTTCTAGCTGCAATAGCCGCAAAGCGTGGGCGTGCATGGAACTGTTGAAAACTTCGTGTCGGGCTCTGCCGAGTTCTTTGGCGCGGTACATTGCTGTGTCGGCGTCGCGCAGCAGGGTTGTCGGTTCCAGGTATTCGCCAGAACTCAAAGCTATGCCGATGCTGGCGGTGATAAATACTTCGTGTCCGTCTAGAAGGATAGGGGAGGTGATTTTCTTTTGCAGGCGGTTGACAATGGTGGTAGCTTCATTGATGCCTTCGATGTCTTCTAACAACAGCACAAACTCGTCTCCTCCAAGGCGGGCCACTGTATCTCCAACCCTCAGACAAGCTTCCAGACGCCGCGCGATCGATACTAGCAATTGATCGCCGATGGCGTGGCCGAGGGAATCGTTGACTACTTTAAATCTATCTAAATCGAGAAACAGCACGGCAAACAAGTAGTCTTTGCGCCGTTTGGCCATCCTCAGAGCGTGTTCGAGCCGATCGGTAAATAGCGATCGGTTGGGCAATCCGGTGAGGGCGTCGTGAAAAGCATCGTGCAGCAGTTGTTCTTCGGCGAGTTTGCGCTGAGTGATGTCGTGACAGTTAATCACGATTCCCTCGACTGCGGGATCGTACAGCAAGTTGGTGGCTACAGCTTCTACATAACACCAGGAACCGTTGCGGTGGCGGACTCGGTACTCAACTGGGCACTGGCTTCTTTTGGGGTTTTCAATGGCTTTGTGGAGGGTTTCGGTGATCGTGGCGCAGTCGTCGGGGTGAATTATTTCTAAGGCGCTGCGGCCGATCGCCTGGTGGGGCGCGTATCCTAAAATTCGCTTGACGGAAGGGCTGATGTAGCGGAAGATTCCTTCGGCGTCGAGAATGATGGTGATGTCTGTGGCGTTTTCAATCAGCGAGCGAAATCGCTGTTCGCTTTGGCGCAGAGCTGATTCTGCTTGTTTGCGATCGCTGATGTCCAGGGCTACTCCGTCTATAATTACGTCGCCGTTTTCGTTTTTGGAAAATTTAGCGCTGTCTTGCACCCACTTGACCTCCCCAGATCTCAGAACGATGCGGTACTGGCGATCGCACGGCAAAAGACTCGCTCTCGATGCTGCTACCCTGCTGTCACACGAGCTTTTGTCCTCTGGATGGATGATTTCGGTCAAGAGTTCCGGGTGCGAAATCACTTCTTCGGCCCCGAACCCAGTAACTTCGCGCACGCCCGGACTGATGTAGGGCATGGACATTGTGCCATCTGGATGCAGCACAGTGCGGTAGACTGAGCCGGGAATGTTGGCTGCCATTGTGGCTAGCTGCTGCTGGATACCGCAGACTGCTGCTTCGGCGCGCTTGCGTTCTGCAAGTTCGGTTTGGGCTTGTTGGTAGAGTTCGGCTTGGTGGATCGCGATCGCGCACTGATCGGCTATGGCTTTGAGTAGCGACAGTTCTTCGACGCTCCAAGAGCGCGCCCGATCGCACTGATAGAGGCTAATTCCTCCCAAAAATGACTGCTGGTAGAGCAGTGGGGCGATCGCGACGGAGCGAAACCCTACCAACCCTGCTGATTCTTGCAGCGACGGGCACAGTATCGATAACTCGTCGATGATCAGGGTTTCCCCAGCCACGAGCCCGGAGCGGAAGTGTTCGGCCACTTTGCAATTTAGCCCGACGAACCGTTCTCTGCCGGATGCTTTGCTGATGTAGCGAATTCTGATGCCGCCTTCAGCATCTGGCTGCAAGATGGCGCAGGCGCTGATTTCGAGAGCTTCGTGCAGTTGATCTGCGGTGGTTTGCAGCACTTCGTCGAGTACAAGGGTGAAGCGCATGGCTTGGACGATGCGGTTGACGATCGCTTCTCGCTGAGCTTGCCGCTGAATTTGAGCGATGGCTTCTTCTTGCTGGCGCCGCATTTTGTATTCTTGGAGCGATCGTTCTAAGACTGTTGGCAACCTAAACAGCCGCCCTTTTAATACGTAATCAGTCATTCCGGCTTTGATGCACTCAACTGCCGCTTCTTCTCCCAAACTTCCGGTTATTAAAATCAATGGTATGTCGTGGCCCAATTCCTGCATTAATTTCAACACTTCTAAACCGTTGAAGCCGGGGAGGCGGTAATCTGAGAGTACAGCATCGTACTGGCAATTTTCGAGCATTTTTCTGCACTCTGTTGCTGTTTCGGCAGTGTCGTAATTAAATTTTACTCCCCCCGCTTCTAAGGCGAGCACTATTAATTCCATATCTTCGGCCATGTCTTCGATAATCAACAATTTTAATGTTGATTCCGCTACCATTTTTAGTAGATAGTTGGTCTGATTTATATCTAACATAAGGTATTGGGGAGGTTTTTAATTGGTTATTCGTGTTTTTGCTAGTAATTTTTTAGACGGAATTTGGTTCTTAATTTTATGTCGATATTTTTATTTATTTTTACCCAAATCAATTATATACTCTACTCACAAGACCTTTATTTAGCACGGGCCGTCGATGGCTGACCGAACCGATTGGGGATAATCCCAATTTTTAAAAGAGCGTTTTTTAGGAGTACGAACATCTTTCACAGCCCAGCCTAGATCTGTCGCTTCCATCCCTCACAGGTAACACTCCGGTCAAACCAAAATCCTCATGCTCTCACCGATTGTGACTTATTTAAGTGTATAAGAGTTTTAAATTCAAAATTTAAAACTCTTATACACTTAACTTACTAATCTAATCTATATTACCGTTTGAGATTGTTTGCCCTAGTTTAAAGTAAAAGGTGGCTCCTTGACTAGGTAGGCTTTCGGCCCAAACCGTGCCGCCGTGGCGGTGAATAATCCGCTGGACGATCGCCAAACCGATCCCCGTACCTTCAAATTCTCTCTGGGAGTGCAGCCTCTGAAAGGCTCCAAACAGGCGATCGGCATATTCCATCGGAAAACCCACCCCGTTATCCTTGACAAAAATCGTCCCATCAGGTAAACCCTCAATAACTATTGTAGCCGGAGTGCGTCCGCGGCTGAACTTGACGGAGTTGCTAATCAAGTTGCTGAACACCTGTTGCAGCAAGGTTGGATCTCCCATTATTGTCGGCAAATCTCCGACGGCAAATTCAACGCTGTGGGGAGTTTGGGCCGGATCTGCGACGCTTGGGGGTTTAGTCAATTTAATCGCATTTTGTACCAAACGGCTCAGATCAATCGGAATTTGCCTCAACTCGGTGCGACTCACCCGCGACAGGGCGAGCAAACCGTCAATCAACAGGCTCATTTTTTGGCTGCTGTCTTCAATTATTTCCATATAGTGAACTATTTTGCGATCGCTCAAAGCCTCAGTTAATTCTAGCCGCTGCTTCAACGCTTCTACGAAACCTGAAATGTGTCGCAAAGGTGCGCGCAAGTCGTGGGAAACTGAGTAAGAAAAAGATTCTAATTCTTGATTTGCAGCTTCTAATTGCTCTGTGCGTTCTGACAAAGCTTGTTTTGTCTCTACCAACTCAGTGATATCGCGAGAAGTGCCAATTAAAGCATAAACCTCGCCGTCGAGATTTCTCAGGGGGATTTTAAAAGTATCGTAGTAAATAGTGTCGCCAGATATCACAAATTTATCCTGCAAGTGCAGAGTTTCGCCTGTTTCAAATACCTGCCAATTTTCCCTGCCAAATTGTTCGGCTATTTCGGGGGAAAAACATTCAAAAATTGTTTTGCCCTGCATCTCTTTTTTGCTATTTAAGCCAGCAGTTTTGGCAACAGATTGGTTGACAAAAGACAGGCGCATCTTGTCCCGTTCTACCACATAAATGTAGTCCGGCAAAGCATCAAAAAAAGTCTCTAACTCTGCGGTACGCTGGGCGACTTGAGCTTCTAAAGTTTCGTTGAGTTCTTTGAGTTCAGCTTCTACTCGTTTGCGTTCGGTGATATCTTGACCAATACCGATACAACTGCCGTCGGAAAGGTGAACATTTGCCCAAGAAGTGTCGATAATTCGCCCCTCTCTAACTTTTGTTTTGAAATCGCTCCAGTTCTGAGTTGCTGCTTGGATTTCATCCAAAACGTATTGACGATATTCTGGCTGCGGATAAACTTCCGCCAAAATATCGCGGTCTTTGATTTCTGCCAAACTCCAGCCTAGCACTTGTTCCCAGTGGCGGTTTACCCAGTTTATTTGACCGTTTTGGTCGAAGAATGCGAGCATAATCGGCACGTTGTCGAAGATAGTTTGCAGCAGTTCTTTTTGCTGTTTTAATGATTCTTCGGCTTGTTTGCGATCGCTGATGTCGAGTACGGAACCGATAAATTGTAAAATTTGTCCGTCTGGGGTTCTTTTGAAGATGGTAGAGCGCTCGTGCACCCAGCGCCACTCCCCATTTTTGTGTTGGATTCTGTAGTCTCTCTCATCGGTTTCAGATGGATTTCGGCTGTGTTTTAACCGCTCCATACCTGTAATTAGCTTTAGCCTATCCTCGGGATGAACTAAGTTAGCTACAGCATCTATACCCAAATCTTGCCATTCTTTGGCAGTGTAGCCGAGTATGGCTGTGACAGATTGATTTGCATAAATATTTTGGTTTTGTACTGCATCGTAAATGTAGAGAAAGTTGGGTATTGTTGTAACAATGCTCTCTAAAAGTTGCTGATGTTTTTGCAGTTCCCATTCAGCCTGTTTCCGTTCGCTTAAGTCAAGCACAAAACTGACGCCTAACTGCTGCGTTCGTTCTAAAAATGTGCTGCCCAGCAGCACCGGAACGCGGCTCCCATCGGAGCGTATAAATTCTTTTTCAAAGGGAACAACCGTATTTCTCGCCCTCAGTTCGGCAACTTTTTCTATGTCTAAAGGCACGTATTCGGGCGGTGTCATTTCTTGCCAGTTAATTCTGCCTGAAAGCAGATCTTCCCGCGTATAGTTGACCGTGTTTAAAAAAGCCGCGTTGGCATCTATAATGGGGCCGTCAATGTCCCAAAAAATTAGGCCAATCATGCTAGAATCAACAATTGCTCTAAATTTAAATTCGCTTTGTCGCAACTGAAATTCGACTTGTTTTAGTTCTGTAATGTCGCGGGCGATGGATAAAACTGTTTCTACTGAATTGTCTTCAGCAAATTCGGGAATGACTCGACAGTGGTAATGTTTTATGCCCTCGGAAGTTGGAAATTCAAATTCTATGGTTTCTTGTTTGCCTGTGTCAAAAACTTTCAGAAAAGTCTCGTCCCACAGGTTGCACAAATGTGGTGGCATTCCTGATTCTCTGTTGCTCTTGCCAATCAATTCTGCGGGGGGTTTTCCGGTTGCTGATTCTACTGCGTGGTTGATGTAAAGGTGGCGGAATTCTCGATCAAACCTGGCGATGATATCGGTGGCATTTTCGGCTAGAGTGCTGAAAGCTTGTTCGCGTAGTTGCAGTGCTTCTTGAGTGCGGTGGCAATCGGTTAGGTCTCTGCCAAAAGAGAGAATTGAAACTACTTTTCCTGATTCGTCGATTAGTGCAGAATTGTACCATTCGCAGTAAATTACCGAGCCATCTTTGGTATAGTTGCGGTTGCGGGAAACGTGGCGCGGTTCTCTGCTGTGTAACAGTTCATTTGTGAGGGCGCACACTTGCTCGAAGTCTTCTTGATAAACTATTGACAATTGGTGCCAGTATTTGCCGATTACTTCTGCTGCACTCCAGCCAAATATTTGTTCTGCCATGGGCGACCACCGCACTACCCGAAATTCGCTGTCCCACTCTATAACTGCCATGGGCGAGTTTTTTAGGTGAAATTCCAGCCGCGAGTTGGTTTGTTTTATTTTAGTTTGAAGTTGCTGGCGAAGTTGCTTCGCCCCGGCCAAGCGATCGCTAATTTCCTGTGTGTTTGCTGAGCCGAGGTTAGCAATGTGAGCAATGGTTTCTGCCGTTTGTTTTTCGAGTTCGTTCCAAGCGAGTTCGAGGGCTAATTCCGCCTGCTCTAGCTCAGTGATGCTGTTCTGAAACAGTGTGGCATTTTCAACTGGAATTTCAGGCATAGTTTTGACACTGAGGCAAGTGTTACTTTTAGCATTCAAAATAAAAGCTTATAAATTAAAAATATGTAATTTCCTGTTAAATTATACATTTTTAATTTTTAGTTGGTGCGCGGAGCCGAACGTTGGAGGCGGGCGGCGTTATTAAAGACTGCCAGTCAAAGGATTTGGGGTGCAGATCGATCGGCAATTGTGGTGGATCGCTCTAAAACTCTCCTGGGTAAGGGAAGGGTGCGGGCAGGAGCAGGCGCTCAGTATATTTTTGCACAGAGTTGTTGTTTGGGGGCGATCGAAAGGAGATCGGCGTGGCTGGGGGCTTGGGTCGATCGCCCATCTGTAGCAGGGCATTGCGTATGGAGAACCCCATTTGTCTCAACTAAACACGCTTTCTCAAAGTCCGGCAGGGGTTTAAACCTGCCGAACTAAGGGTTTGACGCGCTTGTTGACACCAATGAAACTGCCGCTACCTACAAATAATCTCCACTCACTTTGGTCAATAAAAAGCTAAAATAAAATCTAAACTTATTCAGTCTTTAAAATTGCTTATGACTGCTGCTGCACCCTCTTCGATAAAAAACCAAACTCAGTACGAAGCCATTATCGGTCTCGAAACTCATTGTCAATTGAGTACGAATACTAAAATTTTCTCCAGTTCTTCTACAGAATTTGGCAATGCCCCAAATACTAATATTGACCCAATTTGTATGGGAATGCCTGGAGTATTGCCAGTATTAAATCAAAAAGTGCTGGAGTATGCGGTGAAAGCAGGGCTGGCTCTCAACTGCGAAATCGCACCTTACAGTAAGTTTGACCGTAAGCAATATTTCTATCCCGATTTGCCGAAAAATTATCAAATTTCTCAGTTCGATTTGCCGATCGCTACTAACGGTTGGCTAGAAATTGAACTGGTGGATGAGACGGGAAATTCTACTAGAAAAAAAATCGGGATCACTCGCTTGCACATGGAGGAAGATGCCGGAAAATTGGTTCACGGCGGCAGCGATCGGCTGAGCGGTTCAACTTATTCAATGGTCGATTACAACCGCGCAGGTGTGCCTCTAATCGAAATTGTTTCGGAACCGGATTTGCGATCGGGCGCGGAAGCTGCCGAATACGGTCAAGAATTGCGCCGGATCGTGCGCTACATCGGTGTTGGCGACGGGAATATGCAGGAAGGTTCGCTCCGGTGCGACGTGAATATTTCGGTGCGCCCCGTTGGCAGAGAAGAGTTCGGCACGAAGGTGGAAATTAAAAATATGAACTCTTTTAATGCGATCGAACGGGCGATCGATTATGAGATCGAGCGGCAAATTCAAGCGGTGGAAAATGGCGAAACCATCATCCAAGAAACCCGGCTGTGGGATGAAAACAAGCAGTGTACTTTCAGTATGCGGGTTAAGGAAGGTGCAAGCGATTATCGATATTTCCCGGAACCGGATTTGCCTCCGATCAAAGTTTCGGCCGAGCAATTGCAGGATTGGCAAGCTCAACTGCCGGAATTGCCAGCGCAAAAGCGCAATCGCTACGAAACTGATCTCGGTCTTTCTCCCTACGACGCGCGGGTGCTGACTGACGACAAAGCGGTGGCGGAGTATTTTGAAAAATCGATCGCTGCTGGTGCTGTGGCTAAACAAGCTGCGAATTGGGTGATGGGCGATATTACTGCTTATCTGAAAAATGAAAAACTGGCGATCGCGGAAATTCCTTTCCAACCCCAGGATTTAGCCGAACTGCTGGGGCTAATTGAGGCCGGTACGATCAGTGGCAAAATCGCTAAGGATATTTTGCCGGAGTTGCTGGCAAACGGTGGTTCGCCTCAGAAGTTCGTTGAGAGCAAGGGTTTGATTCAAATTTCCGATACTGGGGCGATCGAGCGAGCGATCGATGCGGTGTTGGCAGCCAATCCCAAGGAGCTCGAACAGTACCGAGCCGGTAAAACTAAGCTGCTGGGCTTTTTTGTCGGCAAGGTGATGAAGGAAACGGGCGGCCGAGCCGATCCCAAATTGACCAATGAGCTGCTGGCGACGAAGCTTAACGGCCCAGGCTAAGCAATCGTTAAGGGGGTCGTGTAGCGGATACAACGGCGGGCGATCGGTTTTTCCCGAGCTCGCCCTTCTCGCTGGCTCGTAACTTTATAATTAATCTACATTTCTTTACAACATCTTCACGTTTGGGGGTGACACCCCTCATCCCGAGCGTGTTATATTGCGTTATGTAGATGCACCCTGATGGCAGAGAGAGTTACTTAGGTAGCTCTCTCTTTTTTTTGTCTTTTTTTTTGCACGGACGTGAAAATACGGATGGGGGAGAGGGGGATTGGCGATACCGATTCCCGATTACTGATTAGCGATTAGCAATTACCGCTTTGAGTCGATTAATATCAGCTTTAGTTATTAACTAATTTTGACATTATGAGCGAACAAGCTAGCGAGCTAATCAAGCAGGGGATTTCGCAATATCAGGCACGCCAATTTGAGGCAGCGCTGGGTTCTTGGCAGGAAGCGCTGGCGCTGTATCGCTCAATGGACGATAAGCGGCGAGCGGGTGCGGCGCTGGGTAATATGGGCGTAGCTTACGAAGCGCTGGGAAATTATGCTCAGGCGATCGACTGCTACCAGCAGCATTTGGTGTTAGCGCGGGAAATTGGCGATCGCCGGGGTGAGGCAAATGCTTTGGGAAATCTGGGCAATGCTTGTTGTGCTCTGGAGGATTTTTCTGGTGCTATTGATTACCAGCAGCAGCGTTTGGCGATCGCGCGGGACACTGGCGACGGGCGCTCTGAATTGGAAACTTTGGGCAATTTGGCGCTAGCTTACGATGCTAAGGGAGATTTGCCTGGTGCGATCGAATGCTATCACGAGCAGTTGTCGATCGCGCGCGCGAGCAAGGACGATCGCATTGAGCGCAATGCTCTCAAGAATTTGAAGCTTGCTTACAAGTATTTAGCCGATTACGAGAAGGCTAACCAGTACCGACAGCAGCAATTGGCGATCGTCCGGCAACTGTTTTTAACTGATAAAAATAAGAGTTTTCTACAACTTACAGAAACAGTGGGTTTGAATCTAGTTGAGGATTTTGCTGGGGCTAACTTAAGCGGTTTTGACTTGCACTACACTGATTTTAACGGTGCGGATTTGCGCGAAACCAACCTCCGAGGCGCAGATTTGACTTTGGCCGATCTCAGCGGTGCTTTGCTGAGCGCTGCTATTTTAATTGATGCTAATTTGTGCAATGCTAATTTGCGGGATGCTGAACTCAGCAGCGCCAATTTAAGCGGTGCAGATTTGCGGACAAAGCTGCCCCGGGCTAATTTGAGCGGTGCAAATTTAACCGGCGCCAATTTGAGCAGTGCTTATTTACCGAATGCTATTTTAGTAAATGCAAATTTGACAAATACTGATTTTAAGAATGCTGATTTGAGCGGTGTTAATTTGAGTGGTGCGAATTTAAATGGTGCTGATTTGAGCCGCGCTGATTTGACAAATACGGTGGTTGACAATGCGAAGTTTTTTTGTTGTCTGGGAATTTCGGAAGCCCTGAAGGTTGAATTGATGGCACGGGGCGGGATTTTTGAGTAAAATTAATTGGAAAGGTTGGTAATTGTAGAGGGTAAGAAAAGCTATGACTGCCGTAACTGCAAAACGATTCTCGATCGCCGAATATCACCGTTTGGGAGAACTGGGATTTTTCGCCCCCGATGACCGAGTTGAATTGATTCGCGGAGAAATTATCCTCAAGGCTACTAAAAGTACGTTTCACTCTGTTTGTAATTCGCTACTGTTAGGAGAATTGTACCCGCTGCTGCGAAAAAGAGCGATCGTGCGCGGTCAAGAGCCAATTATTTTGTCTGATGATAGCGAACCAGAGCCTGATGTTGTTATTGCCCGCAATCGAGCCGATCGTTATTTATCTTCTCACCCGCAGCCTGCTGATATTTTGTTGGTAATTGAGGTATCGGATTCTACGTTGAAGTACGATCGCACAACCAAGCTGTCTCTCTATGCTGAGACTGGGATTTCTAATTATTGGATATTTAATTTGGTTGATAATGAACTGGAAATGCACAGCGAACCTTATCAGAAACAAAACGGAAGTTATATTTATCAATTGCAACGAGTTGTTTTGCCAAATCAGACGGTGGTAATTCCGGGTTTTCCCGAGTTGTCTCTGGATTTGTCTTTGGTATTTCCCGCCTAGGCTTCCTTCGATGATATAATACAAAAGTGCGATGGCTACGCCCCGGCTTGCGCCTACGAACTCTTCACCAAAGTAGCACTATGACCGCTCAAACTCTCGCTCCACCAGAACAAATTGTCCAGCTATCGGGTATCAGTTGGCAAACCTACGAAACTTTGCTTGCCGAAATCGGCGCTCGGCAAATTCGACTGAGATATAATCGCGGCAATCTTGAAATTAGGCTACCTTCTCCACAACACGAACGCTTCAAAATAATAATGGGTCGATTTGTTCAAACCTTAGCTGAAGAATTAAATGTGAGAATTGAGCCTCTTGGTTCCACAACTTTCAAACGTCCTGAACTTAGCGGTGCAGAACCAGATAAATGTTTTTACATTCAGAATATTAGTGCAGTTAAAGGAAAAAAAAGAATCGACCTGACTCAAGATCCGCCGCCGGATTTAGTGGTGGAAATTGATATTACCAGCCGTTCGGAAAATAGCTTGCAGGTTTATGCGGATCTGGGAGTGCCGGAAGTTTGGATTTATAATGGACTGCGACTCGGAATCAACAGATTAGAAAATGGAGAATACGTTGAGGGCGAGATCAGCTTAGCCTTTCCCAGCTTACCGATATTAGAGATTGTTAGATTTTTGGAACAAGCAGAAACAATGGACTATTTGGAATTAGTGAAAGCATTTCGGAATTGGGTAAAAAGCCAAATTCAGCAAAATCAATGACTGGCGGATCAAATTAAACAAAATTTACAATTTTACCCACCCAAAAAAGCTGTATTGTGATAAAATAGAGATGATAAACTAATTTAAATATCAATTACCGGCTGGTAGTGCCAGCAATTCTACCCGATATGCGATCGCTAGAGTCTCACAACAAATACCCAGATTGCTTGTGGATGCAATTAGAAGCAATTCCAGTTCCATCGGTTGCACCCCAAACCCAGCAGCTCGACATTCACTTGAGTCTGAATTTTAACGAGCATTGGGAACCCCTGCTCGGCGGTCGCGTCAAATTTGGTCTGCAAGGCGGGACGCTCAAACTCTATCTAGAAAACTGCGAAATACCCGTAGCATCGCGTCAGTTAGTCGGTTCTTTCCAGCTTTTGCCAATAGAAGAAAGCCTGCCCATTCAAAACAGTGCAAAAGTTTTAGTGAGCGAAAGTCAGCGCGGAGTTCAGGGCGGCGAGAATACGGAAAAAATCAAGGAAACAGAGAGCATATTTTGTCACGTTTCCACAATCAGCGATGATACAACCCCAGCTTGGATTTTTGCAGTAGAACAAGGCAAATCAGTATTAAAAGGTTTGCTAAAAAGTGTTAAGCTGGGAGAATTAGCTGCCAAAGAATTTCGGATAGCAGCGGCTTTTGAAGTTTCTAAAGAAGATATTAATCTCACAGATGCTGAGGGTTTGTGGCCGCACGAAATCACGCCAAATCAACATTCGGTTTTAGAAAGAATCCTGACTATATACCTGCAAACACATAAACTCCAACCTGCTCTCAGTTGGGCGCTATTGTCCTACAATTTACCTCCCGTTGAACCGCGCGAAGTGGAAATTGTCCCGGAAGCTGAATCGGAATTGCAGGAAATGGTCGATCGCATTATTTCCGCTGAAACCGACAACTTTGTGGAGTTGGCAAAAATCGCCAATCTCAATCCCGCACTAGATTTCGCGGGTAGCACCTTGCGCGGAACGACTTTAAGTGCAGTGGATTTTAGCAGCGCAAATCTCGATCGGGTAAATTTCCGGGGTGCAACCTTAAACGATGCCGATTTCAGCGACGCCAGCCTGCAAAACGCCAAATTCGGCGGGGCAGATTTGAGCGGCGCTTTCTTAGGAAATGCCGATTTAAGCGGTGCAGATTTGCACAAAGCAAGTCTAGCTTTAGCTAACCTCAGCGGTGCCAATTTGAGCGGCGCAAATCTGCTGGAAGTGAACTTAACAAATACTAATTTCAGCGGTGCGAATGTCGAGTCAGCGAGGTTTGGGAACAATTCAGGAATGGATGAGGAGATGCAGGTGAATTTACAGCAGCGAGGCGCAATTTTTGAGGAGGTTTAGTCCGTAAGTGCGAGTTCCGTTTCATCCATCCGCCTCCATTGTGGCACGGGCGTCACGCCTGTGCGATGGATTCGGTTCAAATAAATCCCGCTCGACCATCATCAAACCTTGTAAAAAAAATCGCTGTTAAAATAGAACCATCCTTCCCTCCCAACTCATCTCAACAAAAAAGTATATGAAGATAGAAGATTATCCGCTTGCCAAAGAATTGATCTTCGATGCCGAAGGCAACATTAGTCAAGTCATTCTAGATTATACCGACTATCAGTATTTCCTAGAAGCTATCGAAGATAGAGGACTTCTGTTGGCTATGGGCGAAGTAAAAAATGAAAAGCCGTTAAATTTACGGCAAGCACTTGCAGAACTGGAAACAGAATGAAAGTAGAATATCTGCCCAGTTTTGTGAAGGATTTAAAAGCTCTTAAAAGTACGCCTGTTTTTCAGCAAATCAAGGAATTTGCTTTTGGCGAAATTCCCAATATTAATGATTTACAGACAATAGTTAACTTAAAAAAATTGAAAGGCGATGATAATGCGTATCGGTTTCGGGTTGGCGACTATCGAATAGGTTTTTATTTTGATGGCGAAACAGTTACTTTTCCAAGAGTTCTTCACCGGAAAGATATTTATCGCTACTTTCCACCCTAAAGCTGTTTTCACTCTTATAGTTAGATTCAATAAAAAGCGATCGCCCTTTTATCCATAACCGTCCATCGTGGCACGGGCGTCTCGCCTGTGCTTCCGAATCGGGTCAAAAAGAGCGATCGCCCTCCCAAACAAATTATCCTTCATCCTCCGACTTTACAGGAGGACGCCCAGAAATCACAATGAATCCCACAGACTCAAGAGTCATGTGCGGGCGGCGAATTCCCGCTAAAACCGCTTCACTCAACATACTTTCTGTACTGATTTCATCCGCTAAAACCGATGCTAAAGCTTGTTCCGATTTAGAAAGTCGATTCAAGCGCAACTGCAATTGATTCACCCGGTTTTCGAGTTGGATTGCTGCACTGACAGCAGATCGATCGCACATTTCCACAAAAGCCGATCGCCCGCGCAGCAATTCCTCGGATATCACCCGCCCCTTTTGACAAAAATCATCCCATTCTAGGGGATCGACAAAACTGTCAATCAGCGAAGTGCGATTTTTCGACAAATTGTAATCCCGATTCGGCCCGCCTTTCCCCTTATAAGCCCGCTGCAAAATTGCCAGAAGTTCCGCATCTTCCACCAGTGACATTTCTTCGCTGCGAGCATCTACAAACACAGTTTCAAAAGTTGGCAGAAACAGAGCATCAGCGCGTCGCTGCAAAGCTTTCAAATTGTAATTTTCGATGTTTTGTGCCTGCAAAACTTTGTCAGCAGGCTGCACATCAGTCTGGATTGAATAATTAAACTGAAAGCCGAACCACTCCATCCCTTCCCCAGCATCCCAACTTTCATCATGCCGCCACATGGCAAAAGCTTGACCGCGATCGTCCCAGCGAATATAAGAGCCAAGTGCATCTATCAATCCCTCACCAATTCGGTAAAGAGCTACATCCGCATTCTGATAAGCAATGCGGCGATTGTAACTGCCATATTGCTGACAATAAGGAACCAATCTGGTCATCAAATCGTTCGAGGGAATTAACGTTTTTTGAGTAGGTTTATAGCGCATCAACCCCGAGATACTCGGATGTTCGATTTGTTTGAAGTGAAGAGCTTGACACAACCAACCTTCAGTAGCCCGCTGCATTTCTTTATGCTTAGCATCGCAGTTGTCGAGAGATTCAAAATACTGAGATGCGCTGTCCTCAAGAGTATCAATTTCATCGAGAACGTACTGTTCGTCTATTTTGATTTTCTCTTGTTCCATTTCAGTTTTTATCGCTTCAATTTCGCTGGATAAGCCCTTGCCTCCCTCAGCAAACAACTTTTCTTCAAGTTTAACAACTTTTTCCTCAGCATAAAACTGAAGGCTGGCAATAGATTTGTTGAAGATATCAAACCCATCTTTTAAAACTTGAAACCAAGCTTCGTGGGGACTCTCTGCCAAATCCGGGCCTGCAAACAAACAAAATTGGACTCCCATTTTGCTACCAATGCGATCGACTCTGCCGAGTCTTTGTTCTAACTGGTTGGGAAACCACGGCAAATCGAAGTGAATTAACCAATCTGTCAATTGCAGATTTACCCCTACTTCCGCCGATCGATCGCACACTAAGATAAAACAATGCGGCTCAGTCTTAAATCGGTTGAGACTAGCCTCAACATCATCAGCAGATTTTCCTGTTTCATGACTAGCGATCGCCTTTTTACCAAAGATTTTAGCTAAATTTTCCGCAATTTCTTTACAAGTTGCTGTAAAACTGGTAAAAATCACAATTTTCGGGAAACGCTCGCCTGGAATCGGCCGTTTAATTTGCTGTTGAATTCTCGACAGCAAATCGCGAGGATTGCTGTGATACTCGCGCGGAACCTTCAAAGCCACTGCCAGAAATCGCAGAATGGCAATTCGTAACAAACTCAGTCGATCGAGTCCTTCCTGGGGCTTTTCCAGGGTGTTGAGCAAGGTTTCCAGCATTTCCCTTTCTTCGGGAAACAGCTCCGTTTTGGTCAAAATTGCCGTGTCATTTTGTCCAAATTCGCGATCGAGTTCTGGAGTCGATTTTTTCTGCAAACGAGCTTTGACAACCCGTTCTAAAACATTCAGCCAAGTACCAGAAGCGCGGAAAAACAGCAGAAAAATTCTCTGATATTCGCTCGACTTGGGAGCGGCTGTGCGCCATTTATCGAGTATGGTTTGTATTTCCGACCACTGTTCATCATTCAGATCGTACTCAGTTTTGGGTACAGCATCTCGATCGAAAATCACATCTTCCACCGCATCGCGGCGGTTGCGAAGGATGCGACGATGCAAGCGGTAGGTATCGCTAACGTGAGTGCGAATAGTTCGGACAAGCCGAGCCTGTTCTGCGGTTTCTTCAGTTTTCAAACAACTTTCTAACTCTGTTGCTAATCCGATTAAATAATCATCTTTGGCAAAAAGAGTGCGGAGTTGAGCGAGTTTTGTTTGCAAAACACCAGGCTCGGCATTTTCTCGGAAATCTAGCAAACCGCGACCGATTTCTTGACGGTTTTGAACCTGTTCTTTGAAGCTTTCCAGGTCATCAAGACGGTAAGTTGTGGGATCTAGCAAGTGCAGCATCGTTAGAAAATCTTGCTCGCGGCCGAGAACTGGCGTTGCAGATAATAACAATACATTTTTGCTTTTTTGAGCTAGTTTCTGACAGAGTTCAAAGGACTGCTGCTGAGCGCGATCGCTCGAATTGGCCATGGCCGCCACATCATGCGCTTCATCCACAATCAGAAAATCCAGGTTGGCATTGCGGCTAATTTGATTGATTTCGCTAACAGAAACAAGCTGCACTCTGTCAGCAAAATGAGACAAATAGAATTTATTTTCTAACTCTTGGCGCCACTGTTCGAGCAGGTATTTGGGAACCAGCACCACAGCACGTCCGTTGGGTTCATCGAGTAGAAATTGGCGGAGAATTGTCCCGGCTTCGACTGTTTTTCCCAGTCCTGGTTCGTCTGCCAATAAATAGCGCACGATTGGGTCTTCTAGGACGCGCCGGACGACTTCAACTTGGTGCGGATAGAGGTCTATGTTAGCAGAAATTAAACCCGTCATGCCGCGGCTGACGGCCCGCTGTTCGATCGCAGATTGAACAAATGCCAATCGGCGATCATGAAAATACGGCGTTTCTTGACCTTTGACTGCTAAAATGTCGATCGGATCGGCGATCGGGATATTGCAGCGAACGTAAAGTTCGCTTTCGACAGCTTGCAAACTTTGGCTGTCGGGGAGGTCAATTTCGTACTCTAATTTATCTTCATCCCAGTCATAAACTCGGCCGATTATCCATCTTTCCTGAGTTTTACTCCAGAGGTAGCAGCGGGTTTGGCGCTGAAGTCTAGCTTCTTGCAGTAGACTTAAGGGCATGGTTTTGCGGATGCGGTTTTTAACTGAGGAAAAATATTCAACTACGGCATCTGTACGCGATACCTCGACAACTTTTCCGACTCCCAAATCGTTTCGGGGCGATCGCACTAACGAACCAACATCAATCATAATTACAACCTGACAATACTTACTAGATTACAGTAACGCCTGAGCGACTAGAATAACATTGCATCTTAGACTTCTTACATAAATCTTTGATTGATACGTCAACCGCAGATCTCAGGCAGATTAACACAGATAAACGCAGATAATTTTAAGAAGTGAGAGCGAATGAAAGCAATCTTGTCTCTTGATTGCGGACAATTACGATCGCCCAAAAACAACGCCTGCATTCCCCGATTCCCATTTCGCGTATTTCTGCATAACACTAGCGTAAATTTCTGAGTCTGTAAACCCTGCTAACCAAGCTTGTAGCTGTCGCCAAGGCTGTTCGTTGAACCAAGCTGGATCTGTATGAGCGAATTGACGAACAAAAGGTGCGATCGCCATATCAGCCAATGCTACATTGTTACCAAATAAATATTTAGTAGCGCTTAACTGTGAGTTGAGTTTTTCCAGGAACAAAGAACCCTCATAACGATGTACTTGGGCATCAACACCGGGATAACGATCGGGGTACTTATAACGGTCAAGATGATATTTAAACTTATCATCAAATAGAGCGATTAGTTCCAGCATTTCTGTAACAGAACCTTGCTGTGGCATCAACCATTTTTCAGGATCATGCTGTCTCAATGCCCACAACATGATATCGATACTTTGATCCAGTACGCGCCCGTCAACATCAATTAATATTGGTACTGTACCTTTGGCAGATACTTCCAACATCTCTTGTGGTTTGTCTCGCAAAACAACTTCCCGTAACTCACACACCCGATTGCTAACCATTAAGGCCAAGCGCGCGCGCATAGCATAGGGACAGCGGCGAAAGGAATACAAAATCGGGTATGTTACTGACATATAATTAGTCGATCGCGCGATCGGGTTTTTCGGGTCAGAAACCCCGTTCCTTCGTAGATTCCTTGTCGCTAAACAAGATTTTTCGTAGAAACGGGGTTTCTTTAAGCTTAGTGACTAATAATATTAGTCGATCGCACCATCTACTTTTTCCTTCGCATCGTAGCGCGCGCCTATATGTACTTGGTTGCGACGCTTAGCAAGCTCAATCTGACGTTGACGTTCAGATAAGGCTTGTTTTTTGGTTTCAGTTTTGGAGTCATGACAATGAGGACAACTCACACCCAGTACAAATAATTCAGAAGCCTTATCTTCCTGACTAATCGGGTGACGACAACCGCGACAAAGTTCATAGTTTCCAGGCTTTAACCCCTGACCAACAGAAACCCGTTCATCAAACACAAAACATTCACCTTCCCAACGACTTTCTGCTTCCGGCACCGTTTCCAAATATTTTAAAATTCCGCCTTCGAGATGATAGACTTCCTCAAAACCTTGAGTACGCAAAAAAGCAGTAGATTTCTCGCAGCGAATACCACCCGTGCAAAACATTGCCACCTTGGGTTTATTGCGTAAAGCAGTTTCCCGCAGCGCCCATTCAGGTAACTCAGAAAAGCTTTTTGTTTTTGGATTAATAGCACCTTCAAAAGTACCCATAGATACCTCGAAGTCGTTACGCACATCAACCACGACAACATCGGGATCGTCAAGCAGCTTATTCCACTCCTCCGGTTTAACATATTTGCCAGCCATGAGGCGGGGATTAATGTCCGGTACTCCCATCGTGACGATTTCGCGCTTCAAGCGTATTTTCAGGCGGTAAAAAGGTGCTTTTTCCGATAAAGATTCCTTGTGCACGAGATCTGCAAAACGCGGGTCACTACGCAAGAATGCCAGCACTGCGTGTACGCCCTCGGACGGGCCGGCAATCGTGCCATTGATGCCTTCTTGGGCCAGCAAGATAGTGCCCTTGACGTTGTTGTTGTTGCAACAATCGAGTAGCGGTGCTTTCAGCTCAGCAAAATCCGGTAGTTCAACGAACTTATATAAAGCAGCGGTTAAGAAAGAAGCCATAGATTGAATTTATAGCACTAATTAATTTTCATAATTATATGAAAATTCAGTCAAAGCGGACGGTGGGACTCGAACCCACGACGTTCAGCATGGGAAGCTGACATTCTACCACTGAATTACGCCCGCGCTTAGGGTTTTTTACTTGCTTTGACCTTCTTTCACTGTGGAGGCCGATCGGTAAAAAACGACTAGAAAAACATTGTACAACTATTTTCTGATTTTGAGTATAGCATTTTGACAACCAATTTTGGGCGACAGCCGACGATCGCACAGCCGAGCTATGATACTGTGGGGGACAAGCCCATTGTCATCGCGACGAAAAGCTGCCACTAAATGAGCGATCGCCTCGGTTCCGAACATTGACCAAGAGTTAGCGGCTTGGGATCGCGCGATCGGATCGCGCGATCGGACGCGCGATCCGATCGCGCGATCGAACAGCATCATTTTTAACCGCGCAGCCATTGAGTCCGCAGTTTGACTATGCCGCCATGCCATCGCCACGAACGATCGCACCATAAACTCCCCATCGTTCACTTTCCTCAGCAACATCGGTAGCGCCACCGCAGAATCGCCCTTTCTCAGGGTCCTTACCTCCGGCAGCCAGTCTTGAAAATCCGAACTTTGCAGCGCTGCTGGGATTTTACTAATTTCCCTCAGCCAACTCAAACATATTTTGTGACTTTCCTTTAAAATATTAGCAAGGAGTGCCGGATTTTGGGAAAATTAAAAAAAATTCAGCTATTAGATTGTGCCTGCAAATTAACAGCCTCAAACTTCAACACCAGAAGAAGTTCAGGAATTAATTGCTGAGTTCAAGCAATATTGGCAACTGCTAATCGACGATACTCTGGAAATGACTCAAAAGGTAAAAATGCCCCAGCAAGCAGTGAGCAAGCAGTGATAAAATGATCCAGATATAGTTTAAATAAATGGGGCGCTAGGGAATTTGCTATCCCCACAACCTTCCTAAAAACGAGATTAATTGCGGTTGTCTAGGATGTTGGGTTTTTTGAGGTTTATCTAATTAATTGTACTGTTTTCTTTCCCCGCAGCTTTTCCCGATCCCCATTGCTTGAGAATGGCGGAAAAGATTCCGGTTGGAAGTGTATTGATGAATTGGGGCATTTAGAAAACTCCACTCGATCGCAAACATTCATAGAATTGCTACGATCGCAGAAAGTGGCAAATTTACTCCTGATAAAATTTCCCGAGTAAAATTAGTAGAATTTCTGAGGGATTCCCCCCTCACGATTGTCCCCCTTGATGCAGGCAGTATAGCTCTCAATAATAATAATAATAATAATAATTGGAAAATCGCTCGACCGCAGGAGCAGACTGCGCCTCAATATATCCCCAGGTAGATGACTAATCTTTGATATTAGGAAATTCTAGGATATATAATAAAAATAAAAAACTACTGTCTATAATACTTAGTTAAAAAGATCGAAAACAGGGTATAAAAAATGACGAAAAAAAATAATTTGCAGAAATATCAACCTAAAGCTGGTATGAAAGCTGAGCAAAAGCAGCAGAATAATCAAAACGACTTATTTCCTGTAGTCGGAATAGGAGCCTCAGCGGGTGGATTGGAAGCCTTTAACCAATTACTCAGCCATTTGCCGATCGATACGGGCATGGCATTTGTAATAATTCAGCATATGTTGCCGACTCAGGAAAGTGCGTTGGCTGAGATTCTGGCTCGCTCGACCCAGATGCCCGTGCATGAGGTAACAGATGGGATGCCCGTAGCACCGGATCAGGTCTACGTCATCCCCCCGAATGTCAGCATGACCATCGATCGAGCGGTGCTGAAGCTAACGCCTCGCGGCAGAACACACGGCGTGTTTATGTCCGTCGATACTTTTCTGGTTTCCCTCGCCGCAGAACGCGGGAACCAAGCCATCGGCGTCGTTTTGTCCGGGGGCGACGGCGATGGTGCCCAAGGGTTAAAAGCGATTAAGGCCGCGGGCGGTATTACTTTTGCCCAATGTGAAGATTCGGCACAAGTCAGCAGTATGCCGAACACTGCCGTGGCTACGGGTCAGGTAGACTTTATCTTGACACCGGAAAAAATTGGCCAGAAAATAGCAGAGATCAGCCGTCATCCCTACATTGTTGCTCAGCCTGCGACAGAATCGACTACCAAAGAAGATGCGATCGAAAGTAAAGATGCGATCGCCACCATCTATAGGTTGCTGCGCGCCGCTACAGGAGTTGATTTTACTCACTACAAACAAACAACCTTGAAGCGACGGATGGATCGACGGATGTTCCTGTACAAGCTGGAACGGTTCGAGGATTATGCCGAATATCTCCAAAACACCCCGACAGAAGTAACGGCGCTTTATCACGATGTTTTCATTCATGTCACGAGCTTTTTCCGTGACCCCGAAAGCTTTGAGGCTTTAAGGAACATGGTTTTTCCCGAAATCGTTAAAGAGAAATCGTCGAAAATACCGATCCGAATTTGGGTGGCCGGCTGTTCAACCGGTGAAGAAGCTTACTCGATGGCCATCTGCTTGTTAGAGTTTTTAGCAGATCGAGCTATTAATCTGCCGGTTCAGATTTATGCGACAGACATCAGCGAAAATGCGATCGCCCAGGCGCGCCGCGGCTTTTATACGCCAGCCCAAGTCGCAGATATTTCACCCCAACGCCTCCATCGGTTCTTTGTGCAAGTCGAGGGCGGATACCAAATCGCTCAGCCGGTGCGCGAACTCTGCATCTTTGCTAAACAAAACCTGATCGGCGATCCGCCGTTTTCCCGGATGGATTTGATCACCTGTCGGAACGTGCTGATCTATCTCGGCCCGCCTTTGCAGAAAAAGCTGCTGCCAATTTTCCACTATGGGCTTCAGCCTGCGGGCTTTTTGCTGTTAGGCACTTCGGAAACGGTTGGTGACTTTTCAGAATTGTTTAGGCTATTAGACAAAAAGAACAAAATTTATACTAAAAAACTGCTGTCGCATTGGCTCAGCATGGATTTAACTGCGAGCAACTATCCTGCTACACTCCTCAACCCTCAACCGCTGGTAACGGAAACCTTAAACGAAATAGAGATCGAGAAACAGGCCGATCGCATTGTTTTGAATCACTATGCGCCTGTCGGCGTCGTAATTAACGCAGCCAAGGAGATTCTGCAATTTCGAGGACAGACGAGTGAATACCTAGAACCGTCTCCCGGTAGGGCTAGCTTGAATTTGCTGAGAATGGCAAAAGAAGGATTGCGCCTCGAACTCCGCACTGCAATTGAACAGGCCTCCCAGCAGCAGTTGCCGGTCAAACGTACTGGCTTGAAAATTAAAGAAAACGATCGCATCCGCCTCGTGATAATTGATGTGATTCCATTCCCAACAGGCGCTGTAGAAAAAAACTATTTTTTAGTTTTGTTTCAAGACGAGCCGCCGATCCCTGTAATACCTGCTGCTGTAAAAAATGGTAAAGTCAACTCCGATATTTTAGAGGGTGAAAATTTGGAGATTGCGAGGCTGCAAGAAGAACTCAAAATCACAAAAGACCACCTGCAATCGATCATCCAAGAACATCAAGCCGCCAACCAAGATTTGAGAGCCGCCAACGAGGAGATTTTGTCGAACAACGAAGAGTTGCAAAGTACAAATGAGGAACTCGAAACCGCAAAAGAAGAGATTCAGGCAACCAATGAAGAACTGAACACAATTAATGACGAATTGCAGCGGCGCAATGTTGAATCAACTCAGGTGAGTAACGATTTACAGAATCTGCTGGGCACCATCAATATTCCGATTCTGATGGTGGGAGGCGACCTGCGAATCCGCCGGTTTACTCCCGCAATCGAAAGCATCTTCAACTTGATTTCTAGCGATGTGGGGCGCTGTTTGAGCGACATCACTCACAAGTTGATAATGCCGGAGTTAGAGCCAATGATTGTAGAAGTGATCCGCACTCTCAATTTGAAAGCTCAGGAGGTTCAAGATCGAGAGGGTCATTGGTACGATCTGCATATTCGACCGTATCGGACGATCGACCACAAGATTGATGGAGCTGTGGTGATGTTGGTGGATATCAACGATCTCAAAGTCACCGCCCAGCAGTTGATGGAAGCGAAAAATTACGCCGAAACGATCGTAGAAACCGTGCGGGAACCTTTGCTAGTGCTGGATCTAAAACTACAGGCGATCACGGCCAACCGTTCTTTCTACGAGACGTTTCAGGTGATGCGTATCCACACTGAGCAACACTCGATCTTCGATCTCGGTAACGGACAGTGGAATATTCCCAAGTTGCGATCGCTCCTAGAAGAAATTCTGAGAGGAAAGACCGAGTTTCACGATTTTGATGTCGAGCATGAGTTTGAGCACATCGGGCATAAAGTCATGCGGCTCAATGCCCGCAAAATGCCTCCGATAGGCGATACACAGATGATTCTGCTGGCGATCGAAGATATCACCGAGCAAAAACAGTTTGAGACAGAACGCAGCCTTCGGATTAAAGAACAATTGGCTCGTGCGGCTGCTGAGGACGCCAACCGCATCAAAGATGAGTTTTTGTCCGTCCTCTCTCACGAACTGCGGACGCCGCTCAATGCGATGATTGGCTGGGCACAGTTACTGCGCCTGAAAAAATTTGACGAGGCTAAAACACAGGAAGCGCTAAAAACGATCGAGCGCGCCGCCAAAGCACAAAACCAGCTCATCGATGACATATTAGACGTTTCGCGGATTACTACAGGTCAGTTTCGGCTCACTGCTTCTGAAATTGAGCTGAATCCACTGGTTAAAAATGCGATCGAGGTGGTTAGTTTGGCAGCAGAAGCCAAAAATCTTCAAAGGGAATCCAGGCTAACTCCTTTAACACTAAACATATTGGGCGATCCAAACCGTTTACAACAGGTAGTGTGGAATATACTTTCAAACGCGATTAAATTCACCCCAGCCGGAGGCAAAATTGACATCGCATTAGACTGCATTGATGGCATGGCTCAAATCCAAATTAGCGATACTGGTAAAGGCATTCACCCTGATTTTCTGCCCTATGTGTTCGATCGCTTCCGTCAGGCGGATAGTAGCTACACTCGCAGAGACGGTGGATTGGGGCTAGGACTCTCGATCGTCCGTCATTTAGTAGAACTCCACGGCGGTACGGTTAGTGCAACAAGTTCGGGTGAGGGACAAGGAGCAACGTTTACCGTGAGGTTGCCGCTACGAACAGATATCCCATGATTGTTGACTGTTGACTGTTGACTGTTGACTGTTGACTGTTGACTGTGAGTCAAAAAAATGAATATTGCGCCCGCCAACAAGGCCAGTCACCTGATTTGTTTGCCGGGCCCAACTTCAGTTGCTTCTGGTTCCCAAACTTGTTCCCCCTCCATTTCTGGAACTTACAGCGCAACTTCTCGTTCATCTTCCTCAGCGGAGAATTGCCAGCGAGAGTTTTCTGAGACTTCACTTTCAGTTACATCCACTGCTGAATTTCTGTCGCGCCCGCTCTGCACGGGGGGAACGGGTTGCTTTTCTTCTGCTTCTGAAAAAACTTGATTAGTCAGGGTAGTTCCTCTCCCCGCTATTAGCCTTTGGTTTTTTTTATTGTAAAGAAAGATTGCAGTTTTTATATTTGATTCATTTTAGCGGATGGCCTCAGCAGTCCCGCGTGCCGCTTTTGGGTGAGTGTGGTGCCCTTTCACCTTACAATGGCGAATTGATCCGAGTTTGTACGATCGACATTTAATTTGATCGGCCTCTGGGGCATACTGAATATTAGGGTGATTTGCGATCGTGGGGTCGATCGGGCTAGCATTGTCTCTCCCCAACTGGCTTGGCCGTCACCTATCTATCAATGCTGAGAAAAGTCAGTCTAATCTTGAACTGATTATTCCTAACCTATACTCTCATGTGTTTATTGTATAATACGGCACATCTGCTGAGAAAATTGTGCCACTTTATTTAAAAAAAATCACAATGAATAGCATCTTTTCTCCCGTCCAACAGTTTCTAATTACTTGGCTACTAATGCTAGTGACGGGATGGTTTACCCTGACTGCTGTCAGTTATGTTGGGGAACTGGTCAGCATTTTAGTAACAGCGGGACTCATTGCATTTTTATTAAACTATGCAGTAATCAGACTCCAAGTATTTTTGCCTCGGGGAGTAGCCGCGGGGCTGGTTTATTTAACAGCAGGTGTGGTAGTAGTAGTAATCGGTTTAACTATTGTGCCACCCGTGTTCAGCCAAGCGAGACAGTTGGGGGTGAGGTTCCCGGATTTGCTGGAGTCGGGGCGACTGCAGCTAGCTGAATTTCAAGCATGGAGTGCCGAGCGCAATTTGCCGTTTAACGTGCAAATATTGGAGCAGCAGTTATCAGCGAAAGTACAGGAGCAAGTGCAGGCGATCGCAGGTACGAGTTTAGGCTTAGTTGTCGGTACTGTCAACTGGTTTTTGGACTTGATTTTTATTGTGGTGATTTCCTTTTATATGCTCCTAGACGGGCAAAGAGTGTGGCAGGGTTTGACCAGCATTTTTTCCCCAGACATTCGCTATGTTTTAACAGAGACTTTGCAGCGAAACCTCCAGCGATTTGTATCGGGACAGTTATTGCTGGGACTATTTATGGCCACCTCGCTAACTCTGGCTTTTTGGTGGCTGCAAGTTCCGTTTTTTCTGTTGTTTGCCGTGTTTATAGGATTGACGGAAATAATTCCGTTTATTGGAGCAACTTTGGGAATTGGCACTGTTAGTATAATTGTAGCCTTTATTGATTGGTGGCTGGCGCTGCAAGTGTTGGTAGTGGCGATCGGTCTCCAGCAAATCAAGGATAATTTAGTAGCTCCCCGAATTATGGGCAATCTCACCGGATTGAGCCCGGTAATTATTTTCACAGCTTTGCTTTTAGGAGGTAGAGTGGGAGGATTGTTGGGAGTTATCCTAGCAATTCCGCTCACTGGGGTTGTAAAAAGTATAGTAGAAGTTGTACTCAATCCCAAATTGCCGCCCCAAACAGGCTCGTTTTTCTACAATCCTTTTAGCGGCGAGGAATTGGGGAAAATACCAGAAGATGAAAGTAGAATAATCTTGGTCGCCGATGAGCAAAAGTAGTCTAATTTTTGTAGCTAAGTAATTCAATTATGAAAACTTTTATAAGTTAGGAATTAACTTTTGCCTGCTGAGTCCATTAAGAACAGACTAAAGTCTCTACAAAGAACTTTAAGAACATTAGTCTGTATTACTAACCCACTTAAAATCTCAAACCTAAAAACTTATGAACTGGTGGCAAAATCTTAGAAAAAATCCTCTAGCTCGGTTGGGAGCCATGCTACTGTTAATTTTTTATACAGTCGCACTTTTTGCCGAATTTGTGGCACCTTATGACCCCTATGACTCTCAATTAAACGGTTCATTGCTGCCACCGACTCAGATTTATTTAGCCACCCAAGACGGGCGATTTATAGGGCCCCACGTTTATCCGACTACTCAGGGTCCAGTGGATGCTAATACGGGCGCTCGCGAGGTAATTGTAGACTGGCAAAAACCCTCTGTTCTCGGTTTATTTGTCAAAGGTTCCCCCTATAAATTTTTAGGATTTTTGCCTTTCGACAGGCATCTGTTTGGCACTACAGGAGAAGGCAAAATTAATCTTTTAGGCACGGATGAACAAGCTCGCGATCAATTCAGTCGTTTAGTACAGGGCAGCAGAATTAGCCTCAGCATCGGTTTAGTAGGAATAGCAATTTCTTTTCCCTTGGGATTGTTGATCGGAGGCATATCGGGTTATTTCGGCAGTTGGATTGACAGTATTTTAATGCGTTTCGCCGAAGTATTAATGACAATTCCCGGTCTGTATTTATTAGTAGCGCTAGCAGCAGTATTGCCCCCTGGATTGACAAGTGCTCAGCGATTTATATTGATTGTGCTGATTACTTCATTTATCAGTTGGGCGAGTTTAGCCCGGGTGATTCGCGGCCAAGTTCTCTCAATTAAACAACGAGAATTTGTGCAAGCGGCGCGGGCAATGGGTGCCAATCCAATTTATATTATTGTCCGCCACGTTTTGCCACAAACTGCAACTTATGTAATTATTTCTGCTACTTTGGCAGTTCCGGGTTTTATTGTCGCGGAGTCGGTTTTGAGTTTAATTGGCTTGGGAATTCAACAACCCGATCCTTCTTGGGGAAATTTACTATCCCTGTCTACTAATGCTTCAATTTTAGTGTTGCAGCCTTGGTTGGTTTGGCCTCCGGCGATACTGATTATTTTGACTGTTTTGGCGTTTAATTTATTGGGGGATGGGTTGCGGGATGCTCTCGATCCGAGAAGCATTCAAAGGTAATCTCATTTCCGGTTACACCGGAATGATGTTGACTGTTGACGGTTGACTGTTGACAGTGAACAGTGAACTCGAATTTACTATTCCGATGCTAACGGATTTGATATAATTGGAAGTTAGATATTTTCTAGTTTCCAGGCAGATCCGGTGTAACCGTTATGCACCGTAATTTGGCGGATTAACAGGTAAGCGGATGGTAAAAGTAGAACCAACACCCTCCTGACTTTTTACTGAAATATTGCCGCCCATCATGAGGCAAAAACGCTGGCTGATTGCCAGTCCCAAACCGGTGCCGCCGTACTTGCGCGTGGTAGAAGCGTCTGCTTGGGTAAAGGGTTGGAAAATGTGCTGCAACTGGTCGGGAGTCATCCCAATTCCTGTATCTGTACAATTAACAACTAAAAATTCTTTACTAGCAATTGAAGATTGAGAATCTGCTGTCGGTTCAGAAGTGTTTTCTTGTTGTGATTCGCTGCTGTCGCCCGCAATTTTTTCTCGGCTGGCTGTGAGGGTAATTGTACCGTTTTGAGTGAATTTGGCAGCATTGCTCAGCAAATTTAATAAAATCTGCTGCACTTTCGTAATGTCACCGTGCATAGTGCCGATATTGCTAATTTGGTGCAAGTTGAGAGTGTTGCCATTTTTCTCTATTAGCGGCACGGCGGTAGATGCTACTTCTTCAATCAAGGCGGCGATGTCGAAGGTTTCTAAGTAAAGATCCATGCGGCCGGCTTCGATTTTAGAAATGTCGAGAATGTCGTTAATTAGCGATAGCAAGTGTCTGCCGGAAGTGCGGATTTTGTCTAAATCTGGGATGAGTTCATCGTAGCCCAACTCTTCGGTTTCTTCTTGGAGCATTTCGCTGTAGCCGATGATGGCATTCAGTGGTGTTCGCAGTTCGTGGCTCATGTTTGCCAAAAATGCGCTTTTTGCGGTGGAAGCAGCTTCGGCTGCTTCTAGGGCGAGTTGCAAGGCGGATTCAAAGACTTTGCGATCGCTAATATCCTCGACACTGCCTTCATAGTAGAGTACCTTGCCGTCGGCGTCGCAGACTGCACGCGCGCTTTCGGAAATCCAAATTACCTTGCCGTCAACGCGGTAAACTTCTGACTCAAACCCCGAAATTTCTCCGAATTCTTCCATCACTCGCATAAACTTGTCGCCCTGCTGAGGATTGACGTAAGCTTGCTGTCTGATGTTTGTGAGATTGGATGTCAATTCTTCGGGAGTGGCGTAGCCGTAGATGCGGGCTAAAGCTGGATTTACGCTCAAGAAGTGGCCTTCGGGGGTTCTTTGAAAAATCCCTTCGACGGCATTTTCAAAGATGCTGCGATATTTTTGTTCTGCTTGACGCAAAGCGATTTGTGTACGATCGCGCTCGCTGGCTTCGATCGCCAATGATACCAAATCTGCCAGGGAAGCAGCAAAATTTTGTTCTTCTAATGTCCAGTTGCGAGTAGTTCCCACTTGTTCGATACAGATAACTCCGACTGTTTGTCCTCCCAGCCGCACCGGCGCATCTAAGGTTGATGTAGTACCCATTGGTGCAAAGTAAGTTGCGGCAAATTCTCTAGTTCTAATATCTGATAGAGCGTCCTCGGCTGCGATCGTCCGGTGTTCTTCCAAAGCTTGAAAATAAGCTGGATAGTCTGCTGCTGCGAGTTCCTTACCTTGGGAATATTGGTGGTTGCTGCGGCTAAATTGGTCGAGACATTGCAGTGTCGATCGACTCTCATCATACAGCCACACGCCAGCTTTTTCTGTCTGTAGGGTATGAGTGGCTGCTTCGGTGATTTGCCTCAAAGCTACTTTTAAATCGCCTCGATAAAGTGCTTTATTTCTTGCTAATTCTACCAAAACCGTATTTTGTTTGAGCAATTGTTTTTGCCTTTGGCGTCGCACCGATTCGGCTCGCTTCTGTTCAGTAATATCGCGGATTACGCAAATCACGGATTCTTCTGAAAGTGGCGAAATGCTGGTGGCAAAACAAACTTCCCGGTCGTCAATGATTAAATCGTACTCAATGCTGACAGTTTGCTGAGTATCTAAAGCTGTTCGGATGTGGTTGAGAAAATTGTCGGCTGTAGCTTGGGGAAACAGCTCTCCGACTGTTTTGCCAACTAATTGTTCGGCTGGTTTGTAGAGCAGGGAAATATTGGTAGGCGCGATTTTTAAATAGCGACCGCTGGCGTCCACAACTATAATTAATTCGTTCATAGCTGCAAACAAAGCCCGCAATTCTGCTTCTGCGGCTTCGAGTTCGGCAGTCCGCTCTGCTACTCGCTGTTCTAAACTAGAGTTGGTTTGTTCTAGGGCAACAAAAGACGATCGCAATTGTCTTGCCATGTGGTTGAAAGACTGAGCTAGGAGACCGAGTTCTTTGACTCCTTGAACTTCGACTTCGCCGTCTAATTCTGCGGAGGTGAAGTCGGATGATTCGGACATTTTTGTTAAAGCTTTGGAAGCTTGCAACAATCGGGTAATCGGTTTGACAACCCAGCGAGAGGTGAAAATTCCGAGTGCGATCGCCAGTACGAAGGCAAAAAAGCACAATAAGATAGTTGTGCGAGTGTTAGCGTTAATTTGCTCCATAAAGTCTGCTTCCGGGATTGCGACTACAATCAGCCAATCAAGGCCACGGCCGTCTTGCAGGGGAGCAACAGTAATAAATTGACGTTTGCCGTCTATCTCGAAGGTAAACTGTCCTTTGCTGTTAATTTGTTCAAAACTCCCAAATCGTTTTTGCAAGTATGTGGAGGCCGATCGAATTAGCAAATTTTTGCTTTGTGTCGCCAACAGCCGTTTTTGTCCGTCTTTGTCGGTGACAAAGGGCAATTCGTCTGTGGAACTGGCGACTATTTTCCCGCTGCGTTCGATCGCAAAAACTTGTCCTGACGGGCTAATTTTGATGCTTTTAAGAAAATCGCTGATTTGAGAAAGAGTCAGGTCAATTGCCAATACCCCCTGCAGGCTGCCCGTTTGGCTGTAGATGGGCATCACCGGCGTAATGCCCAGCACTGGCGGTGCTGCGAAGGTGTAGATGGGAGACCAAGTGGCTTTTCCTGACTGTTTGGCAGCTTTGTACCAAGGTCTAGTACGGGGGTCATAGGGGACAGTTTTGATTAGCTCAGTGCGATTTCCTTGGCTATCTAGGCGATAAATTTGGCGGTTGGGAGCGGTTGATTCATCTCTGATGTATACTAAGTGTTCTGCTTCTCGCTTGAGCAAGAGGAATCTGCCCTGTTCGTCGCCGTAGTAGATGGTTGTATTTCGATCGCTCAGCTTGGTCTGGTTCCAAAAATAGCGCTCTAAGTTGGGGAAGTCTTCCGGGTCTAAGTTTCCAGAGGCGATCGCAGCAGTATTCATTTGCAGGAACAGGTGAGACACATCCCCAAAACTGCGGAAATTTTCTTTAGTCCTCGCTGCAACTTCCAAGCTTAACCTCGTAGCAAGGTCATTGACGGCTTTCTGGCCGTTGCGAAACGACAGCCATCCAGTCACGCCGACTGCTACGGAGATTTGCACCACCAGCGGTATCAATAAAACTAGGCTCAGTGACATCTTGGGCGAGCTTTTCATCACACAACTACTCAGACTTTTCAATAACATCAATATTGTGACACCTACCGGGTTTGCCTATCGTTTGTCGTTTAAAAGATGCCCTAGATATAAGTTACCAAGTCGCCCAGCAAGAGTGAAGTGCGGTGATCGGCCACTCAAAACTGAGCTGAGGTTTCCACCGATACTGTAAAAACTTGTAATATTAATCATGTCACTACTTGCCTGAATGTGGCGAGCGCGATCGGACACTCGCAGTCAAAAAGTCACAGCGGTAAAAAAAAATCAACTTTAGGCTCGTGTTCCCCACCCTGGTTGTGATCAGTCATTCCCAATTATTCAATTCTTTAATCTAAAATTTTTAATCTAAAATGGGCTCACTTTCTCCCGGTGCGGATAGCCCCCCTTACACCTGCTTAATAAAAATTTGATTTTAATTTTTTCTACAGTGCCAGGACAAATGTAAATTAGGTGACAATCCCTTGTTGAAAAATTTGCTATTAATAAGATAAGCCGCCAAAATCCCGTAGCGTAGCGGGGCGTAAGCCATCGACTACAAAGAGGATAATTGAAGCACCTGCATTTCATCAACGCCAGCAAAGTAAAGCGTTTTTGGCTTTTTTGGACGATGGATCTTTTGGCAAAATAATACTTCTGGAGGATGACATGAACTATACATTTGAAATCCTGGGCGTATCTCCAACTTTAACATTTTTTAACCAGCAGCAGGAATTGCTGAAACAACAGGAGCCGTCGGGTGTAGAATACTTGGGAAACTGGAAGTGTACTCTTGATGCGTTTGTGGCATCCGTAGAGACAGTTTCTCCTAACCGCGGCTGGGATGTCGATCGAGTTGTAGACACCGTGATTAGTTTCTGGATGAACAACTCCGATAGCATCCTGTATTGGAAGCACAGGCTGGAGGATGCCGGCAGCGAAAACTTGTTAGTAGCCAGAGTAGGCGATATCAAGTCTTTGCAAGCCGCCTTTGAATCGCTGCTGGGCGAATAGGAAAATCGCCAATTGCGAAAAAGTCGATCGACTTTTTCGCAAAAATCAACTCAACTGTCTATTTGCAATTCCCAATTCCCCTGATTCGCGGCACGGAAGTCGCAGATATAAAATATCTGTTTCTTCCAGCTTCTACCTTCCATCTGCCTGATGCCTTCTACCAATTTAATGTGAAGTTGCACATATCTCGCTCCCCCTAAATCTCCCTTCATAAGGGGGACTTTGATCGGAATCTTGTCCCCCCCTTATTAAGGGGGGCTAGGGGGGATCGGATTCTACGGGGACTCATAAAAAATTGGTATTCAACATCGGATTAATGACTAATGACTTCGCAATTGGCAATTCCCAAATATTATGTCTCGTTCCAAAGCCCTGCAATCTTATATTTTTCTCCGCTTACTCCTCGCACCGCTAATGTTGTGGACAATCACCACAGCAGTATTTTTATTGTTGCGGGCCACTCCGGGCGACCCAATAGATGCCATTCTCGGCTCACGAGCTCCCGCAGCCGCCAAAGAAGCAATGCGAACTCAACTCGGCCTCGACGCACCCTTGTGGCAGCAATATCTCAAATACATGAAAGACTTGTTGAGCTTCGACTTGGGAACCTCCATCACCACTCGCGGACAAACCGTGTGGCAAATTATCGGAGATTATTTCCCCGCTACAGTGGAATTAGCAGTTTGTAGCATGGCCATAGCTTTAATTGTCGGCATCAGTATCGGTTCTCTGGCAGCATCCCGCCCCAACACTATTTTCGATGCTGCAGGCCGTTTGTTTGGCATTATCACTTACTCGCTGCCCGCTTTTTGGGCCGGTATGGTTTTGCAATTGATTTTCGCGGTGCAGTTGGGATGGTTTCCTTTGGGAACTCGCTTTCCCGTCACATTTCCCGCCCCCCAAGGCTACACAGGACTATACACGATTGACAGTCTCCTGAGCGCTAACCCTGGTCAGTTTCTCACATCTTTGCATTATTTGGCACTTCCGAGTTTGACGTTGGGGATTCTTTTGAGCGGCATTTTCGAGCGGATTGTCAGAGTGAATCTCAAGCAAACTTTGCAAGCCGATTATGTCGAAGCAGCTAGAGCTCGCGGAATTCCCGAATTCCAGATTTTATGGGCTCACGCTCTGAAAAATGCGTTGATTCCAGTGATTACTGTATTAGGATTGACTTTTGCTGCACTGTTGGGCGGTGCTATTTTAACAGAGGTTACTTTTTCTTGGCCGGGGTTGGCAAATCGCCTTTACGAAGCGATTAGCTTGCGGGATTATCCAACTGTTCAAGGTATTGTGGTATTTTTTGCAGGAATAGTCGTAATTGCCAGCATTGTAATTGATATTTTGAACGCTTACATTGACCCGCGAATTCGGTACTAAAAATATTAGGGAAGAAGGGAAAAGGATGTGCGAATGTATCACTAAGCTGTTCTGCATTTAAATTGTATTTTGAGGGCGGGCAGGATGCCGACCTCACAAGAGTGAAAATTTATTTGACCATGCAATTTAAAGGCGGATTAGCTTATCGGCTTTTTCTACCTGTCCTTTCTGTCTGCGCGAGATGTTTTAGCCAGCGGTGGCCCTGTAGAAGCAGTTGTCAAAAAGATCGATCGGCTTTTAGAGTGAGGACACTTGCCAATTTATAGGCAATACTGGAGAAAATGAACTTCAACCTTTGAGGAAACGCTGATGAGATTATTGCGAACAATCGCCGCTCTATCGGCGGCCTTGACCCCACTGATGGCGGAAGCTGCCTTTAGCCGTCCCATGCCGGGAACAGCCGATTTTCCCAGAGCCTCCAACCCCGAAGTAAATGTGCCGGTTTGCTTCATCGAAACTCGAGGCGGCACAACTTTTGATTTAGTCAGCTTGTGTGGCAGCAATGCTGCTCCCAAAAACACTGCTCCGGTTGCGGGCAACCCCGCCAATGCTCCTGCAAATAACCCCAATGGAGGTGCTCCGCCTGCTCCCCCGAACCCCAACGCCATCACCAGAGATGCTTCCGGCACGCCGATAACTACTCCAACAGGCACGGCAAATCCCAACAATCAGAATAATCAGAATCCGGGAACTTCGCCCAATACCAATCAGAATAATCAGAATCCGGGAACTTCGCCCAATACCAATCAGAATAATCAGAATCCGGGAACTTCGCCCAATACCAATCAGAATAATCAGAATCCCGGAACTTCGCCCGCAGGTACTCCCAATAATGCCAATCCGGGAAGTTCACCGAGTACCAATCCCAATAATCTCAATCCGGGAAGTTCGCCCTATATTACTCCGAATAATGCCAATCCGGGAACTTCGCCGAATACCAATCAGAATAATCTCAATCCGGGAAGTGCGCCTTATACCACTCCCAATAATAGTGCGTCTCCCACGGGTGGAACTGCTGGCGACAGCAACGGCGATTTAGTTCCCAATCCCAATCTCAATCTTCCGAGAGTGCCGCCGAGTTCCTTTGGCCCTGGAGGTGTTGCACCGACTAGAGATGCGATTGATGGCCCCCGCCAGTAATCGGGGAAGTGTCAGAACTTTCATCACAGAAACCGGGTTTCTCTGAAACCGTCTCTTTTTCAGGGATTGTTCACCCGCGAGAAAGCCGGAATATTTATTTGCCTGGGTAATATTGATGTCAGGTACGATCGGCATATTTTGTAGCAGAGTAGCGAAATAAAAGTTAAGCTAAGAACTTGTAGAGGCTAGGAGCCAATCACTGTTTCACAACTGGACAACCAGCTAGAAGCAGTGATAGATAGCTAGCTTTAATCCGTAACAGGATTAGTTATCAGCAAAGGTTAAAGTTATTACCAGACGGGTGCTCGCCAGCTCCAAGTTCTCAAGCTAAACCATTAAACAGGCATATTTTTGTTAAGCCAGTGTGGTTGAGAAAGTACCGACTGATAACATTAGCGAGACAAAATTAACCCGATTATTCGGAGGCTCTTCATGAGCAAAATATTTGTTTTAAATTTCAACAAAATTGCTCTAGACCCGATCGCACTTGAGGAGGACATCTAGTGTCAAACTTAGTTCAACGCTTAGAAATAACCGCTCACCCGCAACTAGAAAAATCTCTCGGCTATCGAGGAGATAGTCGCTGGGTAGCTTGGCGCTGGGAGCCAGACATCGACCAACTTATTTCCAGCGACGGCAAAACAGTCGGCACTGGCAATAATATGGCTTGGCTGGTGTTTTTGCAGCACGATTTAGTCGATCCTGCGCTACAAGAGTACAACCTCGGCGAGGGCGATCGCTACTGGCTGCTTTTAGACACCGAAACTAGAAATCTCTACGTCGGGGAAGGGAAAACTGTTCAAAGTCTGCTCGAACAGCCGGAAAGTTTAGGTTTATTGGCGTGTCTCGATGGTGGCAATGCCGATCGACAAACGGGTGAAACTTGGCAGCAAACGCTATCTCAACTAACAGCAAAGCCCCCTTTTCGCCATTTAACCAATGCCATTCCTTTCGGTGTCGCGGCCGCTTTGATAGGTGCTTTGGGAATTGGAACTGGAGTCTGGGTAGTGCCGGCGGTGCAGCAGAAACTAGCCGAAAAAACCACTTTTATTTCCCCAATTAGTTCTGCAGCTAACTGCGGGTTTGGCGGTTCCGATGATTTTTCAGCTCATGTCGGTTCTTCAAGCGGAAATAAAGAACTTCACGTAATAGGCGTTTACGAAGCCAATGCGGATCACAAGAACCGAGATTTATCTAAAAGTGCGATCGAAGTCAAAGTAGAACGCCGAAACAAGCCAATAATTCTCGCACTTTCAGCCTACGAACCGGTTAACTGGAATGTCACTGTAGAACCGGGCGCAGTTATCGAAAAAATCATCGTTAACGGATACCAAAACCAAACTGTTTCAGGAGTTTCGGGAATTCCAATTGAAGAGCATAGCTACGAAGAAACCGGAGACTATCTCGGCGACTTTATCTACAAGTGGAATGCTACCCCTGAAAGTAGCAATACTTCTTCCCTCGTGACTAAATTGGAACAGATAAACCGCACCAGTTTAACTTCTTTTCAAGGATGCTACAGAGGTAAGAACTTTACGATTAAGTAAGAATTATTGATTATTTTGGGGTAGGGAAACGGTATTGCCCATTGGTGACAACTTAAGACTTAAACCATTGATAAGTCTCGCTTGTAGCTAAGTCTAGATCCCCCTAAATCCCCCTTAAGAAGGGGGACTTTGACAAGACTCTTGTCCCCCCCTTCTTAAGGGGGGCGCCAGGGAGATCTAACCTTGAATACTCAAACAGCAGTCTGTGATTGGCTTTGACGTTAAGTTGTCACCCATGGGCACGGCGCCATGTCCTCGGTTGCTGGCGAGGGTAATTTCATCATCCAATCCGGTTGATTTTACCCGTTTCCTCCGTTGCCTTATTTGGTTTTTCACCCCTTTATTAAAGTTAATTCAAGGGTGTACATTTTAAACAGTTATTTGACAAGCTTATTTCATGACTGTATCATAAACTATTAACTTTAATTTTTGATTCCAGACAACAACAATGCTAACAAACTTAAGATGAAATACTGGTACGAAACCCTCGCTGTAGCGCAGCGAATTTTAATAGAATTGGGAAGACGAAGACGCAGTTTAATTTTTTGGGCGATATTTCCGATTTCTATCTTGATTATTAACGCCTTAATTTTAGCAGAACGCGCGCAACTGACAACAGCAAAAGCTTTTGAAACTGCCGCCCCTGCAAGCTTAGTAGGAGCGGCTTTATTTTTTAGCTGTCTCGGCGGCAGCGTAGCAACAGTAGTAGCAGAGCGAGAACAGCATACCCTAAAACGGTTGTTTATTTCCCCCCTGAGCGGCACTTCTTACTTTTTAGGAATTTTCCTGGCCCACAGTTGCATCGGCATCGGTCAGGTAATTTTAGTATACACGATCGCCTCTTTTTTAGGAGCACAATTCCAAGGCTCTATTCTGCTAGGATGTGCGATTATTTTACTCAGTATTGTATCTTATGTAGGTGTAGGCTTTATTCTCGGCACCCAGTTTGCGAGGCGCACTGAAGATGTCAACTCCCTAGTAGCAGCTTTCGGCGTTCCTTTGTTGATTTTAGGAGGCGCATTTTTGCCGACTTCGCTGTTTCCCAAAAGTCTGCTGGATCTCGCACAGTACAATCCAATTTATCACATGAACGAAGCGCTGATGGGCGTGTGGGCTGACGGCAAAGATTTGGCTGATATTGCAGAACACTTCGGATTTTTGTGCATCTTTGCTGTTTTAATGATAGTAGCCGGATGGCTGTCTTATCGGCGGATGTTGAGAGTAGAAAGAAGACTTTAAAACTATCTCATTATGTCGTAATTATTCATATCTCTCTCTTCTGGAGACTCCGCGCTCTCTGCGGTTTAATCGTTCATAAACAACCGTAAATATATAAAATTATACGGAGAATTAAAGCAGTGCTGCAAATAGAAAAGCTAAATAAGTCTTACGGCGAACGTTCAGTGCTTCGAGATTTAACACTGCACATTCAAGCTGGAGAAATTTACGGTTTGCTCGGGCCAAACGGGGCGGGCAAAACGACAACTATCAATATTTTATGTAATTTGCTAAATGCCGACAGCGGCAAAGTTTCTATCAATGGTGAACCTGTTTCCGAAGCTACTAAATTGTTAATAGGGGTAGCGCCCCAAGAAAATTTGCTTTATAAAAGCTTGACTTGCGAAGAAAACCTCAATTTTTTTGCTCAAATTTACGGCTTAGAGCGGAAGCAGAGACGCTATCAAGTAGAGCAATGTTTAAAAGCAGTCAATTTGACAGATAGAGCCAAAAGTCCTGTAGAAACTTTAAGCGGAGGAATGCAGCGCCGATTGAATATTGCTGTAGCATTGGTACACCAACCTAAATTAGTAATTTTAGACGAACCGACAACTGGTTTAGATATTGAGGCCCGCTATGAAATTTGGCAGTTAATTCAGCGCTTGCAATCGGAAGGAATTACAATTCTGCTGACAACTCACTTGTTGGATGAAGCTGAGCGTCTTTGTCAGAAAATCGGGATTCTGAAAAATGGCCGTATTGTCGCTGAGGGCAGCTTGGAGGAGTTGCAAAAACTGATTCCGGCTCAAGAAATTATCGTGGTAAAAACCGACGAAGAAGCTGAAGTTATCGCCCGCGCTAAACAATACAGTTTTATCCCCCGCCGCTACGGTAGCGATTTAGCTTTTTGGCTGCCGGAACGTTTAGAATTAAAAGAGATTATTTTGCTGTTCGACGGGATTTCTATTGACTCAATCGCTCGGTATCCGGTGCGGTTAGAACATATTTATGTCGAAGTAACCAAACAAAGCGAACAATGACACAGTGCGACGGTCTCGCTTCTTGCGAACAGGCAAGATGCCTGTTCCACAAAACATTAAGTTTATTGTGGAACAGGCATTTTGCCTATTCTTGAAAAACTTATTGCTAATGGTGCAAGATGTGATATCTAACCAGATTTGATATTACACGGCTTTTGCCCACTCGATCCAAGTTTCCATCGGGCGGAAACCCACTGATTTGTAAAGCTTTGTCGCCCCCGTCAAACTGTCAGCATCAACGCTGAGTTTAGCAGTATTTGCACCCGCTGCTTTCAACTTATGCAAACCCGCCAGCAGCATCGCTTTCCCTAAACCCATTTTCCGAAAGTCGCGCCGCGTACCTAACAATTCAATCCAACCGTCTTTTGTGTCGCCGCGGGCGTTTTTTTGGGCTTTGATTTGACAGTCGCAGAAAGCTGCAAATTTACGATCGCCCGAAACAGCAATCAAGTCTAATTCCGGCTGATAATTGGCGTCTTGCATCCAGTAGCGCACGGTTTCCGCAGTTAAATCGTGGTGATTCCAGTGATCGATAAATGACTGGTTGAACATCTCTACCCAAGGTTGGATGTCTTGTTCTCCTGATACGTGTGTCAGCGCAAAATCTGCGGGGAATTCGGGCGTGGGAATCGGTTCCGCGAGGGATCGGGCCATTGTGAGAAAATAGCGCTCGACCTCAAAGCCCTGTTTTTCTAACAGCAGGATTTCATCTGTTTTATCCTCCCGGCTGTAGGTACGCAATTTCGCGGGCAAATTCCGTTCTTTCCCCACTTCGCGCAGCCGCTTTTCTCCCCACTTAATTATGTCTTTTTCTAAACCTTCGCTACGGACATTTGGATGCACGTAAAACCACAGACAAGCGTCTATTTCCTCTGGCGAATCTGGCATATCTAGGAGTGACAAACCGATTAGTTTGTAATTACCATCTTCCCACAACTGTACGTCGCGGGCTTGGTCGAGTTTTGGTCCATCAAGTATTAGCTTGAGTTCAGTTGCTGAGACTTCTTCGCCGAGTCTATCCACTGCTTCGCAAGCATCGATCAAATTTGCGATCGCGCACCAGTCAGTTTCGCCCTTGTACGAGCGTGTTGTCAAGATATTCATAGAAAACTTGCAATCCGTAACTTCGGACTGTTCCTTTTAATTGGTATTGGCAAACAAGTACAGTAAATTTCTAACAAAAATCCGAGTTTTTGATGATTAACCGCAGATGAACGCGGATAAACGCGGATGTAATGCAGATTTATTGTGGTGTCGATAAAACTCAGAAACCTGTTTATATCACCCAGGCTTTCAGGTTTTATCTTATAGCGCAATCATAAAAATTGGTTTGCCCTTTTGGGCGAGTTTTGTATGTGAGTTTATGGCTGGATGTCGATGAGTCGCGCTCTCTTTCGTTACCAAGCTTGGTGCTTAAGTAACTATTGTTTGAATAAAGTTTCTACAGCTAAGTAAAGAAGTTGTCACCCCCACCGGGTAGTTAATTTTTACTTTTGCTCTCTTTTACACTAAATCCTTTTTCAGGGATTTTTGCCTCCTCCTGTTAACTCGCCCGATCGGAGGAGGGGAGAAGTTGAACTTATTTAAAAGTTACCTATTTCAACTATAACCTGAGCCGTTATTTTTGGCAAGTTTGAAATTGAGGGAATCTTGCTAGTATTAACGAGGCGGGCATTTGATTGCAGGAGCGCTCCGGCTTTTAACCAGCCGTAACTGTAATTTTTATAACGTTTTTCCCGGACTTGAGGATTTAATTTTATCCAAACGTTAAACTAACGTTAAACAGTTTTCTCAGATTTATATGAGGTAAATATGCTCGACAACCTCGATTTAGATATCTCCCTCGATAAAGAAACCTACGAGGCAAAGATAGAAGTTTTAATGAAACAGTTGCGATCGCTCCAACAGGCTTGCTGGGAAAAAAAACTGCCCGCAATCATCGTACTCGAAGGTTGGGCCGCCGCCGGCAAAGGCGCGCTGGTCAAAAAAATGGTGGGGTACATGGACCCGCGCGGGTTTGCGGTACACCCGATTTGGCCACCGTCAGATGCAGAAATGGGCTATCCTTTCCTATGGCGGTTTTGGCAGAAACTCCCCGCCCGCGGCAAAATTGGTTTTTTCTACCACAGTTGGTACACTCATGTTTTAGAAGATCGGTTGTTCGATCGACTCTCCGACGCAGAAGTACCGACAGCCATCAGGCAAATCAACGCCTTCGAGCGGCAGATGGTAGATGACGGCGCCGCAATTGCCAAATTTTGGATTCACCTCAGCAAAAAAGAACTCAAGCATCGGCTCAAAAAACTAGAAGACGACACCTTACAAGCTTGGCGAGTGCGGCCAGAAGACTGGAAACAAGCCAAAAAATACGAAGAATACACAACTTTGGCAGAAGAAATGGTAGCCCAAACCGGCACGGGCTCCGCACCTTGGACGCTAGTAGAAGGCGACTGTCAGCGGTGGGCGAGAGTCAAAGTTTTAACGCAAATGGCAGCGACAATTACAGAAGCCTTAGACAGACTGCCGACGCAATCTGCACCCGTGGAAGTGCCGCATCAAGAACACTTACAACCTACTGAACCAGACTTGCTCGCCCAAGTAGATTTAACTCAATCGCTGTCGCCCGACGAATACAAACAGCAACTTCGCGAAGAACAAACCCGTTTTGGCAAACTGCAACAAAGCATCTACGAAGAGGAAATCCCCGTGTTAGTGCTGTTTGAAGGTTGGGACGCCGCCGGTAAAGGAGGAGCAATCAAACGCTTGACGGACGTATTAGACCCCCGCAGTTACACTGTTAATGCCTTTGCGGCCCCGACAAATGAAGAAAAAGCGCACCACTACCTGTGGCGGTTCTGGCAGCGGCTGCCAACTGCCGGTAAAATCAGCATTTGCGATCGTAGTTGGTATGGTAGAGTGCTGGTCGAGCGAGTCGAAGGATTTGCCACCGAACCCGAATGGCGCCGAGCTTATCAGGAAATCAATGAATTTGAGGAGCAACTCACCAGTTTCGGTTGTGTCTTAGTTAAATTCTGGCTGCACATCAGTCCTGACGAGCAACTAAAGCGGTTTACAGAGCGACAAAACAATTCATTTAAACAATACAAACTCACCGACGAAGATTGGCGGAATCGGGAAAAGTGGAATTATTATGAAGTAGCGGTGAATCAAATGATTCAGCGCACCAGCACGCCGGCTGCTCCCTGGACGCTAATTGCGGCCGATAACAAGTATTATGCTCGTGTTAAAGTAATTCAAACGGTAACGCAGGCAATTCGGAATCAACTGAAGCGCCGATAAATTGGGATTGGTGAATGGGTAACAGGTAATGGGGAAAAAAAGCAGGCAGCAGAAAGCAGAGTTGAATTGCCAATTTCACCTGCGGCGTGCTCGATTCATTACCAATTATCAATCAACCATTACCAGTTATCAATTACCAATTAACTGTCAGCAATCTGTGACTGGAAGTAGCGGGTTTCACCCTGCAACCAATGGTTTATAGCTGACAGGAAGCGAGCATTAGGATAAATGCGATCGGACTGCGTTATTCGCGAAAGTTAAAAACCCACCGATGCCCGTATTTCCTACCGCAGTTAAATTAGCGCTCGTTTCCAAAACTTCTGTACTAATTTATGAAGACACAGAATATTGCAAGATGCCAGAACTGTTAGCTCGCATTCTATTTCTATTCCTCCTGTTCTCACTGATCAAATCGTGGTGGGATCAATCAGGAGGTAAAGACAATCCATTATTAGATCGGCTGCGCGTTTTGCTGCTGATCAGCCTTTTGATCCTAGCTTTTTTTGCACCAGACACCCCGGTCGGAGCAGCGATTTTCGGGCTCATAGCCTTCTTCTTTAAGCCGCTGGGTTTTTCCATCACGCTGCTGGTGATTGCATCGGCGCTGATCACGAACGGGGGCATCCGCAACCCGGCGCCGAGAATGATCCTGGCAGCGCTGCTAGTTTTGATCCTTTCGAGTATGCCAGTTGTCGCTTACTGGTTCGCCGAGCAAGCAGAACGGGACGCCGCCGCAGCCGTCCGTACAGTTTGCTGCGACGAAACCGCAGCGGCGATCGTCCTCCTGGGCAAGGGAACCACTCAACCTCACATTCCCAACCGAGTAGCGATTCAACTGACAGATACAGGCAATCGCCTGCCCTATGCTGCCGTTTTGTACAGAAAACAACTCGCACCGATGGTCATCGTTACCGCTGGCCCCAGACCCGAGTTGGAGGGTTATGTTGGCGAAGCTAAGGATATCGAGACTTTGCTGGCAAACAACATGGGCGTGCCGCGCAGCAGTATCGTTCTCGACGATAACGGCAGCAACATACGCACCAGCGCTGAAGAGGTGAGAAAGATACTCGACAGCCGTGGCGCCGCGCGCAAAGTAATCCTGGTAACATCTGCGATTCAGATGCGCCGTGCCAGCCTCGCTTTTGCGAATATGGGAATCCAGGTGATTCCTAGGGCTACCGACTTCTACACTTTTCAACCCACTTCTGGAGGGAGATCCAGTAGACTCCGCTTAGACGCGGGAGATTTTTTGCCTAGTGCAGAAGCTTTGGTAACTACGACGCGAGTATTCGATGAATATTTCGGGTCTTTCTATTACTATTTGCGCGGCTGGCAGGCTCCCAGGACCTAAAGTGGCAAGTTGCTGGTGTTTTTCTTAGGCAACAGCGACTGCTCCCCAGATTGGTTTAACATCTGATGAGAAGAAGACCTTTGTGGGGAGCTGTATTTTCGCATTCCGGCGGGGTCGCCGACAATCAAGTTTGCCATGAATGCAAACAATACCCAAAAGATAACTGGCTCCCACTCGGATTTTTTGGGCGGTGCTTCTGGGGTTGTGACAGATTCGACGTTAACTTTGATATCTAGTTTGCCTTCAATTTCTTTGCCTTTGAGAACTCCGTCCTTGCACACACCCTTAAAAATCATGGGAGCGGGTTTTGGTGCTTCTGCTTTCGCTTCATCTGCCATTTTTTTATCCTGGTTTTGGTAGATCCGGTTGGATAGTACATTCTTAAAGGTTCGGGGGTTTTCCGGACAGGATTTTGCGAACTCTGAAAGAATTAACTTAAATATGCACCCCGCCCCTTGCTGGGGCTTAAACATAAGAACCTGAAGGCATTTCAAGCTAGTGCTTGTTTGTTTGGGCTAGCAGCGTTGCCTTGAAGCTGCTACTTATATATCGGGGTGAAGGGGAGATTTTTATGCAAAGTACAGGTTTTTTATGAAAAATTTATTTGCTCCCGGCGGGCCGAAACGTCAATAGCCTGAAGTTCGAGCTTGGTTTATCTCCCCGAAGAAACCCAGTTTCTTCCCGCAGCGGGTTCAAGTGATGCAATTCGGTTAATAAACCGGGTTTCCGGCTCAACATCGCCCCAGGAATGCCAATCTAAAACTTTAAATAATCTAAATAATCGAGCGTGAAAATATCCACCAGCAAACTATCTTGCCTGCAACCGGAACAACTGCAAGTTTGGGCAAAAGAGGCAATAAATCGCAGTAAATTCGGTCAAATTCCTACCTACATACCTCTCCTTGCACAAGCAGACAGACAAAGGTTTGCCGTGCAAATTCGGGCAATTGACGGTCAAATTTTGAGTTGGGGTAGTATTGCTCAAACATTCCCGCTGATGAGTGTAATCAAGCCCTTCGTCCTGCTTTATTTGCTGTGCGAATTGGGCGAAAAAGCGGTATTTGACTGCGTTGGCTGCGAGCCTTCGGAACTGCCTTTCAATTCCTTAGCTCAACTCGAAATAGACCAAGGGAAGCCGAGAAATCCGATGATTAATAGCGGGGCGATCGCCCTAGCGTCTTTGATGCCCGGTCAAAATGCTGTGTCGCGCTGTCAAAACTTGCTCGATTGGCTGAATCAACAGGCAAACAGTCAGTTATTTGTTGACGAGTTAATGCTCGATTCAGTGACGACAAATCCGAATCAAAATAATTGGAATCTCGCCTTGAAAATGGTAGAATCGGGTTATCTTCAAAACTCGGGAATTGCTTTAGAAACCTACAATCGCGTCTGCTGTTTGTCGGGAACTGTGGAGGATTTAGCTAAGCTGGGGATGGTTTTGGTAAATAGTGGCGAAGCAATCTGGGAAAACTGCCGTACAGTCAAAGCACTGATGGCAACTTGCGGTTTGTATGAAGCATCGGGCCGCTTTGCGCTGCGGGTGGGACTGCCTGCCAAGTCTGGAGTTAGCGGGGCAATGCTTTCGGTAATTCCGGGTCAAGGTGCGATCGGCTTTTACAGTCCGCCCTTGGATAAAGACGGAAATTCTATCGGTGGCTTATTTCTGTTAGAAAAGATAGCTAAAACTTTGCGGCTGAGTGTATTTGATTAGAGCAGATTGCCGTTGCGTTCCCTATTGAATTGCCCCGAAATATTGGGGGAAAACAGGAAATTAGGAATTAGTAATTGAGCCTAATCACTCGACATAATATCACAACTAATAACTAATGCTTTTCGCCCAAAATAGCATAAACCACAGTCAGTTCTTTTTTGCCGCGCAATTGAATCGAGCCTACTTTTTGGCCTTCGTAGCGATCGCGCACATAAGCAAAAGTCCTCGCCGTTACCAACAAATTAAAAGGACTGTCAGAAACAATTTCCTTATTCATCGCCTCCAATCTAGCAGCAACGTTGACTGCATCGCCGATCACAGAATAATTCAAACGCCGGGAACCGCCCACGCTGCCAGCAACTAACTGTCCGGTATGCAAACCGATGCCAAACTTAATTAAAGGTTTGCGTTCACTTCTAAGCTGCTGATTAAGTTGGTGCAGCCGTTCGTGCATCGCAATGCAAGCCGCAACTGCATTCAAAGCATCTTGTTGGATTTGTCGATATTCGGTATGGCAAAAAGGCACCCCAAAAACTGCCATAATTGCATCACCGATGTATTTATCTACAACGCCGCCGTGATCCATAATACAGTTGGTCATCGCTTCCAAATAATTGTTCAACCAGGTGAGCAAATCCCGCGGTCGCATTTTTTCTGAAATCGAAGTAAAACTACGAATATCCATAAACAGCACCGTTGCTGTAAGTTCTTGAGGTTCGAGTTCTCCCTGTTCAAATATCTCAGCTTTGCGTTCCCAAATAAGCTGAGCTGTCTCCGGAGCGACGTGCTTTTCAAATAACCTCATCAACTGCTGCTTTTCGTACTGTTCCCGCAGTTGCAAAGCCGTGCTAGATAAAATGAGAGTGCCGATAGGTGCGGCAATCGGAACCCACCAAAAAAAGAAGCCAAATAGCAAAGCAGCAGCCGCAATCCAAACAACAGGCAAACCGAGAGCGATCGCAATTCTCTCTTTAACACCTCGCTTGCCCAGAACCAAAGCGGTAAGCGGGCCAGTCCCCAACAATAACAAAATTTCCACCAGTACCGGCAGCCGCTGCAGCAAGCGTTGATTGAGCAAATTGTCAACCAACGCTGCATATAAATAAACCCCAGCCGTAGTCTTGTTTAGAGGTGAAGATATCGGGTCGAAACCCGTAGCAACTATGCCCACTAAAACTAACTTATTAGTCAGAGCATCTGCGGGAATTCTACCTTCTACGACATCAACAAAAGCATAGGTAGGTAGATTTTCTGTTTTCCCCGGCCAGTTAATCCAAACTTTTTTTTCCTGCTTATTTTTTGACTGTGGAAGCAATACTGGATCTTGGGGATTAGCAGCATTGTACCTGTGAGTCATTGCTAAACCGAAATTAGGAATCCCGTTGAGAAAGATTTTTGACTCGCGGGTAATACCGTCGCTATCGGCTTCTTGCCCGATGTGGCCGACACCTGCGGCTGCTTTTAAAGATGCTACGGGTTCTTCTTTGGTGGTTCCAGCGAGTACAACTTTGCCGTTGGCGGCGATTGCAGCGGCTAAAATATCATCTTTCGGACTCGGATCGAGGAAAAGAATGTCAAAACCAACTGCTGTAGGGGGAGATTTTTTCAGTGCTTCTAGCAGTTCGGTATAGCGGTTGCGGGGCCAAGGAAATTGACCGTATTCTTGCAAGGAATGCCGTTCGATCGCAATTACCGCAATTCTCTCATCCCATCCGGGATTTGGTAATATACCCGATTCTCTAATTTGAAATAGCGTTTTGTATCCCAAATATTCCAGGGGTTTCCACATTCCCACTTGCAGCATAAATACAGACATCATACCTACTACTACCCCTGTCATCCAGGGAGGATTTGTGCTTATATGTTGCCGGAAGCCGATCAGTTGAGTGTGTTTGAGATGATCAATCCATTCTTTGAACTTCATGCAATTAATTTGCCGCAATAATTGACATTCGAGTCCGAACTTCGAGAGGAGTGGGAGTCATGAAGTTTTACAATACCGTAAGGGCGAAGGGTTGGCGCAAAATTTCTTTATTTTGACTACCGAGAGTCACCGCGAAATGCTTCGCACCTACACAAAATAATCAACCCTGATAGGACTTATGATCTAACTCACGTCCTCAGAGACTTCCCGCGTACATTACTCGCGACGATAGGTTGTTTAGCGAACTGCGAAGCTGTAATGCCGTTCTGTGACTGACGGCCCTCGCACTACGATTTGGAGGCGGCGGCTTGGAGGTAAAATTCCTTGGATTTTGAAGTTGCCATTTCGATCGCTCTTAATCTCTTCGTTGTTGACATAAACTGTGTCGATCGGGTTAATTTGAGCGCTGAGGCGATAGATATTGCCGCTGACTCTCAACAAACTGCGGACTTTGAGTTGAGCTAGGCGAGGGCTCGCTGAGGGCGCCACGGGCGAGGTTTGAGGGAAAATTGTCGTGGAGTTGCCGCTGTTGACAACTACTTCGGAGTCGGCGCTGTCGGATACTACGACTGCACCTTCAATAGTTTCGACTGCGGTTTTACCGCCACCGACGCTGACGCCAAAGGAGGTTCCCCGGACTCCGGCAACGCCTTCTGGGGTTTCAACCCTGACTGGGGCGGTTTTGGCAGATTTTTTTTGTTGGGCAATTTGACTGGATTTGCCGAGTCCGCTGAAGGTATTGAGGGCGACTATTTGGTTCGACGGGATAATTGTTGAGGTGTTTGCTGCGGGAGTTGCCGCAGCAGTTTTGCCGATCGACAACCTGACTCGTCCCCTGCTGACAAAAATCGCTGTGTCTTTTTGGCCACCTGCACTGTTTGACAAACTGGATATTCTGACTGTGGTTTTTTCGGCAACTTCCACGATGCCGGTGTTGTTGTCGATGCCTAAACGGGCTGTGGAATCGGGGCCGGTGATGATTTCGTCTCCGGGGGCGAGTAGCCGATCGCCCACGACCGCTGGTCGCCCTTTAAAGCTGACTGTACCGCGAATTTCTTCTATTTCGAGCGATCGTCCACCCGCTGTTCCCTGAGCCTTTATCGTCTCTGCTGGGGATGAATTCGCTGCCACTGTTGCCGGATTTTTGGGAGATTTGGAGGCGGTAGGCAATGCTGGGAGTCTATCGACCAAGACAATTTTAGTAGCGTTCGACGGCTGTTTGGGGGATGGAGAGGGCGGACTGGCGATCGTCCCACGAAAGGGCGACAGACTCGCCAGCATAGCCAAGGACAAACTTAGGAGCGGAATTTTGGTCGATCGCCCGCACGTAAAAATTTTATTCATAATTTCACTTTTGTCATATTGAAGTTCCTCCACTTCATTTCCTCTATCAGACGGCATACATCCGGAAATCGTTCCATTTTTTATGCCGTAAAAAATCAGCAAAAATTAACTTTTTCAGCATGGGAGCTTAGCATTAAACCTTCTTTTTATTGTCAGATTTTAGTAAACTGTTACAACATGGCACTTTACTAAAATCTGACCTTCGGGAAATTTGGCCAACCAGACTCAAAGTCCTTTGCAGCATGAAATTTCGCCGCTATCAACGTCAGAGAGGGCAGATTTATATATAGCAAAGATAAAATTAATTACTGCTTTTGAAGGCCTTTTGGCTTCTGCCTGAAGGATGACTAATTGAGGAGAAATCCTGTAGTTGTGGAAATTAATAAAAAACTTCTTTTTGCGAAGCAATAAAAAATAATTATCTAAGTGGTGAACAGCCTCTGCCAGTGGATCTGGCGACGGTGAAACCTTATGAAGCAAACCCAAGCGAATCAGGGTAGACGATCAACCAACTCCGGCTAGAATAACTTTTTTTAGGAAAAGTTGGTAGAAATTTCGATGGAAAATCATAGGGAGCGATCGCCTGCTGGTGTTACTGTTCCGAAGTAGACGCCAAACTGTAAAATAAACGGTTGTATATAGGTTATATAGAGCAGGAGAACAATTTCCGTGGCAATAGAAGTAGGTCAGAGAGTGAAGGTGCGCCGTCTCAGAGATCGGATACCTGCAAATATAGTGGGCAAGATAAAGGAGAATCCCGTAGGCACTGTTGACGGATTCAGAATGGTTGACGGTAGCGGAGTAGGCGTGGTTGTCAAGTTTGACGGTTTTGCGACTTGGTTCTTTGAAGATGAGCTAGAACCCGTTTAACAGATGTAGAAGGAAGAAGGAAGTTCGGCAACGGATTCTGTAACGGATGTAACGGATGTAACGGATGTAACGGATGTCAGTCCGATGGAAGAAGGAAGAGGAGAAATTTTCCCAATTCTTCCCCTCTCCCACTCTCCCACTCACCGACTCTCCTCTTCCTCCACTCTCCCCCCTCCCCACTCTGGCTGAAGGTTGCGCTTAAATGTTAAAGAGTAAGCTTTGGCAGTGAGAACAGAAAATGGCTTTGATTTTGACATTTTTGGGCAAAGGCGGCACTGGCCGCAGTACGATCGCGATCGCAACAGCTAAAAAATACGCGGCTCAAGGCAAGCGAGTTCTGCTGCTTGGCCAAGATCCGGGCCCTGCATTGGGCATCCTGCTAGGAACTCCCCTGACTCTCAGCCCCCAGGAAATCGCCCCCAACCTCAAAGCAGTTCAGGTGCAAAGCGCGCCGCTGCTAGAACGCAGGTGGGACGAAGTTAAACAACTAGAAGCTCAATATGTCCGCACTCCGTTTTTCAAGCAGATTTACGGTCAAGAATTAGGGGTGTTGCCGGGAATGGACAGCGCCCTGGCGTTGAACGAACTTCGGGAATACGAGGACAGCAAACAATACGATGTGATCGTTTATGACGGCAATGGCGGCATGGATACGCTGCGGATGCTGGGAATGCCGGAAATTCTGAGTTGGTACATCCGCAGGTTCCGTCAAGCTTTGGTAGATTCGGATTTGGGGAAAGCGCTTTCACCTTTTATTCAACCGGTTGTCAGTACGGTGTTGACTGTCGATTTGTCGGGAGACAATGCTTTTCAATCTACTAAGCAAGTCGATAATCTTTTGGATAAGGGTAAGGAAGCGCTGGCAGATCCGAACCGCACGGCGGCTTTTTTGGTGACGACTGGAGATGCAAGTGCGATGGCAACTGCCCGCTATCTTTGGGGAAGTTCTCAACAAGTTGGTTTGACTGTGGGCGGTGTCATTGTTAATCAAGCATCGGTTACAGAAGCTATTACTGCCGATTTTGAGCCTTTGACGGCTGTTTCGGTTCCGGCGCACAGTGACAATAATTGGCAGCCGCTAATTGATGCTTTGCCAGATTTTTCTCAGGCGGCAAAAGCTCCTAAACCGATTAACATAAACATTGCACAGCGTCAAGTTAGTTTGTTTTTGCCTGGGTTTGACAAGAAAGAAATTAAATTGATTCAATCCGGGCCGGAAGTGACTATCGAAGCGGGCGATCAGCGGCGCAATATTTTGCTGCCTCCGGCGCTGACTGGAAAGTCTGTTACTGGTGCTAAGTTCCTAAACGGTTACTTGATTATTTCTTTTTAGGGTAAGGAAGAAGGCACGACACGGAATTTGACACGGATACACGGATGAATTATCGAGTTCTTTAATATCCTGTCTCGTTGATTCGCGATCGTATAATTTGTGCGCTCGTAAGGGCGGGTTTCACCCACCATAATCGCCTGAAAAAAACAATCTCAACAACCTGTTCCCACCCAACGGTAAATCGCAAAGTACATTCAGATTTGCCGTGGGGCGGGGGCGGGTTTATTTATCTTTTGAATGATTGTCAAGATGGTTGGTGAAACCCGCCGCTACAGCTTAACTTTTGCCGTTGCCGTTTCCATTGCCGCCAGTCGTTAGCAAAACCCGCTTAGCTAAAGGTTCCGGCACTTCTTGCAATCGATCAAACTCCCAATTAAAAAATCCTACTCCCATTGTCTGCGATCGCAATTCTACGATCAAATTCTGCATTTCTGCGATCGGCAAATAAGCAGAAACTGCATCCCATCCCTTCCAGTCTTTCTTACCTTCGTAGCCGAGAATTTGGCCGCGGTGTCCGCTGACCAACTGCAACACCTTTGATGTACACTCGTTCGGAGCGCAAATTTCAACTTTGGCGATCGGCTCCAGCAATGCCGGTTCGCACTTCGCCATTCCCTCCTGCATCGCCAAACGCGCCGCTTGCTTGAAAGCTTGTTCGGAACTGTCCACAGAATGGTAGGAACCGTTCGTCAGCGTCACCGCTACGTCTACCACCGGGAAACCCAGCGGGCCGCGATCCAAATACTCGCGGACTCCCACTTCCACGCCGGGAATGTACTGTTTTGGGACGACACCGCCGACTATTTTGTCGGTGAAATTGAAGCCTTCTCCTCGTGGCTGCGGTTGAATGTCGAGGTACACGTCGCCGAATTGTCCGTGCCCGCCGCTTTGGTGTTTGTAGCGCCCGTGGATGGAAGATGCAGGTTTGCGGATGGTTTCTTTGTACGGCACTTGCGGTAAGTGAGTTACCATCGGCAAGTTATACTTGCGGCGCAACCTGTCTAAGGCTACTTTCAGGTGGATTTCGCCTTGACCCCAAAGTATAATTTCGTGAGTGTCGCCGTGCTGTTCCCAGACTAAAGATGGGTCTTCTTCTAGCAATTTAGCTAAAGCGGATCTCAGCTTAACTTCATCGTTGCGCTTTTCTGGGACGATCGCCAGTGCGTAGACAGGCGGGATGATTTCGGCTTTTGGCAATTCTTCCGATCGGTCTAGCGCCAGCGTATCGCCTGTTTTCACGCCTTCTAGCCTTCCCAAAGCCACAATTTCCCCCGCGCTGACAGACTGCAAACTTTGCGTTTGCTGGCCGGTCAAGCGGTACAAACCGTTAACTCGAACGCCGTTCAAAATTGCTCCGTCTGCCAGCGTCCCCCGCCACATTCTCACTAAGGATAGTTTGCCTCCCTGCGGCGTGTAATAGGTTTTGAGGATTTGAGCCAGAACTTGGTTGTCACTTTGTATAATACCGCGGCGATCGGCTGTAGTTTCCGGTGTCGGCGCTTCCCTCAGCAAAGCTTCCAGCAGAGGCCGCACGCCGAAATCTTGTTCGGCGATGCCGATGAATACTGGCACAATTAAATCGGCGCCTAATTCCATCTTTAAATCGCGGGTAATTTCTTCGGCGTCGGGATTGATTTCTTCGAGCAATTCTTCGAGTAAATGGTCGTCAAAATTCGCCAATTCTTCGAGCATTTGCTGCCGCGCTGCGCTTTCTTGTGCTTTGAGGTGTTCTGGAAGCGGGACGGGATCTGCGGCGGCGCCCGGATGGTAGTGGTAAGCTTGTTCGGTTACTAAGTCGATAAAACCGATGATTTGTTCGTTTTTGCCGATCGGATATTGGTGAGGTACGATCGGTCTACTGGAAACGGATTTGAGCGCGTCGATCACCTCGGTGAAGTTGGTGCCGCAAGTAGTTTCGTCTGTGTAAGCTCGATCGATCTTGTTGATGAAAACTAAGTGGGGAATTTCCCAATCATCGAGGAATTTAAACAGGGGTGCGAGGGTTAAAGTGCGATCGGCAACGGGTTCGCAAACAATTATCGCCGCATCCACACCGATTAGCGCATTGTAAGTTTCTTGGGCAAATTCTACCGAGCCCGGACAGTCGAGAAATGTGAAGCGGACGCCTTCATATTCAGCGGTGGCGGCGTTTACTTCTACGCTCATTTGGCGATCGCGCGCTTCCGGCGAACTATCACCTATTGTGTTGCCATCTTTGACATTTCCTTTGCGGGTAATTGTCCCTGTCACCGACAGCAAACTTTCGAGCAGTGCGGTTTTACCGCTTAAATAAGGGCCAACAATTGCAACGTTCCGCGCGGCCCCAATGACTTTTTCGTTCATAATAGCCTCCAACAGAAAACTTGTTTTCCATTGCTCTTGGTGCAATTTGTTCTATACCATTTTCTAGACTTTTTCTAGGTTAATTTTTATTGCAATTTTGAGCAACTTCTGGTTTTGGTATGATTTAATACTTTTGACGCTAGCTTATTTTGAGTGACGCAAACACAAATTGTAGTTTTTCTTAATAATTTTTTGAATTTTTAACCGCAGATGAAGGCGGATTAACGCAGATGAACGCAGATAAGACTCTCGTTCCCAGGTTCTACCTGGGCACGCATTTCCAGAGGCTCTGCCTCGATTAAATCGCGGTTTTTTCGTGTCTAATTTCTCAGGAGGCGCAAACCGCTTAAGGTTACTATTACTGTAGAGCCTTCGTGACCGATGACGCCCAAAGGCATGGTGATATTTCCGAAAAAATTAGCCGCCAATAACAGCACAATGCAACTGAGTGCAAAAACAATGTTTTGTTTAACAATTTTTTGAGCGCGGCGGCCCAAACTAATTGCTTTAGCTAGTTGCTCTAACTTATCTGCCATTAATACTATATCAGCAGTTTCTAAAGCAACATCGCTGCCGGAAATTCCCATCGCAATGCCCACGGAAGCTTGAGCGAGGGCGGGGGCGTCGTTGATGCCGTCTCCTACCATTGCTACAGTTTGATACTGGGTTTGCAGTTGTTTAATTGCCTGCACTTTGTCTTCTGGCAAAAGTTCGGCGTACACTTCGTTGATGCCTAATTGACGGGCGATGTGTTGAGCTGTTTGCTCGTTGTCGCCGGTTAGCATAATTATATGTTCGACGCCTAATTTTTGCAAGCGTTTTACCGTTGCTGCTGCTTCGGGGCGGAGGGTATCTGCTACTGCAATGATTCCCAAAAGTTGATCGCTTTTTGCCACCCAAACAACGGTTTTACCCTCTGCTTGCAACTGCTGGCTGATTTGAGCTAATTCGGAAGTTGCTTCGACAAATTCGGCTTTACCAATGGCAATGATTTGATTGTTGACTTTGCCGACTATTCCTTGACCGATTTTTGCTTGTACGTCGGTAGCGGTTGACAATTGTAACTGTTGCTGGTGGGCGGCGCTGACAATTGAAGAGGCGATCGCGTGTTCGGAATGAGCTTCTAGGGATGCCGCCAATTGCAGAACTTCTGTTTCAGTATATCCGGCTGCTGGTACAATTTGGAGCACTTCGGGTTTTCCCGCGGTGAGAGTTCCGGTTTTGTCAAAGGCGATCGCCCTGACTTTACCAATCATCTCTAATTGCGCGCCACTTTTAAACAAAATCCCCTGTCTCGCCCCGTTAGCAATTCCCGAAAGCAGCGCGGGCATAATCGAAGCCATCAGCGCGCAGGGGGATGCGACTACTAGGAAAATCAGCGCCCGATAGATTGTTTCTTCCCAATTCCAGCCCAAAACAAAGGGCGGCAAAGTTGCGAGAAGCAAGCCTAAACCGACAATTAATTTGGCATAACCGCGCTCGAATTTTTCTACAAACATTTGAGAAGGCGGCGCTGCTGTTTGCGCTTCTTGGACTAGCCGAATCACTCGCTGAATCAAGCTGCTTTCTGGAGTTTTATGAACTTCGAGTTTCAGCGCGCCGACACCGTTAATTGTACCTGCATAGACTTCATCGCCCCTGGTTTTTTCCACGGGCATGGATTCGCCGGTAATCGAGGCTTGATCGATCGCACTGTAGCCTTCAATAATTATCGCATCTGTGGGGATGATTTCTCCGGGCTTAACTAAAATGTAATCGCCAATTTCCAATTTGTCGATCGCAACTTCCCGTTCCCCGCCGTACATTACCACCCTAGCAGTATCCGCAGTCAAACTCATCAAACTGCGGATGCTGCGTTCAGTCCGCTGCATAGCATAACCTTCAAGCGCGCCGCTAATTGCAAAGATTAAAATCAGCACCGCACCGTCAACAATTAAATGATATTCTTGCCGCCACAGCCCCAAACCGGCCGCGCCCAAAGCAGCGACAATCATTAACAAATCTACATCTAATTCGCGTTCTTGAAAAAGCGTAGTTAAGCCTTCACGGGTGCTGGAATAGCCACCAATAACATAAGCTGCGGGCAAAATTAACACGGCTACACCCAGCCAGCCGAATTGCAGGGCTAGCGAACCCAAGATTACTAGAATTCCGCACAGGGCGGCAGTCACAGCATCTGGATGTTCTTCTGCTACGTGGGAGATGCGAGAAAGTGACAAAAAATTAGAAGTCATTTGTAAAGCTTGATTTGGTAGAAAGACTCCTGTAGCCTAAACATTGACATTAATGTCAATGTCAAGAGTAAAACCAAACAAAATTACAAAACTCAATAACCCTCCATACCCATCTGCGTCCATCCGCGTTTATCCGCCCATATCTGCGGTTAAAAAATCCAATGCAAGAATACCTGACAATCAAACAACTTACAGAAGCGGTAAAAGGCACAATTACCCCTCGGATGGTGCGACATTATCACGCTTTGGGGCTGCTATCTCCGGCGGTGCGATCGACCTCTAACTACAGACTGTACACCCGCAGCGACGTGCAAAGACTGCAAAGAATAGTCGCACTCAAGCAGCAAGGCTTTCAACTGTCTCACATCCGCAAACTGTTAGAAACAGACGCGGATGCTTCCCCTGACGCGCTGATGGCGACTCTGCAACGGCAATATCTGTCGGTTATTCAGCAAATTGTTCGCCTCAGAGAAACGGCTTCGGCGCTGGAAGGATTGCTGGGGCGGGATATTTCCTGTCAAGCGGTGCAAGCGGACGCATTGGCGCAATTAAGGCTGTTGCAGGCGGAAACTGAGGGGGGGTTGGATGAGTTGGAACAACTTTGGGAGGGTTGGGATGCGGGGGCGCACACTCACCCGGAGGATTTTGGGGAGTCGTTGCAGCATTTGTTGCCGGATTTGGCCGATCGCTCGGAAATTGAGGTAGACTTGCTTTCTAAACTGGTGTTAGCCTGCGGAGATTGTTCGCTGCTGCCGTTTGTGAAGTTGAGCGAAACGGCGATTAAATCGGCGCGGGAAGCTTTGAAAAATCAGTGTCAAATTGTGGCTGATGTGCCGCCTGTTTTTGCGGCTTTGGATCGAACTAGATTGGCGCATTTGGGAACAAGTATTGCAACTTTAATTGATGACCCGCACATCAATGCTGCGGCGGAAGCGGAACAGGAATTCTGGCAGCAGCGTGAGTGGTTTGATAAGTTGTTGAAACTGGAAAAAGGATGTATATTAGTGATAGGATATGCGCCGTCTGTGCTGATGGCGGTTTGCGATGCGATCGAGTGTGGGCAACTGCAACCGGCTTTGGTAGTTGGAATGCCGATCGGTTTTAGTCATTCTCCGGTGGCGAAACGGCGGTTAGTGCGATCGGGCGTTGCTTTTATTACGACTGTGGGGACTTTTGGTGGCGGGTTGTTGGCGGCGGTTGCTTTGAATGCTTTGGTTGAGTCTTTGATTGAAAAGCCGAATTGTCATTGTCATCTCAAGTAAAAATCGGCTTGAGAAAAGCGTACAAATCAAATTATCTTTGATCGGGATTTGTTGGATAGCGCAATTCTGGCTGGAAACCTAGTTCAAATAGTATGTCAAAAAGAAGTGTTTATATTATAAGTATTACTCCGATTTTTCGGGGTTTAAGACAGCAATATCGGACTTACTTACTCAGGCTCCTATCACCCATAAACAAAATTTGGCTTCTCTTTTAACCTAAAACTTTCGGAGCTTCAAGCCAGACCAATTAACCACAAATGCTACTCAGCTACTCAGGATTGTGTTTTGCCGTGCTGAGTATATCTTGTACTTGTTGAAAGGGAAGCTCAGTTATTCTGGCTGCCGATCGGGCACTGAGGCTGCATCTTTGACTCGTGTTTTTGGTTGGCTGTTAGCATAAGCACGAATTAAGGCAGACTTCTTAAGCCGTTTAACGCCACTCAAAACCAAGAGTGCAAAAAGCGTTCCTATCAAACTCATCACCCACAAACCGCAACCTGCCGCTGCACCTAATCCGGCAGCCAACCAAATAGTTGCGGCGGAAGTTAATCCTTTGACTTCAGCTTTACCCCGTGGGTATTGAGTTTGTTGCAGAATGATTCCGCCCCCCAGAAAGCCTACCCCTGTGGCAACTCCTTGGATAGTTCGGCTCAAAGCATTGGAAGAGGAAAAGGTGCTGTCGCCCTCCATCTGCAAAGGAATCATTACAAATATAGCTGCGCCTAGACTCACAATCATAAAGGTTCTTAAACCTGCTGGTCTACCTGGCTGCTGGCGGTTCATGCCGATCGCGAAGCCTACCAGTAGTGCCGCCGTCAGCCTAAAGGTCACTGTTTGCCAATCGTTGGGGCTGAAAAAGATAGAACTCATTGCCTGTACTCCTACTAGAACTCGCTCTTCACGCGCACGCATTCCCAGGCGTGGCAGGCTGACTTAATGTAACTCCGGTTAGTCGCTAGATTTACTAGGGAATTCAGGTTAAGTTTAAGTTAAGACTAAGTTAAATTCAAGTAGAGGGGATCAGAGGTGCGATCGCCCCGAAACGTCAAACGCTCGAACACGCACGCTTTGTTCAGGCGCTTGGCTAATAGGTTGTAGAGAAATATCTGCGGTTGCACATTTACATCGTTGCTTCTTCCTTCACCACTTCCCCAAGGCCCCCCAAACAGTACCCGAAACCAAGCCCCAAATCGCCCCCAAACCAGCCCCGACGATCGCCCCCGCCACAGGCCCCAACTCCACCGGCACCCCAGCGCTGACAGCCGGAAACATCGCAGACACCACCGCCCCCAACACAGCACCCGCAAAAGTACCCAAAAAACTGCCCCAAATCGCCCCCAAAGTCCCACCCCTCACACCCGAAGGCTGAAACGAAATCGGCAACTTCGGCGAAAACCCGCAAAAACCCAACAAACCCCCAGAAACCACACCCCCAAGAGCACCCACACCAGCCGCCACGATCGCCACACCAAGCAGCAAACCCGCAAACTCATCCACCGGCCGCATCTGGACACCGTATTGCTGCCAAACCACCAGCCCAGCCCCCAAAAAAACACCAGCCAGAGTCCCCACAAACGAGCCCCAGACAGCCCCCAAATACCCTCCCCGCCGGCCCCACACCCTCCCCACCGGCAGCGCCAGAGGAGGCTGAAAACTCGCCCAAACACAGCCCCAGACAGCACCAACCCCCGCCCCTGACAAAATCACTTTCCCGATTCCCGGAGTGCTATTAATCGCGCCAAACACCGCACCGCCGATCGCCGCCAACAAAAAAGCGCCCCAAGCCGCCCCCACCAAAACTCCGCCCCACTTCCGCCAAATCTGATTCGGCGGCAAAGTAAAAATGCCCCACATCATCCCAAAAAAACAGCCCCAAATCGTACCAACAAAAATCGCCCCCAAAATAGCGCCGCCGCCCTCAGCTATTACCGAATAAATCCCTCCGATCGCCGCCAAACACAAACTACCCCAAACACCTCCCCAAGCAGCATCCTGAACAATGCGCTCAAACTTGCCCACCGGAACCCGAGGCGCAGGAGTTCGACTCCGAGGAGACATCGGCATCGGTAGCAACGGCACTGCGTACTGACCGAGGGGGCGCGGCAGCCCCGTGGCGGGCTGTTGTCGGCGCACTGCGGGTGGGTTCACGACAGGCGGTGGTTGGGGCTTTTTACGCTTGATTTTCGCAGGCTGCAAGTGCAATCCGTTGCTGATTGCTTGCCGCGAAGGAAACGGATCGCGGCCTTTGAGGAGTTTTGCCCGATCGCACCAAGGGCACCGACTCAGATGATTGCCGTATTTATGCTGACTGTTTTTGCTGCAAGTAACCAAAGCATCTTCCGCTTCCCGAATCGCATTCACCCAAGTTTTCGCATCCGGGCGCGCCGAAGGATTGCCGTGCCCTTCCTCAAAACAGCGGATAAACATCTGCCGCAGCCGGGGATGCAGCATCTCGAAAGGAGGCGCAGCGGGCATCGGGCGGTAAGGAATCCGCTTCGTACCTGTGGGGAAATGGCCCGATCGAATTCTCGCTTCCAAAGGCGGCGGTTCATCGCTACCGAGATAAACTCCCGAAAACGGGTGCGTACCTTCCATCAGCAATTGAAAAATTAATACAGCTAAACCGAACAAATCGTGCTCTGGAGATCGATCGATATCGCGGAAAGTCTGGCCCTGCAACTCGGGCGGCGTAAACTCGGGTTTCCCGACGGGACACCGATAAACGTAACCCGTATAAGGATCACGCACTTGAAACGAATCCGTGTCTACCAGCGTTACCAACGCCGTATCCGTCACCAGAATGTTCGACTCGTTTACGTCGCCGATGACGTAACCCCTGACGTGGAGGGCATTTACAGCCGAGGCGAGATTTCTGGCGGTACGGTGGAGGTAAAGATAGCTAAATAGCGGTTTTTGTTCGCGCCTGGTTTTGGGAGTGTAGAAAGTGTGTACCGGCATCACTTTGTTGACGCGCGGCATCACAAAACCAACGATTTTTTCTCGCCCGCCGACAGTATGCAGCAAATCGATCGGCCAAGCAATGGAAGCGTGCCCGGGTTCCGCGATCGGCGCATCCGGCGGCATACTGAACATGACTGTGAGTTTGTCGCCGTCTTCGTCTGTCGGTTTGTGGTAGATTTTGGCTACAAGGGACGAGTCTTGGGCGATCGGGTAGATGCGACCTTCACCCCCACTGGCGATCGCGGTTTTGGTGTCGATCGCAATCAGTTGTCCGCTAAATTGGCGCTGCAACTGCATAGAATTCCGTTATGGGATACAGGATTTGGAAGCCATCACTCAATAAATTTGACTTGCCCATTAAATCTTACCTTTGTTAGGACTTAGGCACGGGTGAGGAGAAACCGGGTTTTTCACCAAAAGAGGCGTTGCAGCCCGCAGATTCGGTAAAAAACCCGGTTTCTTGGGTGGGAGTGGGTAAGCCCTGTTTCCATTGGTGGGATGGGCGTCCCGCCCGTCCGTCCATTAGTGGGATGGGCGTCCCGCCCGTCCGCGCTATCAAAATTAAATGTGAACCAGCTTCAAATCCACCGACAATAACAACATTTTATCCTCAATTTTTTGCCTGACGGCCGGTGTCACCTGACAATTATCGCTGTTAAGGCATTCCACCAGTAAGTTGTGGGCATAGTAATACTGTTTCAGCAAAGTTTTCTGTTGGGGGCAAAAGTTTCTATTGTAGCCGATCGCAGTTTTGAATTTTGCCAGCCAACAGCGACCGCAATCTTTGCGCCACTTTTTCCAGTTTTGCAAATCAGGCATCTGAGTCTGAAATTGTGCCAGCAGTTGTTTAAGTTCGGGTTCAATATCCAGCGCCAAGATGCCAGCCAAGATACTCGCCACATCATCAAAAGCCAATTTCAGAGACTCGTTAACATCCGCCAATTCTACATTTTTTCCAGCCTTTGCCAAACAATTCCGAAACTTGCGAACTTTCGATCTATCAAACTTCAGACTCGGATCAAGGACGCGAGTCAAAGTCAAATCGAGGACGCAAACTAAGGCCACATAAAAAGCCCGAATTTCGACTGGTTTGAAATTCCTTTGCACTAACTGAGACTTGTGATTTGCCCAGATTAACAACTGCTGCAAAGTTTCATCTTTAGCCGCCATAGTATCTAATTTTTGTTGCATCAGCAGCAAAAGTTCGTCAGCAGGTTGCAAAATGCTGACAACTCTCACAAATTCATTTTTCCACTTTTTGTCTGTAATCCGGCTGACCAATTCGGGCAGCGATTCCGGGTTGGCACTGTCAATCAGATATTCTGGTTGAGTGTCGCTTTCCTCTAGCAGTTCGTCCACTGCGCTTTTGATAAAGTTATCTACCAACCAGTCGCGCGTACGCGAGAAATTGCTCTGCAATTCCAGGTAATGACTGCCTAATTTGGTCTTAAAGTCTTTGGGAAAAATCTCTTTAGCCACTAACATATTTTTCCAGCGAGTTAGCTGGCTGGCGTTGCGTTCGGGAAAGCGGTTGTACAAATAGTCGATCGCGATCGCATCTAGAATATCCGCACCCAGGATTTCCCGCCGTTTCACCTCGTTTTCGGGCGCCATTGGTTGCGGCTGAGTTAGATCCAGATGCTGGCTAACCGTTGGTGCAATCAAGTGTTCAATCAGCCAGTTTCCCCCACGGCAAAAATCGCGATCTAACTCCAAGTAAATCGCGGCAAACAAAGCCTCAAAACTTTCTAAAAAAGATATATTGTACTCGCTTTTGTCTGTTTCTTTCCCGTTCCATACTAGCCAACTAAGTTCGTTTAATTTCAAGTTTTGTGCAAATTCCGCCGTTTTTTTTGAGTCTGCTAAACGAGCTTTTAAGGTTGAGATAGCATCTGGATCGAGTTCTGGATATTCACGGTAGAGGTAATCGGTAACAACAGCACCAAAAATCGCTGCGCCTAAGAGTGACAGCCGTTTGTACTTAACCTCTTGCCAAGCGGGAGACTCCTCGGGGCGATCGGGGTAATTGCTGGTATAATAAGGGCAATTCAAGGTGCTTCCCACCAGTTTTGTCTGCTGAAAGCTGGAGAGGTCGATCGCTGGTTTGACTGCTTCACTATCTGCCTTTTTATTTTTTATTAGCTCTAATTCTTCTTCACATTTTCCCCACTTTTCCAACCAATCACCGCCAGCATCTTCAACATACAAATCCACAAAATCTACCCCGTAATTCATCCATTCATCCTGCATTTTTCTCGCGGCTTCCAGTTCTTCCCAGACTTTCTGCAAGTTATTTTCAACGGTGTGTGTACCTTGTACTGTCATAGTATTTGATTTTGATGTAATTAGATTTTATTTCCAACAATTTCACCGCAATTAAATCAAATCTCAATTCAATTTATAGCTAATTGCTAGTTATTTCACCCGATTGATTGCTGCGGTAAATCTTCCCATTGCTTAGCCTTCGTCTCAAGCACCTGTTGCCACCGTCTGGCAGACTCCTCCCGGAAACAGAAAAGGGGAGGAAAAATCTTGGTCTGTTTTACCTTTTCCAGAAGCAGGCTGGGGGTTAGGTTTTTGGCCTTGTCGAAAATTGTGCAATATGTGAGTGAGTCAAAATTTCTTTTTCACCGAGTTTGAAGCAGTCGAATTATTCTCAGCAGCAGATATGCTGGATTTACGGGAACTTGAGGTAACGACCTGCGGGCAAATTATCGCTATTATATAATGCAATGTTAACTAGCTGGTTCAGGAAATTTGCATCATTTTTATCATAACTTAAAAATAATCCTCTGTCAATCCCCCAATCTTGAAGAGTTTGTTGCCAATTCTGATATTTTTGTTGAGAAAACTCATCCGAAAGAGTAGTAACTTGAATACAGAGGGGCTGTTGTTGGCGATTGCTAACGATCGAATCGGTTGCCATAGAAAGATCTGCAACATATCGATACAAAACAGTGCCTTGGCGATCGACAATTCGAGCTGCGATCGCCCGAATCACGAGATCATCACCAGGCTCGAATTTGCCTGCTTTGAGTTTTTGTTTCCAGATGTAAAATTTGCGATCGTTTTCGCTCAGCCATTTAGGAAATAGATAGCTGTACCAATACCTTTCCCCCGGCGTCATTAACTCAAACGCGGCTTGCTGTTCTCTTTCTGAAGGTAGAGATTGAACTGCCAGCCAAACCTGAGAATCTCGGATAAGCTGCAGCAAAAAAGCCATCACAAATTTTTTAGCAGTTAGCGAACCGGGTTTAACATCTTTCACCCAGCGATTGATTTCATCCAATCTTCTCGCCAAACTCGGATCTATTGGATCTGCTGCGCTAATTAGGGAGTTGAGCTTATCCTTAATCTCTTGTGCTTGCAAACGACGACCTACTGTACAAACTAAACCAGAATTGTTGACACCTCGATTTTATTATAGAAGGGCGCCAAATTTTCACCGCTGATTAGGTTGAACGCATTAGACTTGTTGCAAAATTCAGAATCGGAAATTTTTAACCGCAGATCAACGCCAATTCACGCAGATGGGTGTTGGCTTTGGCAAAATGTCTATTTTTAATTCTCCTGTGCCTCTGAACTCGCAAAAGTTGCTAACAATAAAGTTAAGTCATCATCGGTGCGTTCGGAAACGCGGGGCGATCGCAAAAATGACTCTAACTGCTGTTTCGCATCTTCTTCTTCTTTCCACTCGCCAGAAAACCGAAACAAAGGCGCAAAAAACGGCCCGTGTGGCGTGCCTTCCGGGATTTTGAGAGCTAGCATTTGCAAGCCGTCGGAAAAAACGGCCAAGTGTCGCAGTTTTTCCCGCAGTACCTGAAATTGCGCTGTTTCTATCGCATTCGGCGAAATCAAAAAGATAGTTTCGTTGATGTATTCGCCGCAGGGAGGTACAGTCAGGGCGATCGCATTTCCTGAACTGTCACCTGCTACCGCCGCACCGTCGCCGATTTGAGCAACTGCGATTAATTCCGGCGTAGCAACAACAGCAATCAAAGTGCAGGCTAAGTCTCTCGCAGCAACTTCCCGCACTGCCGCTTCTGCTTCTACCTCCGCCCGCGCAACTTGCAGCGATGCTGTCAAGAATACCTGCCATTCATCGTCATTTTCAGGTAGCCTTTCTTGTTGCTGGCAAATCGTTTCAACAACCGCTTCCACAGCAATTTTCGCTCCAATTTCTGCGAGTGCTGCCGAACCCGCACCGTCGGCAACTGCTGCCGCTAAAACACCGTTTGGCAAGAGACGCCAGCAGTGGGCATCTTGACAAGGCTGCGATCGTTTTTCGTGGCTCGTACCAATCACCGATGCCGCTACAACTTGCCAATTAAAGGATGAATTCTGCATTAATAACTCTTTAATTCAAAACTTCGTAAATTCACAACCATGCAAAGTCAGGACGGGTTTATTTATCCCTAATTACAGCACTTTTCTGGGTTTGTAGGTACTAGCCCTTGTAGAGATACGGCAGTGCCGTAGGGAGACGGCACTCTTACTAATCATCAATGACTAATCACCAATGACTAATGACTAAACAGTTCCCCATCCAGGCGGTGGCAGTGCTACTTGTTCATCAATTTTTGAGTGAGAAACTCTCTGCATACTAGCCGACAGCCAGATGAACATCTCTCTAAAGTCTAATCCTCTCAATTTTACAGGCGTGCGCTCCACAATTTGCGCCAGACGGGTGATATTAGCACCTTCCACTCCAACTGCAAAAAATGCCACGCGCTTGTTAGTTTCTTCCTCTTTAATCCGCTGTGCTGCTATTTCCACAACCTCGTCTGATTCACCTTGAGGTTCGCCGTCGGTAATCATAAATACCCACGGGCGGTAGTAGGTAATGCCGTTGTTGCGGTATTCGGATTTGCGGGCCGCAATGGTATCTAGTGCTAGCTGAATGCCTGCGCCCATGTGGGTTTGTCCTTGAGCTGTCAGTAGTGGCGTCTCGAACTGGTCGGCGGTCACGAAGTCTTGCACGACTTTGATATGATTGTCAAATGAAATAATCGCGACTTCGACTCGCTTTTTAGCTAGTTCGTCTTTAATTAGGTCATTCCTAAAAATTTCCAGCCCCTCATTCAAGGCATCTATGGGTGCGCCTTGCATGGAGCCGGAGGTGTCCAGCAGGAGGACGCAGGGACAGCGCGGCTCTGGGTTTTCGGCAAATTCTACGGCTTCGTCTAATCTCATGGTTCGGGGTTGACCTGGGAGTGGCTCGATTTCTAGGTTTGTTACTTTCTACCCTAGCAAGTAGGTGACATATTTAACTCAATCTGCCCGCTGGCGATCGTATTTTACCATTTACCTGAATCGATTTGAGATTTTTAATTGTAGATTTTAGATTTAAGAATTGGATGTCTTTTGATTTCGGCCGTCAAAAAAACAAATTCATTCCTGCCTGTGGTAATATAGACTAATAGTATTACTGCAAAATAAGGATAAATATTATGATTGCAACAGTCACGCAAAAATTAACCTTTGACCAATTCCTTGTAGAATGTCCAGAAGATGGACTCTATGAACTGGTAAATGGAGAAATTGTAGAGATGAATGCCACAAGAAATCATGATGATGTTGCTATTTTCATGTTATTTGGCTTCAATGATGAAATCCGGCGACTAAATTTGAATTATGTAGTCAACACTACAACCGTTATCAGAACTGTAAGTAAAGCCGGCATCGAACAAGGGCGGAGACCGGATGTCAGCGTAATCGATCGCGACTTGTGGCGATCGAACCGTTCTGCTTATGCTGCCTTACGAGAACCAATCCAACTGGCAGTGGAAGTAACATCAACCAATTGGGAGGACGATTATATAGACAAATTGGACGAATATCGGCGTCTCGGAATTCCTGAGTATTGGATTGTCGATTATTTAGCAATTGGCAGCAGGGAATTTCTGGGAAATCCCAAAGTTCCAACTGTATTTGTTTACCTTTTGGATGCAGATGGTAACTATCAAAGAAGCGCCTTTAAAGGCAGTGAACGAATTGTGTCGCGGACTTTTCCCGAATTAATGCTGACAGCAGAAGAAGTGATGAATGTTTAACTTCGGTTAATCCAGCTAGCCAGACTATTCTCCATAAACAATCACTAAAAATATGAAATCTATTTCTGATAAAAAACTTTCTAATCAAAAAGCTATTAGTCCTTGGAGTTACAAACCTTGGTGGTGTCAGCCTTGGTCGATTCTTTTGACAGGCACGAGTCTGATTTCCGGTAGTTGGTTTTTATTAAAAACTGTTTGGATAACTGTTTTAGTCGCGATTCCTTTATTAGCCTGGATGGGTTTTTTCTTGTTAGTTTGGCCGAGGTTGATGTTGTCTAGCGGAGTTTTGGATTCCGATGCAGATTAGGTTTTGGTGGCGCGCACCTTATGTTTAGGATAAGGTGCGCGGTCATAGGTGTCAACTTAACGTTAAACCCTCAGTCCGGCTCTTGTTTCAACAAGAGCCTCAAAGCGAAAGTCCTCGCTATGAGGACTAATGAGTTCTTCAGTCCTCTTTGAGAGGACTTTAGCTATAAAACAAGACAGGGAATTCATTCCCTGGCGGACTGGCGGGTGAGGGGGAGGGCTGGCGGACTAAAAGCTTAAGTTGACACTAATAGTGCGCCCTGCACACCCTAAACATAGGGTGTTTCGCAGTCTAGGTTTGCGGGTAATAGTCTTGAATTGCTTTTACTTCCATCGGGTGGGATTTGAGCGATCGAATTCCCGCTGCTGTCGCTTTGGCACCGGCTATTGTAGTAATAATCGGGATTTTGTAAGTCAAAGCTGTGCGGCGGATAAAGATTCCGTCGGCTCGGGATTCTTCGCCGGAAGGTGTGGTGATAATTAGTTGAATTTTCTCATTCTTGATCGAATCCAACAAATTCGGCCGCCCTTCGTGTAGTTTTAATTCCAAATCTACCTCTAAACCTTGCTCTCGCAAAACTTTGCGCGTACCGTGAGTTGCGACTACTTTGAAACCCAATTCTAAGAATTCCTTGACAACGGGTACAACTGCTAGTTTGTCCCGCTCGCGCATCGAAACCAGCACGGTTCCCAACAATGGCATCATTTGTCCGGCACCTAATTGAGCTTTGGCAAAGGCTTTGCCAAAATCGGTGTCAATTCCCATGACTTCGCCGGTCGATCGCATTTCTGGCCCTAACAAGGTATCAGTTCCCGGAAACTTAGCAAAGGGCAATACTGCTTCTTTTACCGAAACATGAGTGGGTATAATCTCTTCAGTAAAACCCAAAGCTTCTAGAGTTTTGCCAGACATGACTCGCGAGGCCATTTTTGCTAAGGGAACTCCGATCGCCTTGGACACAAAAGGCACTGTTCGAGAAGCTCGCGGATTAGCTTCCAAGATGAAAACTTGTTCCCCTTGAACAGCAAATTGAATATTCATCAACCCGATTACTTTCAGGGATTTTGCTAATTCTACAGTCCAGCGACGGATTGTTGCCAAAGCTGCATCAGAAAGCGTTTGGTAAGGGATAGAACAAGCAGAGTCGCCGGAGTGGATTCCCGCTTCCTCGATGTGCTCCATAATACCGCCGATCGTCACATTGCCAGTAACATCGGCGATCGCATCGACATCAACTTCGATCGCATTCTCCAAAAACTTATCAATTAAAATCGGATGATCGGGTTCTACCAGCACGGCATAGGTCATGTAACGTTCCAATTCCGTATCGGAATAAACAATTTCCATGGCTCGCCCGCCTAATACGTAACTCGGTCGCACCACTACCGGATAACCGATACGTTGAGCTACTATTAAAGCATCCTCAAAACTACGGGCCAAACCGTTAGCAGCTTGCTGAATATCCAACTCCCGCAGAATCTTTTCAAATCGCTCCCTATCTTCAGCAGTATCAATGGAATCCGGGGAAGTTCCCCAGATTTTTGTTTGTACATCGGGGTGATTTTCGAGAGCTTTTTGTAAAGGAAGCGCCAACTTCAGTGGCGTTTGGCCGCCAAACTGAATAATTATTCCCTCGGGATTTTCTGCTTCGATGATGTTGAGAACATCTTCTTTTGTTAGCGGTTCAAAATACAGCCGATCGCTCGTATCATAATCCGTCGAAACCGTCTCCGGGTTCGAGTTGACCATAATTGTCTCAAAGCCGTCTTCTCCTAGGGAATAGGAAGCGTGACAGCAGCAGTAATCAAACTCAATTCCCTGTCCGATTCGGTTCGGCCCGCCACCTAAAATCATCACTTTTCGTTTGGTAGAAGGCAAAACTTCCGACTCCGGCGCGAGACTGTGACCTACAGGCGAAACTTTCTTTTCTTCATCGCCCAATTCCCAAATTGCCGCTCCCGCTTCGTAGGTGGAATAATAATACGGTGTAAACGCTTCAAATTCAGCGGCACAAGTATCGACTGTTTTGTAAATCGGAATTACGCCTAACTGTTTGCGGTAAGCGCGGACTTGATCTTCGGATGTTTTGGTGGCGTAAGCAATTTGGCGATCGCTAAAACCCAACTGCTTTACTTCAAACATTGTCTCTTTTGTCAACTCTTCCAACCGCGTTCGTTTCAAGAACTTCTCAGCTTCCAGCAATTCCTGCATTTTATCCAAAAACCAAGGATCAATTCCTGTGAACTCGAAGATATCTTCCACCGACATTCCCATCATCATCGCGTGGCGAACTGTAAAAATGCGATCGGGATTTGGCGTCCGCAATCCGGCGCGAATTTGTTCCAAACTAGGCAACTTTTCCGGTTTGTCGCACCCGAAACCTGCGCGGCCTGTTTCCAATCCCCGCAGGGCTTTTTGGAAGGATTCATTGAAGCTGCGCCCGATCGCCATTACCTCCCCAACTGACTTCATTTGCGTTGTCAGAGTCGGTTCGGAACCGGGGAACTTTTCAAAGGCAAATCGGGGAATCTTCGTCACCACGTAGTCAATTGTTGGCTCAAAAGACGCGGGAGTTTTCTTGGTGATATCGTTGGAAATTTCGTCTAGGCTGTAACCTACCGCTAATTTTGCCGCCATTTTTGCAATAGGGAAACCAGTTGCTTTCGAGGCCAAGGCGGAGGAACGAGAAACCCGGGGGTTCATTTCAATAACGATGAAATCTCCGTTGACAGGATTGACGGCAAATTGAATATTGGAACCGCCGGTTTCAACTCCGATTTCGCGGATAATTTTAATCGAAGCATCCCGCAGGCGCTGATATTCTTTGTCTGTGAGAGTTTGCGCCGGGGCGACGGTGATCGAATCGCCGGTGTGGACGCCCATCGGGTCGAGATTCTCGATCGAACAAATAATCACTACATTATCTGCCAAATCCCGCATTACTTCGAGTTCGTACTCTTTCCAACCAATCAAAGATTGTTCGATCAAAATTTGCGATACTGGACTGGCATCGATCCCGCCTTGTGCCATTTCTTCAAACTCTTCTTGGTTGTAAGAAATGCCGCCTCCCGTGCCGCCCATTGTAAAAGCAGGACGAATAATTAACGGATAACTGCCGATTTGGTGACCAATTGCTTTGGCTTCGTCGAGAGTGTTGGCAATTCCCGAAGGGCAAACTGCGACCCCAATTCGCGCCATCGCTTCCTTAAACAATAGCCGATCTTCTGCCATTTCAATAGCTGGCAACTTAGCACCAATCAACTCGACGTTATACTTTTCTAAAACGCCATTTTTAGCGACAGCAACTGCTAAATTTAGCGCAGTTTGACCGCCCATAGTCGGTAAAATTGCTTGAGGTCTTTCTTTAGCGATGATTTGTTCGAGGATGGCCGGCGTTAGAGGTTCGATGTAAATGCGATCGGCAGTTTCCGGATCGGTCATAATCGTTGCCGGGTTGGAATTCACCAACACTACTTCAAAACCTTCTTCTCGCAAAGCTTTGCAAGCTTGTGTTCCTGAATAGTCAAATTCGCACGCTTGACCGATAACAATTGGGCCGGAACCAATGAGAAGAATCTTTTTTAAGTCTTGACGACGGGGCATAGGTTCGTAATTAGTAATTGGACAAGGTGGAGGATTAATTTGATATTTGGCAGCATCAGTCTTAGAAACAGGCTTTCTAAGCTGTTCCACCAAAAGCTTACTCAAAATAGTGCAAGTTTTGTTGTTAATTTGAAATTGTGCACCATTATCAGCATTTTGGAAGCAGAACCTCGCAACTCCGGCTGACAGACACCCCCAGCTAACCCGAAATATTGATGAGAAAAGGGTGCTGTCGATCGGTAAATCCAGACTATTTTAAGTGTTGCGGTCAAATCGTGTTCTAAAATACACAATCCCTGTATTCCGCCGGATTAATCATTTTAGGGACTTAGGCACTCGCGGTGTCCTGACTGTGGGGAACGGGTAGAATTAACCGGGTTGGATGATGAAATTTTCCGTAGCTTGCGGGGCGGGACGCCATCTCCCTCGGAGAATGTGACAATCCGAGATCCAGCCATGTAGCCGCGGCGATGGAGGACACGGCAATGCCGTGTCCCTAGCGTATTTCAGCCTATTTTTAAGCTTTGCGCGATCGGCGAATGAGTACGCTTATCACTTGTCCCGGCTTTGTACCTCGCTGCGGCGGGCTCCAATCCCCGACGGCGCCAAATCCCAGTCGGTACAAGGTGTGAATGGTTTCTAACACGGCTGCGCGGGAACCGACAACCGTGATCCGCACGACTTCCTGTTCCGATACTGCTGAGGTGTCATTTGGACGCGCGGATAAGTTATCGTCAGGCACGAATTCCTGTGACATAATATGGTCTCCTGGTTTTTGGTTTTCTAGGAAAACCCAAAAACCCAGCCGCCCCGCACGGTAACACAGAGCAGGGCGGCTACAGAGAGTGTTAGAATTCTCCATTAGCCTCCAGACTGCTGTAATCAGTTTGGCGGTTAGCTGTCCATTGCTGTTGGTAGCAGCTTTGGGCGGAGCGAAGCGGAGGGAGTGCAACTAGATTTTTGAGCGACGTGGGCTGCCTCCTCTGCAAGCAAAGCAACCTTAATTTCACAGCGTAGCCGCAGATGGGGGCCGCCGTCAATCGATTTAAGATTTTGGATTTTAGATTTTAGATTGAGATTTTTCTCCAACAACTCTCGCACTCTCCCCTTCTCCCACTCTCCCTCTCTCCCTCAATCCAACCTACTAGATGAGGGAATGCGCCGAGGAAGGGGTAAAATATGGAATCGTTCCAAAAGCTTAAAATCAAAAATCTAAAATACAGATATGCCTAGAACACAAGTGCGAATATTCCGTGCACCTGCTGCTTGAGGGCAACCACATCAATTTTAGATTTTAGATTTTAGATTTTAGATTGTCCTCCAACAACTCTCTCCATCTCCTATGCCTAGAACTCCCAGTGAATATTCCGTGCACCTGTTGCTTGAGGGCGGCCACCGCGAAGAAATCCGTTTTTCAACGCTGCAAGATTTTCAACAGTGGTATAAAACTCTGGTTCCCAAACAAGATTCATCAGAATTTGTTAATGTCCCGATCAAAAATATTCAAGGCGAATACATGGTAGTTCGGCCTACCAGCGTTCTCGCAATTCGCGTAGAACCGGTATTTACTTCTAGCGTCGAGCGATTTGATGAATAAGGAAAATCATCTATTGAGTAGGGAAAATTGGAAATTGAACAAGATTTTTCGCTATCAGCTATTAGCGATCGCCTGTTGCGTTTTGGCGATCGCTTTTTCGGTACCCGCCGTTGCAGTTGCGCCACTGCAACCAATTAGTTTAAATCAATTGCAAGCTGGCGAGTCGGATCATCTCGCCTTTGACGCTCAAATCTGGGGCGAAAATGGCAATCCGGGCGATCGGGAATTGCTGTTAAGGTCGATCGACAACAGCCTCCGCTATCTCGATACCTCGGCCGCCGCCACTGCTTACAGCCGCTATCCAGTCGCAGGAGTTACGCGCGATCGAGTCCGCCGTTCCCTCGATCGATTCCGCCAATTAGTTGTCAGTTCCACAACTCCCGCACAACTTCAGGGATCTGTCAAGCGCGAGTTTGTATTTTACAAATCCACGGGCAAAGACGGCAAAGGAACAGTAGCATTTACCGGTTATTTCGAGCCGACTTATGCAGCCTCTCGCACGCCTAATTCCGAATACCGTTATCCCCTGTACCGGATGCCGCCAAACATGGCATCTTGGCCGAAACCTCACCCGACAAGATTGCAATTAGAAGGCGAAGATGCTTTGCAGGCAAGTAAAGGATTGCTGCGGGGATTAGAATTAGTTTGGTTGCGCGATCGCTTCCAAGCATTTCTCGTGCACGTCCAAGGTTCTGCGAGATTGCAGCTAACAGATGGTAGCGTCATGACAGTCGGTTTTGCAGGCAAAACCAGTCACAGTTATACAGGAGTCGGGCGAGAATTAGTTAAAGACGGAAAGTTTACTTTAGAAGAGTTGACTTTGCCGAAACTAAAGGAATATTTCACCAACTTTCCCGCAGAGATGAACAAGTATTTGCCGAAAAATGAAAGCTTTGTATTCTTCCGGGATACTAACGGAGTTCCAGCCACAGGAAGCATTGGAGTTCCCGTAACTGCGGAAAGGTCGATCGCCACGGACAAAGCTTTAATGCCCCCCGGTGCACTAGCATTAATTAGTACAAAACTCCCTTATCCGACTGCGGCGGGACAACTTGAACAAAATGCGGTAAATCGCTACGTTTTGGATCAAGATACGGGCGGTGCAATTAAAGGCGCGGGGAGAGTTGACGTATTTATGGGAACGGGGAATTTAGCGGGCGATAGGGCCGGTTATATCAACTCAACAGGAGAACTGTATTATCCGCTTTTAAAGTAGATTAATTCTACTTGATGTGATTGTTTGCTGTGCGTCGCCATCCCGGACACGGCTGTGCCGTGTCCCTACAGATATCGCTGGCAATCAATATGTAATCTATTTTTGATAAGTGTTATAAAATAGAAAATACCCCACCCTCCCAATCTCACAAATGCTAGACAAAATTCTGCAATTCTTCAAACGACTAATTCAGCGAATATTCGGAACCCCAACTCCACCCTCCCCGCCGGAAAATACCGCCATCCGCCCCGCCCTAACTGACGCGGAATACGAGTCGAAATTCATGGAAATCCTGGAGGGGGTGAATGTCGGCTGGAGTCGAGGGGATGTAGCGGGATTTTTAATCGCAAAACGCCTTAAAGATGGTGAATTGGCGGCTTGGTTGCGACGGTTTGGCCAAAGATTGTTAGAGGGCGAACACGATGAGACTGCTGCTACGGATGCGGTGGCATCGCTTCAGGAATTGGCGCAGCGGCTGGTATTGTTAGGTAGAATTGGCAGCGGGGAATTGTCAGAGGTTGCGAGGCAAATTGGGCGGGAGATATTGACACGGTTTCCGCTGCCGGAGGTGGAAGAGGAGGATACAAAGGGGAGGGTGATTGAGGCGGTGTTTGTTGGGGATGGTTTGGGTTTTTCTGGGGAAGTGAACCGCACAGGCGCTGAGGGTGCGGAGGCAGAATCGGAAGTTAATGTAGATGCTGAGGCGTGGTGCGATCGAGGTAATGAGCAGTATAATTTAGGAAGATTTGAAGAGGCGATCGCATCTTATAACCAGGCAATTGCTCTCAAACCAGACTATCACGATGCTTTGCACAACCGAGAGGTAGCGCAACGTAAGTTAGGCCAAATTAAATAGGCGAACTCGCTTGTATCCAGAATTTGGGCTAGGTATTGCGATCGGTATGATACTATTAATAATTAATGAGCGTTTTCGTGGCTAATTATCATACCTTTAAAAGAGAAGTTTGAGGAATTCAGTCCTCAGTAAAAACTTAATTTGTAAGATGTGCTAGGTGCACATACAAGAGGTTTATACTATTAAAATTAGTCCCCAATTATTGCATCCAAAACCCACATCGAATGACACAAGTAATCGGCATTGACTTAGGCGGAACCGCAATTAAACTCGGCAGATTCGGCGAAGACGGCATTTGCCATCAATCCTTAACTGTTCCAACTCCTCAACCGGCAACGCCAGAGGCAGTTTTAGTCGCGATGACCGATGCTATTTTACAACTGAATCCGGTCGAAAATGCTGTAAGTGCGATCGGCATCGGCACTCCAGGCCCCGCAGACGCCGCCGGCCGCATAGCCAGAGTAGCAATTAACCTCAAAAACTGGCATAACGTCCCCCTCGCTGACTGGGTGGAAGCTAAAACCGGACTGCCGACCATCTTAGCAAATGATGCCAACTGTGCCGGATTGGGAGAAGCTTGGTTGGGCGCAGGCAGGCACTTTAAAGACCTAATTTTAATAACTTTAGGTACAGGAGTCGGCGGTGCAGTTATCCTAGACGGCAAACTATTTGTAGGTCCTCAAGGCGCGGCCGGAGAACTAGGATTGATTACTATAAATCCCGACGGCCCGGAATGCAACAGCGGCAATCGCGGTTCTTTAGAACAGTACGTTTCGGTGCAAGCAATTCGCCGGGAAACGGGTTTGGAACCTCTAGAATTAGCAAATTTAGCTAAGTCGGGAGATGCCAAAGCTTTAGAATTTTGGCAAAATTACGGGCGCTATCTGGGTATCGGTTTGGCAAGTCTCATTTATATTTTGACGCCGGAAGCTATTATTATCGGCGGTGGAATTAGTGCAGGTGCGGAATTTTTCTTGCCGCAGGTTCGAGAAGAAATTGAGCGGCGGGTTCTGCCGACTTCTCGCGAAGATTTGCAGTTATTGGTTGCTGAATTGGGCAATCAAGCAGGCATGGTAGGGGCAGCCAAATTAGCTTGGCAGCTTGTTCAATAGTTAAAATTTAAAAAAGCCGCGCATTTCACTGCGCTTTTTTCATATCTAAAATTACGGTGCAACCTAAGCACTTTAGCTCAAAAAAAATAAAATGAATGTGAGGAGTTACTCAACATAGTCTCCCTTGATTGTTCATGCTTTTAACTAATGACTAATGACTAATGACTGCTTCATGGCAGAGATTGTCCAGTCGTATTTTTAATGTATTCCTGAATTTCTTGATAAGTTTCTGGGTTGCTTTGGCGGAGGATAACAATATTAGTTGCGCTGTCAGGCAGGCAAAAGCTTAGCCGACCGTTTTGTTCGCAAGCAAAAGAGCTAATTCGACTCATATCGATCGCAAATTCTTTGCGGTCATAATTAATTTTAATCCACGATCCTCTAGAATTGCGATCAATGGTTTTTTTGAGGTAATCGAGAACTTGCTTGTAAGCCTCATAATTGCCTTGGGGATTGAGGATAATCGGCTGACTGCTATTAGGCAGCCAAAAGGTGAGACGCTTGTTATCCAGTTCGCTAGAAAAAGCACTAATAGTGTCAAGGTCAATTATGTATGTACTTTTCTCATAAGTAATTTTGCTCCAATAAGCCACAAAGCCTCCTCAAACCTGTGTTTCCTGGTATTTTAGGATAGTTTGACAACTCATACCATTTTTGATTTTAGATTTTAGATTTTAGATTGGGCATGACTGATGACTATCGGGGTTGGGAAGTTGCCTAAAGTTGCATTTTTTTTTGAAACTGGTATCACCATTGAAATCCAAGGTAAAAAGTTAACTAAAAATAATCAGCATTTTTACCTTCTGCCTTCTGCCTTTGGCCTTCTCCCTTCGGGTACTAGCCCCCCAACCCCTATGCTAGGGCTGGGGGGTGAGGTTTTTCACTCGTTGAGGATGCTGCCCGATATCATGTTTGGTAAGTGCGACCCGAATCAAATCCGATTGTTGGGTTGGGCGGGTGAGAGTACGAGGGATTGTCTGCCTGATTTGAATATTGTGTACTCTCACCCGCCCCTACAGACATCTAATATATCAGAACTAATCGATCGCACATGATATGAGATCAGTTTGCTGCAACTTTCTCGGCAACCAAGTCGCGACCCTCATCTTCTAAAACATCCTGCTTTCCCTGGAGGCTAGCCGCCTCGATAAACCCTTGAAACAAGGGGTGGGGGGTGCTAGGTCGAGATTGGAATTCGGGGTGAAATTGACTGGCTATGAAAAAGGGATGGTTGGGCAATTCGATCATTTCTACCAATCGGCCGTCTGGTGATGTGCCGGAGACTGCATAACCTGATTCTAAGAAAAGATTGCGGTAGGCGTTGTTAAATTCGTACCGATGGCGGTGCCGCTCGTAAATCACTTCTTTCTGATAAAGTTTGAAAGCGAGGGTGTCTGGGTTGACGCGACACGGATACAAACCTAGTCGCATTGTACCGCCCAAATCGACTACATCTTGCTGTTCTGGCAATAAATTAATTACCGGATTTGATGTATCCGGGTCAAATTCAGCGCTGTTGGCATCCTTTAGTTGGGCGGTGTTGCGTGCCCATTCAATCACAGCACACTGCATCCCCAAACACAATCCCAAAAATGGAATTTTGTGGTTTTTGGCATATTGAATTGCCGCTATTTTGCCGTCAACTCCCCGAACCCCAAAACCTCCCGGCACAACAATGCCGTTGATATCTTTGAGATAATTATCGAGGTTTCCAGATTCTAAATCTTCTGAATTAATCCAGTTCAAATTCAGGTCGCAGCCGATCGAGATTGCTGCGTGCCGCAAAGCTTCGACCACCGAAAGATAAGCATCGTTCAATCGCACGTATTTGCCAACTAAAGCAATATCAATTTTGTGATTGGGACTGTAAAGCCTGTTGACTAAAGTTTGCCACTGATGCAAATCTGGCTGGCGATGTTCGAGTTGCAGCAAATTGAGCGTTTGTTGCGCTAAACCTTCCTGTTCCATCATCAGCGGCACTTCGTAGATACTTTTAGCATCTTGAGCGGTGATGACACATTCTTCGGGTACGTTGCAGAATTCCGACAATTTCTGTTTCATGCCCAAAGACAGCGGGCGATCGCACCGACAGACTAAAATATCTGGTTGAATGCCGATCGACCGCAATTCCTTCACCGAATGCTGAGTCGGTTTAGTTTTCATCTCCCCAGCCGAAGGAATCCAAGGTATCAGCGTGACGTGCATATACACAACATTTTGCCGGCCGACATCCTTGCGAAACTGGCGAATTGCCTCCAAAAACGGCAAAGATTCAATATCTCCCACCGTTCCGCCGATTTCCGTAATCACGACATCAGGATTAGTATTTTTTGCTACCCGATGAATTCGCTCTTTAATTTCGTTAGTGATGTGCGGAATCACCTGCACCGTGCTCCCCTGATACTCACCGCGGCGTTCTTTGTTGATCACCGCTTGATAAATGGAACCCGTGGTGACGCTGTTGAGGCGAGACATGGAAGTATCGGTAAAACGCTCGTAGTGCCCCAAATCCAGGTCTGTTTCCGCACCGTCTTCCGTCACGAAGACTTCTCCGTGCTGAAACGGGCTGAGAGTGCCGGGGTCAACGTTAATATAGGGGTCTAGCTTCAAAATCGAGACTGAATAGTCCCGCGACTTCAATAGGCGGCCCAAGGAAGCACCGACAATTCCCTTGCCGATGCTGGAAACCACGCCGCCAGTCACAAACACAAATTTGCTCATAGGATTTTCGACTTTAGATCTTTCTCATTTAAGAAGGTAACACTCAACTCTAAGAGCTAAAATCAAAAATTGTCCAGCAGTGTTTGACCATTTCTCAAATACGGCTGGGGATACGACGAGTAGTCCACGACCTCGATCGGGCGGTTTGCAGGGGTTTTGAGCTCGTAGGCCAATTTCAAAACGGTTAATTGTTCGTCAGTTCGCTTTGGGCGGATACCAGTCAAGGGCGATCGAGCCGCCGAGAAAACAACCTTCATCAAGGCTTATTTTCGGTTTATGAAAAATATGTCTGCAACCTAGCTGTCAAATATGACACACTGGTCAACTCTAACACGGCTTCCCCTAAATTCTCTAATTGCTCAGCGGATAACTGACTGATGCGAGTTTGAATCTCCGGCGACAACGGGCCGACACGGCGCTCCAACAGCCGCACAACTAACTCCAACTTTCCTTGTTTGATGCCTTGTTCGATGCCTTGTTCGATGCCTTGTTCGATGCCTTGTTCTCTCCCAATTCTGGTAGCTTTGGTAATTGCACCGCGCTGGTCTTGAATAAAAATTTCTCGCCTTTCTAAATCTTCCAATTCATCAGGAGCGAGATTCGCTTCATTCGCAATTGCAAAAGCCTGTCGGAGTTCCGGCACATTTCCCAACTCTTCGGGAACTGACCGTAACATTTGAGCAGTTTTCATAAAATATATCCACTTATCTGTCAGCGTTTCTAACTCCTGTAATGTCTTATCAAATTTGGGCAACTCAACAAATACAAGTTCAAATTCATCAGCTAGATAGTCTGTTAAAAAACTTTTTTCTTTGAAAACAAAGCGCGAAATCACTGTTTCCAGATGCTCAAACATTTGAAAATCTGTAATCGTCAGAGCAATCACAGGGTTTAACAAGCTGTAACGGCTTCCTGTGGTTAGCTGCATTGAATAAGCTTTAGTGGCATTGTATAAAATCCGCTTCTCGAATGACTCTACATTCAATACTTGCATTTCAATAATTACCGTCTTGTTGCCATCAATCTTCGCTTTTACATCCAAGTAAGTATCTTTTACTCCTTTGATTTTGGGCGCCAAATAGGGGTCGATAATTTCTAAATCTTCGATAACTGGCTGTGCTTCGTAGAGAATGGCATTCAAGAAACTAATCAAAATTTCCTTACTCTCAGCAGAGCCGAAGATTTTTTTAAAGGCAAAGTCGGTTTTGGGGTTAATAAAATTCATGGTAATTACAATTTATTAGAAGTTGAGGGGTTTCGGTTAGAGCTATTTAACTATCGTCTAACTTAATTATACAATCTTGCCGGTTAGGCTCGATCGCCCGTTGGCGAAGCCCTCGAAGAGGATCGATCAAACCTGCTCGTTTTTGCAGCCCGTTTCTTCATTTTTCCCAGAAAGCTAACTCAGGAACGTTTTGCAAAGGGTAAAGTCATGGTAAACAAAGCACCTCAAGTCTGCTAAAAACAACAGCTATGAAGTTTGTCTGCGTTCTATCCCCTCAACGGTTGCTTTCTGCTGGTATCGCATTGCTCGCGGCGATTGAGTGTGGCGTGTGGCTCGCTCCCAATGGGGCGCGGGCCAATGCTCTTGGGGAAAATTATTCGTCTGTGTCGCCGAAAATCCTCGCTAGTAACGATGTTAATTGCAATGGCGGACGATCGCCCGAAACTCGCTGTCCTGTCGGGGGTTTGTTCGTCAAGGGTCAAAATACGGCCAGAGAACAAGTCTTTCCTCTCAAGCAGACTGAAGTTAAAGCTAAAATAGCTGGCAATATCTCCCGCGTCGAAGTTGTTCAGAAGTTTGAAAATCCTTTTCCCGAATCTTTAGAAGCTGTTTATGTATTTCCTTTGCCCGACGAAGCGGCGGTGGATGATATGGAAATTAAAATAGGCTCACGAACTATTAAAGCTGATATCAAACGCCGCGAGGAAGCTTTGGAAATTTACCAAAAAGCCAGACAGCAAGGCCGGACTGCGGGTTTGTTGGAACAAGAACGCGATAATATTTTTACTCAGTCTCTCGCTAATATCAAACCGGGAGAAAAAATTGAAGTTACTATTCGCTACACGGAAAGTCTCAAGTTCGCCGGCGGCGATTACGAATTTGTGTTTCCAATGGTGGTTGGGCCGCGCTATATTTCGGGAAATCTGACCCCCCCCAACCCCCCCTTGCTAAGGGGGGGCGATAGTTCTGGTGCCGATCGCATTAACCCGCCTGTTTTGCCTCCAGGAACGCGATCTGGTCACAATATCACTGTTTCCGTAGAAATAGATGCCGGAGTTGCGATCGGTGACGTCCGCTCTACTTCCCATCAAATTACAACTCACCGCAGCGGCAATATTGTACAAGTCCAATTAGCGAATTTAGACACAATTCCAAATAAAGATTTAATTCTGCACTATCGAGTGGCAGGCGAAAATACTCGGGCAACTATTTTGACTCAATCCGACAAGCGGGGCGGTCATTTTGCTACTTATTTGATTCCGGCTTTAAACTACAAAACTAATGAAATTGTACCTAAAGATGTCGTGTTTCTGATGGATACTTCCGGTTCTCAACAGGGCGAACCGCTGGCAAAATCTAAGGAGTTGATGCGCCGCTTCATTCAAGGAATGAATTCCAACGATACTTTTACTATTATTGATTTTGCAAATACTGCAACAGCGCTTTCAACAACTCCTTTAGCAAATACTCCCGAAAATCGACAAAAAGCAATTAATTATATTGAAAAGTTGCAGGCTAACGGTGGCAGTGAATTGCTTAACGGCATTCAAACAGTTATGAATTTTCCGGGGGCGGCAACGGGAAGGCTGCGGAGTATTGTACTAATTACTGACGGTTACATTGGTAATGAAAATGAAGTGCTGGCTCTAGTTCAGCAGAGTCTGAAACCGGGAAATCGACTTTATAGTTTTGGTGTCGGCAGTTCGGTGAATCGGTTTTTGCTCAACCGTTTGGCGGAAGTGGGAAGAGGCACGTCTCAAGTAATTCGTCAAGATGAACGGTCGGCAGAAGCGGCAGAAAAGTTTTTTCGTGAAATTAATAGTCCCGTATTGACTAATATTCAAATTAGTTGGGAAGGAATGGGGGAAAAACCGGAGATTTATCCGATCGCACCTCCAGACTTGTTTGCGAGTGGGCCGCTGGTTTTGTTTGGCAAAAAGACCGATCGAGCTAACGGCCAACTTCGCATTCGCGGCACTCTTGCAGGTGGCAAAGCTTACGAGCAAGTTTTACCTGTTAATTTTGCTCAATCCGGCGGGCGGCAGCGGGAGTCAACTTCAGTCGCAGCAGGCACTACGGATTTTGGCAATCCGGCGGTAGCTCAACTTTGGGGTCGATCGCGCATTAAAGATTTAATGAATCAAATGTTTGGTGGGGAGACTAAATCTCTGGTGGAAGCTGTGACTAATACTGCTCTGACTTATCGCTTGCTGTCGGAATACACGGCTTTTGTGGCTGTGAGCGAAGAAGTGCGAGTCGAACCCGATGGATCTCGTCGTAGGGTGCAAGTGCCTGTAGAATTGCCGCAGGGTGTCAGCTATGAGGGTATTTTCGAGTCTGGAGGCGCAGAGCAAACTAGGGGCGGCACTCGCAGCGTTACCTCGACTCGCAACTCGGCACCAGTGAGTCCAGCTCCTGCTATGCCGCGGCAGCGAGGTTACGGTGAGTTGCCAGCCCAGAAGCCTTTGGCTTCTCGCCTTCAAGTAGTTAGCGCCGAAGGGTTGGATACCGGGGCGATCGCCGCTTTGACTCAATACTTGCAATCTGTTAATCTCCCGGCGGGGGTTAGCGGTGAAACGGTGTGGGAGTTATCGGTACAAGACGGCCGCGTGGCGAAAGTGGCGATCGACCCTCAAACCTCGACGCTGCAAGCAACAGAAACCCTAGAGACTCTCAAGAATGCCTTGAGTTCCTGGCAACCTCCCACAGCGTTCAAGGGCACGCTGCGCCTGAAGTTGCGAATAACGATCGATCGTTAAGCAATGACTATCTATGTCACAAAACATTAACTTTTAATTCAAAAATACCGAAAGGACGATCGCTACCGCGTGGAAGATATAAAATCTTTATTAAGAGATTGCCTTTAAACAGAAAGTGATGTTAAAGAAATTTATACCGTTTGAGGCAAACGCTAAAACAGTTTCCTTTCTAAAACAGTTTCCTTTCTGAAACAACCTTAACAGTAAAGATTTCTGGATCGAAACCCCCCAATCATAGAAGGTATCATGCCCTATGGAAGTTAGTGAACTGCTCAACAATTACGAAAAAGGAGAAAGAGACTTTACTGGAGCCGACCTCAGTGGGAAAAACCTCAGCGGAGCAATCTTAATCGGAGTCAACCTTTCGCGAGCTAATCTTTCCGGGGCGAACCTCAGCAGAGCGTTTCTCACCAAAGCAACACTCAAAGATGCACAGATGCAAAGAACAAATCTGAGTTTTGCCAAAATGGGTGAAACCCAACTTTCGGGTGCAGATTTGACAAAAGCTAATTTGAGTGGAGCTTTTTTGGTAAAAGCAAAATTGCCGAGAGCCAAGTTAAGCGGCGCAACTTTAACGGGCGCCAACCTGCGCGGTGCTGTGTTGTGGAATGCCAATTTGTGCAGCGCCGACTTGCAATTAGTTAACTTGCTGGGCGCGAATCTGACGGCAGCTAATTTTAAATGGGCAAACCTTTACGGTGCAAGGCTCAATAGTGCAAAACTTTTTGGAGCTGAATTAACCGGAGTCAGTTTGCGGCGAGCGCAGTTGACAGGGGTGAATCTGTGCGGTGTAGATTTGAGCGGCGTTAACGTGAGCGAAGCTAAACTGATGGGAGCTAATTTGGAAGGCTCGAATTTGGCGGGAGCAAATTTCAGCGCGGCTCAATTGCGGGGGGTGAAGTTGGCGGGAGCAAACTTAACCGGGGCTAAGTTGAAGGGAAGTTGTTTGAAAGGGGCAAATCTGAATTGGGCGAAGCTGTGTCAAGCAGATTTGATGGCAGCAGATTTGAGCGAGGCGACGTTAATAGGAGCTAATTTAGATAATGCTTTGTTGGCGGGAGCTATTTTGCCGGAATCTACGAGGCGCTATTTTTCCTTAGCTGGGGCGGGTAGAGTCAATTCTTGGGAAGTTACGGAAATTAATTGTTGACTGTTGACTGTTGACTGATGACTGTTGACTGATGGCTGTTCACTGTTCACTGATGACTATGACAATTAATTTTGGGGTGGTGCTGGTAACTGCTGCATCGGAGGCGGAGGCCGAAAATATTGCTAAATCTCTAGTTGAACACAAGCTGGCGGCTTGTGTGAGTTTGTCGCCAATTCGCTCGATTTATACTTGGCAAGGCGAGATTCATTCCGAGTCAGAATGGCAGTTGGTGATTAAAACTGATTTGGCTAAATTTGAGGCTTTAAAAACAAAAGTTCAGGAACTCCATTCCTATGAAGTTCCCGAAATTATTGCTATTCCTATTACCGCTGGCAGCGATGCTTATCTCAATTGGCTGGGACAATCTTTAAGTGTGTAGTCAAGACTTTAGTCCTAAATTATCCACTGAAGAGGGACTGAAGTCCCTACTACAAACGGTCACAAACCTACGAATTATGACTGGTAGGGCCGATGACGCCGATTTTATGGCGAAAACTTAGTTCGCCGCCGAACCAGCCAGTAATGCCCAGCAAAGCTGCAACGACGATCGATATTGCTAAACCTGTATATACGATCGGCTCAGCCGGATTTCCTTGTCGCAACACCAGGTTAATCAGGGTAAGTACCATAACCGCCACATTGCCGCCCATGTGCAACCAACCGGCACTGCGATCGCGCACTCTTTTAACTTTGAAAAAATCTAAAAAGCCCGTGATTGCGGCCAAAATCCCTGCAGCAAAACCGACACCCATCAGCCAAACCGAAGCTCTCGCCCAAAACGGATCGCTTGTGAGCCAATAACCGATGTCCGTACCCGCGGCTCCTACTAAAAAGGCTACCGGAAAGATGACGATGATGGGGTGGATGGGATGGCCTGCAACTGAAAGCGTACTCGTAATGCCGGCGTCGCGATACTCTGCGTCGTCACTTTCGAGAATCGGCGGAATATTGGGATAGGGCGTACTATTTCTTTGATTTGTTTCCATGATTTCTACAGATAACTTTTGTACAACAAACCCGTTTTTATTGAAGTGAACTTAATCCCAAATCCGCTCGCCATTTTCGTCAACGCGGGCCTGCCGAATTACGTCGGAAATTTCCTCCGCGTCTTTGACGTGGTGCAGGGCTTTCTTTTCCCCGTCCTGTTCTTCTACGATCACATAAGTTGGAACTGTAACAACATCGCCCGTGATGTCTGGCACGTGGTCTACCGCCAGTTGCTGGGCTTTTTCTTCGATGGTTTGCGGTTCGTCGGAAATGCGATCGCCCGGATTGACAGTGCGCTCCATATCTCTGCCCGGTTTGTCGATACTCATAAAAACCTCTTTGGTATTTCTAATTTTTTGCTGACTCTAATTCCTACTATTGAACGAAAAATATCCCTGCACAAACATCTCCCGAGGGGTGGAAGTTTCAGTTAGGGCGATCGCAGGCAGCCTCTTCCTGTAGGTAGAGGTTTTTCGATTGGTTCGGAAAAAACCTAAGCTAAAATCTAAGCATGATATTTTCTTTCCCTTTGAGTTGCTCATGAAAAGTTACGATTGGATTGTTGTCGGCGGTGGCATTACGGGTGCGTCACTGAGTTACGAACTGGCAAAAAAAGGTTTTGCTGTGCTACTTTTGGAACGAGATGCTACGATGCAAAATGCTACTCGTTTTAGTTATGGTGGCTTGGCTTATTGGTCAGGGACGACAGATTTAACTCGTCAATTGTGTCGGGAAGGTATCGAACGTCACCGCAATCTATCGGCCCAATTAGATGCTGATACTGAGTTTCGCGAGTTGGATTTGTTGCTGACAATTGATGCGGGTACTGATGCCGAAAAAGCGGCGGCTAATTACGCGCATTTTGCGATTGTTCCGCAGCTTTTGAGCGTTGCAGAAGCTGGGGAGTTGGAACCTTTGCTGAATAAAAGTGCGATCGCCGGAGCTCTGACTGTGCGTCACGGTCACATTTCGCCGACTGCCACAAATAAAGCTTATTGTCAAGGGTTTCTACCGTTGGGAGGAACTATAGAATTTGCTGAAGTAATTGGGTTTATAGAAGAGGGAAATCGGATTTCGGGAGTCAAGACGGCGCAGGGAATTTATCGCTGTGAAAATGCTGTGGTTTGTGCTGGAGGTTGGAGTCGGAGTTTGCTGAAAGCGGCTGGTGTTTCTGTGGGAGTTTATTTTACTCGCACGGAGATTTTGGAAACTGCACCTGTGGATTTAAAACTGAGGACTTTGGTGATGCCTGCGGTATTAAAACGTTTTGAATTGGAAGCTGAATCGAGTAGAATTGAGATGGATTTTCTTTGGGATGAACCGGGTAAAGAGTTACAGCCGCCGATTTTAGATTCGGGTGCAATTCAATTTCATGATGGGAGTTTGCGGATCGGGCAATTGTCGCGCACTTTGAGCGATTTGAATGCTAAAGTCGATCGCCAAACCAGCGAAACGGCAATTCGTGCAGGAATCAGCAAAGTTTTGCCTGCTTTGGCAGGTTTACCGGCAACTTGGCACGAGTGTAGTGTGGCATTTAGCGGTGATAATTTGCCTGTAGTGGGGCCGATTGCCGATCGCCCTGGATTGCACGTTTTTTCGGGTTTCAGCAATCCTTTGACTATTGTACCTGCTTTGGCTGAGCGATTTGCTAATTGGGCGGGGGGAGAAGAAGATAGGGCGATCGAGCTTTTATCTCCCGATCGATTTATCGAAGAAGGAAGAAGGAAGAAGGAAGAAGGAAGAAGGAAGAAGGAAGAAGGATAAATAACTACTAACTACTTACTACTAACTAAAAAAGGCAGCGCGACAATAAATGTAGTACCTTTACCGAGTTCACTTTCCACACTTATTGTACCGCCATGCAGGTCAACTATGTGTTTGACAATGCAAAGTCCCAACCCCGATCCTTTAATCTTGCCTACATTAGCACCCCGTTCAAACTGCTGAAATAATTTTCCCTTATATTCCGCTGTCATGCCAATTCCTTCATCTCTAACGCACAAAATTATTTGCTGGTTTTCGCAGCTTAATTCTAAACTGACATTGCCGCCGTTTGGAGAATATTTAATCGCGTTTGAAAGCAAATTAGTCAGGAGGTGGTGCAGTAGTTTTGCATCGAGATTGGCGTGCACCGGATTTGTTTGATTGCGGAAAGTTACGATGTGTTTGTCGGTAACAATTGGTTGCAGTTCTTCTAAAATAGAGTTGCAGAAATCCGTCGCATTAATCTGATTTAAATTCAAGGAAAGTTTGCCTGATTCGGCTTTGCTGAGCATTAAAATATCCTCCAGCAATTCACTCATATTGCTGACCGCCTTCTTAATGCGTTCGACATTTTTATTAGTAGTTCCTGATGATCTCTGTAATTCGCTATCTTCCAACATTTCTGCCGATAGCTGTATGGTAGTTAAAGGAGTGTTTAAATCGTGGTAAGCCATTGAAATAAATCGCGAGCGGTTTTCGCTTTTTGCTGCTGCTAATGCAATTAGTTGTTGCATTTTAACTGCTTCTTGATGTTTGCTCAGCGCTATCTTGATGGTGGCGTGCAGTTCTCTTTGTTTAAACGGTTTGAGGAGGTAGCCGTAAGAGCCAGTCTTTTCGGCTCGCTGCAAAGTTTCGTCGTCGGCATAGGCAGTTGTATAGATAATAGGGATATCTAATTCTTGATTAATTATTACTGCTGTTTCTATGCCGTCAATGTCGCCTTTGATGACTATATCCATTAAGATTAAATCGGGTTCCAATTCGCCTGCGCGCTGAATGGCATCGGCTCCTGAAGAAACGATGTCTGCGATTTGATATCCCAATTTTTCTAATTTTTGGGCTAAACTTTTAGCAATTAAGAGTTCGTCTTCGACAATCAAAATATTAATTGCTTTTTCGACCACATCCATGATTTTAAAATCTTTGAGAGTAGTTTAATTCGTGAAATTTTAGGTGAAAGGCTGTGCCGGTTTGTCTTGACAGTTCGATGCTTCCTTCTAACTGCTCGGTTAAAGTGCAGACAACTTGAAAGCCCATCGAGTGAGTTTTCCGAAAATCTAAGTTTTGAGGAAAGCCGATGCCGTTGTCCTTAACTAAGAGGTTGATTTCTCCATCGCCCGTTTGATAACATTCTACACTAACTGTACCACTCGTGGCATCAGGAAAAGCGTGTTTTAGGGTATTTGAAACCAATTCATTGGCAATTAAACCGCAGGGACTAGCCGTTTCAATATTTAGGGAAATTGGCTCAGCTAATACCTGCAACTGAATGCGGTTTTCACTAATATTGTAAGAGTGAAACAAGTTACTTACCAAATCTTCGAGATATTCGCCTAAATTAATTTTCGCCAGGTTACTCGATCGGTACAATTTTTCGTGAATCAGAGCCATAGAGTAAAGGCGATTCTGACTTTCTTCAAACATTTTGGCTATTGGCGGGTCGGCAACTGTGTTAGATTGCAATTCTAGCAGACTGGCAACTACGCAGAGGTTGTTTTTGACGCGGTGGTGAATTTCTTTGAGCAAAATCTCTTTTTCTTTGAGGGAGTTTTTCAAATTTGCTTCCGCTTGTTTGCGATCGCTCAGTTCAGCTTGCAGTTGCTGGTAGAGTAGAGATTGCTGAATGGCGATCGCTAATTGATTCACCAACTGCTGAAATAAATTGATTTCCCATTCTAGCCACTGGCGCGGGCGATCGCATTGGTGGGCAATCAGCAATCCCCAAACTTGGCTGTGCTGAATAATCGGCACTACTAACTTTGCCCTAACTTGAATTTGTTTCATAAACTCCACCACACAAGGTGTAATGCAGGAGTCATCTAGTTCGGAGATCGCAGAAATTCGCCCTTGCAAATAAAGCTGATAACTTTGGGCCGGAAAAACCTCTTCGCCAAAATATCTATCCACGAGTTGGCTGCATCCTTCTGCCACGGCTTCAGCAATGACTCGCCCGCCCCTTTTGGGTAAAATTTGATAAACCAAAACTCGATCTGCTAACAATACTTGCTGGAGTTCGGCAACCGTAGTGTTGAGAATTTCTTCTAATTGCAAAGACTGGCGGACGCGACGGGCGATCGCCTCCACAAGCCGTTCTCGATCGAACTGCTGTTGCAGCGCAATTTCGGCGTATTTAGAATTGGTGATATCGGCGGCGTAACCAATAATTTCGATCGGAATGCCCATGCTGTCAACCAATAGTTTCAGTTCCGTCCGCAGCCAGCGGTAAAGTCCGTCTCGGTGCAGAAAGCGGTACTCGCAAATGCAATTTCTCCCCTCAGACAAATCAGAAAAGTTTGCTAGAAATTGCAGCCGATCTTTAGGGTGAATCCGGCTCGACCAAAATTTAGAATCTGCTAACAGTTCTTGGGGGTCGTAGCCCACGATTGCCTTAACGTTATCGCTAATGTAAGTAGTACAAAAATCTCCCGTGGGTGCGGCAGTAAAAATTACTGCCGGATTAGAAGCCAGTAAAAATTGCAGGCGTTCTTTTAACTGCTGAAATTCCATTTCTGCCCGCTTACGATAACTGATATCTTCGATCGCCCCCATGCTGTAGAGAGGAATTCCCTCGCGATCGCGGATCACCGTCATCGTCAAGTTTGCCCAGATCAGCTCGCCATTCTTCTTAATCAATCGTTTTTCGATCCCGAAGCGAGAAATATTGCCCTCGACCAACTGCTTGACTTGCTCCACATCTGCTTGTAAATCTTCTGGATGCGTCAGTTGAGTAAAAGTCATCGTCGCCAACTCCGAATCGCTGTAGCCCAACATCTGGCGGTGAGCTGCATTCACTTTGATAGTGCGGTAGTCGCGCACGCTTGTCAAACCGATCGCGATCGGAGCATCGTCAAATAAGTTGCGAAACTTTTCCTCGCTCTTTTGCAGTGCAGCTTCTGCCTGTTTGCGAGCGGTAATGTCTCGGGCGACCCACATCACCCGATCGAGCTCCAACGGCGAAATACTGGCATCAAACCAAAATAACTTGCAGCCAATTTCCATGCTGTATTCAACTCTGTGGGTTTGCCCAGATGCCAATGTTTGGCGAATGTGGGTCAGGGCAAAATTAGCTTCCGCTTCTGGGAAGATTTCGGCGACGGTTTTGCCCAGCACTTCAGGAGCCGGTTTGTAAAGCAGTTCGGGAGCCGTGGGGGCGATTTTGAGGTAGCGGCCGCTTGCGTCGAAAACCATGACGATATCCGTCATGGCGTTAAACAGCGCCAGCAGTTCGGCTTCGGATTTTTGGAGTTTTTCTTCGGTCAATTTGCGATCGGTAATGTCGGTGTCAGTGCCAGTCAGGCGGGAAGCCTTGCCAGAAGCCGATCGGATCGCGCTGCCGCGGGCAAGTATCCAGCAGGTGCTGCCGTCTTTACGCAGCATCCGGTGTTCTACTTCATAAATTTCTGTCAAACCCTCTAGATAAGCCTTTACTGCTTCGGCGACTGCAACTCGATCGTCGGGATGAACGTGAGATGCCCAATCTTCCATGCGGTTGGGAATCTCTGCATCCTGATAGCCCAACAAAGCTTTCAAAGACGGAGCAATGTAGATTTCGTCGGTTTCCAAATTCCAGTCCCAAACCCCCACTTTGCCGGCCGATACTGCCAGTTCGTACCATTGTGTCCGCTGCTGTACTCTCCGTTCTAACTCTGCATTGAGCTGCTGCAAAGCGATTTCTGCTTGTTTGCGCTCCGTGACATCCCGGCCTGCCGCTTGATACTCGACGATTTGTCCGCTCTCGTCGAATATCGCCCGATCGATCCACTGCTGCCAGCGAATTTCCCCGCTCGGCAAAATTACTCGGTGTTCGCACGTAAAAACAGGCTTCTCGGGAGACACAGAAGTATATTGCTCTTGAAAAATTTCTCGGTCTGCTTCTGGGATCAGCGACATGAAGCTGTTGCCAAGCCAGTCTTCTAGTTGCACGCCGAAATAGTGGCAGTAAGCTTGATTGACAAAGGTGATTTTACCGTCGGGGAGGTAGCGGCAAATCAGTTCGGTTTGGTCTTCCACAATCGCCTGGTAGCGCACCTGGCTCTGCAGCAGGTGATTTTCGGCATTTTGGCGATCGCTGAGTCGTGTTTCTAGTTCACAATTACCGTTTAACAGTTCGGATTGTTCCTGAAGTTTGGCAGCTTCTTGGTGCCATGTCTCCATCCAGCTATACATTGCTGGGCGAATCGTTTTTTCGCTGACTAACCCTACGAGCTGACCGCGTTCATCCACAATTGGCAAGCAATCAATCGAGTATTGACAAAATAGCTTAAATGCGGTAGAAATATCTTTAAATTCTGATTCTTTTAAGACAATTAAATTCTGCGTCATTGCATCGGCAACTTTCATGGCTTGCCATCCGTATTCGGCGGCGAAGTTTAGCACATCTTCCGGGCTTAGCAGTCCGACTAGCTGATTTTCATCGATAACTAAGACGCAACTAATCGAGGCTTTTACCCTTTCGTTTGAGTGGGCCTGTGAATTAGTCACGGGACAAGGGTTTCTCGCCCGACGCATCAGAGCGAGCGCATCCCCGAGGGAAGTGGAGGGGGCAACCGTCAGAGGGTGGCGATCGACAGCTTCGTCGGGCGATCGTAAATTTATCGGCAAATTAGCAAGTTGCATCAGTCTTGGCCAAAAAGTATTGCTAATTAACTTTAACAACACTTTTAGTCATCAGCCAGATGACTGATGACTCATGAATGATGACCTACCTTATTTTTGGCGAATGAGAATATAAGTTTTCATTTGCCCTTTGCCTTTAACTTCAATAATTCCCCGCTCCTGAAACAAATATTTGTCTTCCACTAACTTATAAGTAGTTTCGCTGACTTGAATCCGCCAAGGCAAACCCTGAGATTCCATGCGGGAAGCAATATTTACCGTATCGCCCCACAAATCGTAAATAAACTTCTTTATGCCAATAACTCCGGCAACAACCGGGCCGCTGTGAATGCCAATGCGTAGGCTAAAATATTTATTATGGCTAGCATTAAATCTGGCTATTTCAGCTTGCATATCTAGGGCCATTTGGGCGATCGCCTCTGCGTGGTCTGCCCTTGGTTCAGGCAGTCCTCCTACTGCCATGTATGCGTCGCCGATCGTCTTGATTTTCTCTAACCCGTGCCGTTCGCACAAAAGGTCGAATTCTGAGAAAACCAGATTCAGGAGCTCCACGAGATCGATCGGATTCATGACGGCAGACAAAGCAGTAAACCCCACAATGTCAGCAAACAAAACAGTCACTTCTGGAAAGTATTCGGCAATAGTAGTTTCATTTTGCTTGAGGCGTTTTGCTATTGCCTGGGGCAAGATATTTAACAGCAGATTTTCTGATTTTTCTTGTTCTTCTCGCAGGGCATCTTCTACTTGCTTGCGTTCCGTAATGTCGTGGTAACTCCAGACTCGGCCGATAATTGTATCTCCGAGCCGCTGCGGTTGCGAATAGCGTTCAAAAAATCGGCCGTCTTGAAATTCCAACAAGTCGTAACTTTCGGCTTCTGGCTGCTCGTAAAGCGATTGTATTCTCTCTTGAAATGCTTGGGGGTCTTTGAGTTGGTTCAGGACAAACGCGATCGCTATGGCGTCATCTCGCAGTGCCATCACTTCATTAGGTATGCCCCACATTTCCAGAAATTGTCGATTGAAAGTGACGATTTTTCCGCTCCTGTCAATCGCTAAAATACCGTCCGCAGTAGAATCAAAAGTCGCTAGCAGCAGAGACACAGATTTTGCTAGGGCGTCTTCGGCCCTTTTTCGAGCAGTAATGTCTCGCAAAATAGCCCGGATTGCTACTAGCGAACCTGCCGCGAATTTACAGCTTATGCTGCCTTCGAGCAAAATTTTTTCCTGATATTTAGTAATAAATGTTAGTTCAATAGAGTCGGGATATAATGTATTTTCATTGACTGTTTGTTGAGTAATAGCTTGATACAATATATCCAGAGACTCTTGGGAACTGTTCGGATGAATGATATCAAACACAGTCATTTGAGCAATTTCTGCTTCACTGTAGCCCAGAGTTTCTCGCCAAGCCCGATTTACATACAAAAAATAACCGTTCGCTCCAATACTTTGAATTAAGTCAGTAGCATTTTCAAATAAGTCTCGGAGTTGTTCTTCGCTTTCCCGCAAAGCTATTTCAGCTTGCTTGCGTTTGATAAATTGACCGAGTTGGCTGCCGATGGTTGCCATTATCTGGAGTAATTCTTCATCAAAACACTGCACTTCGCGGCTGAATAAAATCATCACCCCCAACACAGACTTTGCAGAATTTTCAGGATCGTAGTCGCCCAAAATTGGGAAACCAAAAGCTCCGTGCAGTCCTTCTTCAGCAGCGATTTCGCGGCGCAGACAACGGTCGCTTTTTGTGACATCCGCAATCCACTGAGAGGAACCGCTGGCCCAAACGAAACCGGGCAATCCTTCGCCAAACGCACAAGTCATTTGTTCGGTAAATTCGGCAAATTTGGGGATAGAAACTGAGCGTTTTGTCCAACTGGCGACGCACCGAAGCAAATTGGAGTCGGAAACCGCAGTTATTCTCTTAGTTTCTGACAGCAGTTTTTCCCCAAATTCTGGCATCCAAAGTTCGGCAGTATCCCATCCCAAGCTGTCACAAATTACGGGGAGAATTGCTGCTATAGCTTTTTTGATTGTTTCGGATGCCGACAGGATGCGAGTGGTGACGTACTGAGTTATTTGTCGCTTGCGGGCGCGCTGTCTATCTGTGACATCGCGGCCGATGTAAACGAAATCTTGAAGGGCGGCCCAAGATCCAGAAACGCCTTTAATGTCAGTCGCAATCGCCGTACAGGAAAACGAAACTGTGAGCTTTTCTCCGCTTTTGCCTCTGCAAATTACTTCGGTGTGAGTTTGAGATTGTTGACTATCCTCTTGACTGATTGCTTGCAAAGAGGAGCCAACAGCAGCAAGAGTGTCTATTTGCTGGCCTACTAATTCTGATTCGCTGTAACCAAACAAATCTTGAGCCGCTTGATTGACTTTTTTAATTTTTCCCGAGGCTGTTGTTACCAACAAAACTTCGGCCATTGAAGTAATAATTTTTTCAACATAATTATTAGTAGTAGCTAAGGTACTCAATAAAATATCCATTTCATTGGTAGCTTGCACTAGAGTTTGTTCTAAAGCCATCCTGTCGGTTACGTCTTCAAAAAATATAATTAATCTCTGATAATTATCGTCATTGGTGAACTCGACGATATACATATCAAAATAAAGCCGCGAGTCATTTCCTAATACCCTCGTGATGGCTTTTAATTCAAAATTTGGCAAACGTCTTTCAAAAATATCTATTAAAATTTCTTCAGTTCCCACCAATTCAGGAAAGGGAATGCGGACATCGTTGCCGGCGACTACTTCGTCGGGACATTCGCCAAACCGCTGCACTTTGATAGAGGTTTCTTGGATTAAAAAGTCTTTATCCAGTGCTAGGTACTCCAAGTGGGGGGGAAGTAACAGCTTTTTTAACAGGGTTTTCATGTTGAATTTTTAGTAGTGAATGCGCCCTCTGTAGCGCATTATCTGAAATTAATCTATTTATCTGTGTTGGTAAAATGGAATTTTGACTATAAAGGTAGTGCCTAACCCTGTCTCGCTGGAAAATTCGAGTTGACCTCCATGCAAGTCTACACACTGCTTGACTATGGATAAACCCAGTCCTGTACCGGGTATTTTTCCCACATTTTTGGCTCGATAATAAGATTCAAACAGTTGTTCTTGGTCTTCTAGAGGAATGCCAATGCCTGCGTCTTTAATTTTAAATGTAGCTTCTTCATTATTCTGACAATTTAATTCAAAATAAATATTGCTGTTGATCGGCGAATATTTGACTGCATTTGACAGCAAATTTGTCAAGATGTGCCGCAGCAATTTTGCATCCAGTGCTGGCAAGTCTTGTGTTTTCTCCGACTCCCGATCATTTTTTTGTGCTGCAATAATTAATTCGTTATCAATAAAATTAATTGTATGATTTTTTCCGTAACTAATTTTTATTGATTCTACTAACTCGCTGCAAAATTTTTGTAAGTTAACTGGTGCGGGATTGAATTCTAGTTTGCCGGCTTCGACGCTGCTGAGCAACCGCACGTCATCTAATAGCTGAGCCATGTGTTTAGATGCGGATTGAACGTGTGCGAGGTATTGTTGTTTTTCCTCGTGGGTGATTTCGTCGCCGTAGTCTTGGAGGATTTTAGTAGCAAATAATATTGTATTTAAAGGATTGCCGAATTCGTGAGCTAGCATTGAGAAAAAACGAGATTTTACCTGTCTGAGTTCTTGCTCTTTTGCCAAAGAGCGGCGAATTTCTATTTCTTCTTGCTTGCGTTCTGTGATGTCCCTGCCGATATAGATGAAATCGTAAAGTCCCTCTAATTCTGTCTGAATGGCTGAACAGGAAAATTCTACCCAAATTTCTTCTCCTGCTTTAGTAGTGCAGATTAGTTCCAGTTCTCTGAGCGGCTCTTTCTGAGACAAAATATAGCGATGGCGAGCTTGGTAAAGTAATTTTTCTTCGACTACTATTAGAGAGAGGGGGTTGCCGATCAATTCTGCTTCGGTGTACCCAAATAACCATTTTGCTGATTGATTGACTGATTTGATAATTCCTAATGTTGTTGTCACCAACAAAGCATCGCCCATCGAACGAATAACTTTATCTATATAATCTTTAGAAGCGGCTAAGGCGCTAACCAAAAGATTAGCTTCATTCGCGCTCTGAATCAACGATTGCTTCATCACCATCTTTTCGGTGGTATCTTCAATCAAAATTAACAATTTATTTGGCACATCTTCTTGTTCGTCTTCATGTTTGATAGCCAAAATATCAAAGTATAAAGGGCGGTTGGGGTCGGCAAACCGAGCTATACCTTTGATTTCAAAACCTGGCAGCCGTCCCATAATGATAGACATGAGGATATTTTCAATGCCAATCAGTTCGGGAAAACTCATGCGAGCATCTGCACCGGGTATCGCGTCGCCCGGATTATCGGCATAATGCTGCACTTTGGCGGAGTTTTCCTGAATGATGAAAAGGTGGTTTACTACCAAATACTCTATTTGTTGCGGGCCCAATAACTTTCTTAAAATGGGGTTCATACTGGTTCTATCATTGTGTAAGCTAGTTTATAGAAAATTTCGTCAACGTCTTTGCCTGTTTTAGCAGATGTCGTGCAAACTGCTATTACTTTGTCTTGACATATCGAATGGGATATTTCCACTAGCAGCGCCAATTTTTCCTCGTCAATCAAGTCTACTTTGTTCAAAGCGACGATAATTGAACCTTTAGGATTGACTGAAGAAAAAAGCTGAATGTGTTCGGAGATTCGCTCAACTGTTTCGGAGCGACTGACATCGGCAACGATTAAAACGCCGCTAGCTCCCTGCAAGTAAGTCGGTGCTATTCCTTTGAATTTTGTATGCCCTTCTAAATCCCAAATCAGCAACTTTGCACTCACATTTTCCCGCTGTTTTACCCCTTCTAATTCTAGGATTTTGCTGGAAATTTTTACTCCCACAGTGGATAGGTATTGGTCGCTGAATTGCCGATCTACAAAACGGCGGATTAGGCTAGTTTTACCCACGCCAAAGTCGCCGATCATACACATTTTTTTAGATATAGTAACTGACATAATTATTTACTGTTTATGGTTTTAGTTATTGGTTCAAATACCACGCATCTGCTTAAAAGTCGTGGTTGATTGGGTGCCACGTCGGCCGGAGGATACGCGACGCCGATTGTTTGGAGGCGCTTCGGGTTAGCACCTTGCCGCACTAAAGCATCTCGCACTGCTGCGGCACGCCTGAGCGACAACTGTTGATTTGTAGCAAGTTCTCCACTTTGATCGCTGTGCCCAATTATCTTAATCTGTTTTTGAGGATATTGATCCATGAAATTTTTGACACTGGCGATGATTTCTTCATCTGTGGAGTCTAATTTTGTCGTTCCTTGCTCGAAGTAGATGCGGGTTGTAATTTTCAGCGGTTCTAATTTAACTGTGCTAATCACGGATTGAACACCGGGAATTTGCTTCAGGGACTGAGCTATTTTCTGTGCGTCTGCACTGTCTCTAACTGTACCCTCTACAGTCACTTTGCGATCGCCATACCGTGTAGAAATAGAAACGCCCTCTCTCTGGTTCAAAACGGCGGTAATCCGGTGCACCTCGGCGGCCGTTAAAACTGGATCTGGGGGGACATCTACAGCTACAATTCTATTATCTAATTGCAATTTTGGTGCAGTTGATGCGGCTATTTTTGCGGCTTGTGCCCGCAATTCTTGATTTGGCAACTTACCGGTTAGCTTTAAAGTTTTGCCATCAACTGCAACATCTAAGCGGTAAACTGCTAATTCGGGAGTCGAGGCTAAAGCTGAGACGGCATTTGCTTCGAGGCGGCGCTCAACACTGCTGCGGTACTGATAAATTCCCCAAGGTACTAAGATTAAGCTCAGGGTGGCTAAACCGATACCCACTAGGGCGATCGGGGGTTTTGTTGATTTTTCCGTTTGTAGCGGGTCGAATAAAGTTTTTATACACGGGTGCAGCGCCTCCGGTATAGTACCGGGGTCGCCGTTAAACTCGTGAATTACTTGAGCATAATTAAGGATGAGATTACTAACGGTTTCTCGTATTTTCTTGATGAAAGAGTCGGGTGGTTCTCCTTTAATCACGACGGCCATGTAGCAATATCCCGCTACTTCTAGCATAATCTTTGAGTCGCCGTATTCAATTTGATTTAGTTCGGAAACTTCTCCGGGCCGAACGATACAGTCGTTAACAAAGCTGCGAATAGCTGTGAGCATTCCGGCTACCATTTCTGATTCTAACTGGTAGCTTTCTGAGTTTTGAACTTCGGAAATTATCAAGCCTGATGCTTTGTGAATTAAGAATGCTGCTTGGACGGTGAAGGGTACTGATTCTTTGAGGATTAATTCAGCTTCGGAGACTCCTTGTACTTTGGAGCGAATTTTTCGCTGAAATCCTTCGACGCTGATGGCATTGGACACTTTTTCATTGATTGTCTTGATAGCTTCGGCCATGTATCGGGAAATTGTACTGCCAATTACGGGATAGAGCGCATCCACCATAGAGTCGCGTTCGAGTTTTATTTGGGCTGTAATAGCTTTGCCCATTTCCGGGGCGAGGGCTTGGGCGATCGACTCTTGGTCAAGGCGAATTTGCTCTTTAATTGCCAGACCTATTTCTGGGGCGATCGCCTTAGCAATATCCGCTGGGGAATTCACTATTTGTTGAGCAAGTGCGTCGGGAAGCAGCTCAGCTATTGCCGCACTCATTGCCGACTTGTTTTCGACAGTTTTTGCCCTAATCACTTCGTCAATAATGGGCACGATGGCCTTAACAACTTCTTCTCTCGAATCAGCAATTTTGCGGCTGAGAATTTCTGCGATCCAAGGCAACATCAACTCAATCAACTCTTGGGGCTCGTAGATTTGGTGCTCCAATTTTTCTAATTTATCGTCGATTGTTGCCATCAGGTGGCGCACCCCCGGCAAATCGTTTTCTGCCAGCAGACTTTTCACTTGCTCGATATCCGAGATTTGTGAGCCGAACATCAGATTTTGCAGCCTTTCCATGGCGCTGTCGGCTTCATTTAAATCCTGTTTAATTTGGCCTAATATTTCTGTTGGCTGTTCTCGTAAGTTGGGAATTTCTAGATCCGAAGCCACCGCAGCATCTAAATATCCAGTTTCTGGTGGGTCTGAGACTGGGGAAACTATGGGGTCATGGGGAATTTCCGAGGGTTTTGACTCGGTTTCGGGAGCGGAAACACCCTGTAAATACCGATCGCTCCCGTGGGATTCTTGAGCCTGTACTTCCTGTAGAGAATCTTTCATTGTCAAGTTAGACAATTCTTCGACAGGCTTTGATTTGTCCTCCAAATCCGGCTGGGCGATCGCTGAAACATCTATAGTTTTAGCTGAGGAATAGTTTTTTTCCAGTTCTGAAGTGTTGAGTTTGTGAGTAGCGAATAGCAAACTTTTGAACTCGTCTGCAACAGCCGGCGTATCGCCAGACTCCGGTTTGCGATCGCCAGTTTCGGGTACACTTGCTGCAACTTCCTCTTGCTTTTCTGAGGAAATACCTAACAAATCCATCAACCCGCCGAGGGCCCCAGCTTGATTATTTTCGCCACTGCTGTCATCTTCGGACTCTGCATTTTGCTGGTTGGAACCTGCAATAATTTTGAGATCGACTAACAGATTCAGCAAGGGTTCTAGCTGGGTTGCTGCATCCGCAGCAGACTCGTCAGGTTTAGAAACAAAACCCTCTAACTCATTTTCGTCAGCCGGATTTTCTTTCGGTAAAGCCATGCGTTATTATCCGTTATGGTGGCGCTCCGGCAACAGAAATTCGTTATTTAACTTATTATCCGCAACCCCTTTAAGTTCGGGCACAAATTCTGTTCCTTTGAGCCTCATGCCGAGTTCAAACAGAATTTCTGCCATGTCGTCTCTAGAAACTTTAACATCTCTGAGCATAGAAAAGCGGCGGTCGAGCTCTTCAAACACTTGTGTTTTCAAAGTGCGGCTTTCTTCAGATAGTCGATCTCTGGTTTTGGAGAGTTCGTCGCGAAGCGAACTGGTTTGATTGTCGATAGCCTCGTCCAGGGCTTCCATGCTGCTGGAGAATTTGCGGTTAACGCGATCGACTTGCTGACGGATGTCTGCGCTTTCTTCTTGAGTGTTTGAGGTGAGCGATTTAACTTTTTTTTCTAACGAATCAACCGCCGCCTTCATTTCTCCAGAAAGAACTGTTTTTACTTGTTCGATGCGAGTTTGCATATCTTGCTGCATCATCGACAAGTCGGAATCTATTTTATCGAAGCGATTGTCGTATTCTCTAAGCTGCGCTCCAAAAATTATATCCCGGATCTGGTCGATATTTCCCAGCCGTTCGCGCATTTCTTCTTTAGTTATTTCTGCCATACTTGTACCTGGAATCTCCGAAAATTGTGAGTTTAAGAACTGTGCTAGTGATTTACTACCGTTGTTGGTGGCACTAGCTTTTTTGAGTGGGCGGGCTTTTATTGTTTGAACTCTCACCCCTGCTTTGGGGATGGAATTTTTTAGAGTTTTGACTCTAAATATCCTGGGATTCAAATTTTTGAGCCTGGTTTTGTCTTGTCACTAAAAAGACGGTTTGCTATCCTTGGCTTGCAGCAAGCTCCGAGAAGCGTAGATTTTGCTGCTATACAGGACAGCGGGGTAGATTTTAATGTCTTGTACTGACATATTCAATCATATCGCATCTTGACAGTGCCTCATACCACAGCGCTTGATCCCCGGCAAAAAGCAGGCGGGCGCGATCGCACAAGTCCCATTATATATAATATATAACTCAAATGCTGCACCGATCGCTCGCCGATCGACTCCGAGGGATGTTGCCTTTGAGCAGAAAGCACTTATACAGCCGAATTCGGCCCCTCTCTCCCCCTCGAATCCTCTTCTCCTGCGATCGCCCTATAAAAATTCATAGGGCCCGATCGACAGCGATCAGACCCAATAATATGAGAACTTGGTTTTTTCTAACAAACGAGATGTGTTTCCGGTTGAGAACTTTTACTTACTAGGGTTTGCAACTTGTGCAGCTTTACTTTTATTCCGCAACGACAACTAAGTCTCACTCGACTGCGGTTTGGCTTGACTGCTTGATCGGCAGTTCGCCACTATTGCAAGTTGTGTTCGGTTAATTTCTGCTGCGCCTGGGAATCTAGACCGGAGACACCATGTCTATATCCTCGAACTTTCTTTCTAAATATAGCGACCTCCTTTCTGTTTCTGTCCGGGTGTCTATTATTAAGTTAGCACGAGCTTTCCGAGGAGTAAAGCACTATTTGCAAAACTTGATAGGTCTTTACATTACTAAGTATAATGATATGAATCTCCAAATAGATGTAAGTTAGCACTCACGCGCTCCGAACAAAGAAACCGGGTTTTTCTACCGAGATTGAGGATTTTAAGCAAGTATTTTGGTAGAAAAACCGGGTTTCTGGACACCCGTGCGTAAGTCCTATAAATTCTATTGTTGCTACATCTTTACATACTTAAGTGTTTTTGTCATGTCTATTTCTCCTAAGTTTCTCAGTGGTAGCCAAATCCGCCAAACCTTCCTCGACTTTTATGCTCAGCGGGGACATAAAATCTTGCCGAGTGCTTCTTTGGTGCCCGAAGATCCGACAGTGTTGCTGACGATCGCCGGAATGCTACAATTCAAGCCGATATTTCTCGGACAGCGCACCGCCGAATCACCGCGCGCCACGACTTCTCAAAAGTGCATCCGCACCAACGACATCGAAAACGTCGGCCGCACCGCCCGCCACCACACGTTTTTTGAGATGTTGGGTAACTTCAGTTTCGGGGATTATTTCAAGAAACAGGCGATCGCCTGGGCGTGGGAACTTTCCACGGAAGTTTTCGGTTTACCAGCGTCCAATTTGGTTGTTAGTGTTTTCCGAGAAGATGACGAAGCTTTTGCGATTTGGCGCGATGAAATTGGCATTCCGGGCGATCGCATTCAGCGCATGGGAGAAGATGACAATTTCTGGCAATCCGGCCCGACTGGCCCCTGCGGCCCGTGTTCGGAGATTTACTATGATTTTCACCCAGAGAGAGGCGACAATATTGACCTCGAAGATGATAGCAGGTTTATTGAATTCTACAATCTGGTTTTCATGCAGTACAATAAAGATGCAGAGGGCAATTTAACACCGCTGCAAAATCAAAATATTGATACTGGCATGGGACTGGAACGGATGGCGCAAATCCTCCAGAAAGTCCCCAATAATTACGAAACAGATTTGATTTTTCCGATCATTCAATCGGCGGCGGAAATTGCCGGGATTGATTACCACAATAGCGATGAAAAAGTCAAGGTTTCGCTGAAAGTAATTGGCGATCACATTCGGGCTGTGGTGCACATGATTGCGGACGAAATTCGCGCGTCGAATGTTGGTCGGGGTTACATTTTGCGCCGGTTGATTCGCCGGGTGGTGCGCCACGGGCGACTGATTGGAATTCAGGGCGAATTTACGGTGCGGGTGGCTGAAAGTGCGATCGCCCTTTCGGAAGCTGCTTATCCGAACGTGCGGCTGCGGGAAGCTCAAATTAAGGCGGAATTGGCAAGGGAAGAGGCGCAGTTTCTCAAGACTTTGGAACGCGGAGAGAAGCTGCTGGAGGAAATTGTCGATCGCACAAAACAGCAAACCAACCAACAAATCAGCGGTCAAGATGCTTTCACTCTTTACGATACCTACGGTTTCCCCTTAGAACTGACTCAAGAAATTGCTGAGGAACAGGGAATTACTGTGGATTTGGACGGATTTGAAGCGGCGATGAAGGAACAGCAAATTCGCGCTAAAGATGCTCGCCAAACAATCGATTTGACGGTGCAGGGTTCTTTGGATAAGTTGGCTGAAACAATCCAGGGAACTGAGTTTGTTGGTTATGCTGAATTGTCGAGTTTAGCTGAGGTGGAAGTTATCTTGGTTGAGGGCAAATCTTTAGAGGAAGCAGCGGCGGGTACTGAGGTACAAGTTGTTTTGAACCAAACGCCGTTTTATGCTGAATCCGGCGGACAAATTGGGGATAAAGGTTATTTGAACGGCAGCAGTCAGGGAGAGAATGGAGAGGGTTTGTTGGTAAGAGTTGATGATGTGAAGAAGGAATCGGATTTCTTCGTGCATTTCGGCTTTGTGGAACGGGGAAGGCTGAGAGTGGGCGATAGTATTACTGCGAAAATTGACAATAGCGGTCGCCGCCGAATTCAGGCTAACCACACAGCAACTCACTTATTACAATCAGCTTTGCGGAAAGTTGTGGACGATTCGATTTCGCAAGCTGGTTCGCTGGTATCGTCAGAAAGATTGCGATTTGATTTCAATTCTCCGCGCGCTGTCACAGCAGAAGAGTTGCAGAAAATTGAGGATTTAGTTAATAGTTGGATTACTGAGGCGCACGCTGCGGTCGTTGCAGAAATGCCGATCGCCCTTGCGAGAGAAAAAGGCGCGACTGCGATGTTTGGCGAGAAGTACGGCGATGTGGTGCGGGTTATCGATTTTCCCGGCGTTTCGATGGAATTGTGCGGCGGAACTCACGTCAGCAATACCGCAGAAATCGGGCTGTTTAAGATTGTTTCCGAAGCGGGGGTAGCGGCGGGAACTCGCAGGATTGAAGCGGTTTCCGGTCAAGCTGTTTTGGACTATTTGAACGTGCGGGATAAGGTGGTGCGCGATTTGGGCGATCGATTTAAGGCGAAGCCTGAAGAATTGCCGAACCGGATTACTAATTTGCAGAATGAGTTGAAGGATACTCAGAAACATTTGGCTGCTGTGAAGTCGGAATTGGCGATCGCGAAATCCGACCAGTTGCTGAGTGTGGCGGAGGCTGTCGGCGAATTCAAAATCATTGTAGCTCAATTGGGTGATGTGGATGCAGAAGCGCTGAAAACTGCGGCAGAAAGATTGCAGCAAAAGTTAGGAAATGCTGCGGTAGTTTTGGCATCAATTCCTGAACCGGATAAGGTAAGTTTGGTGGCAGCTTTTAGTCCTGAAGTCAATAAGAAAGGATTGCAAGCTGGCAAGTTTATCGGGGGAATTGCTCAAATTTGCGGCGGAAAAGGCGGCGGCCGGCCGAATTTGGCGCAAGCTGGGGGACGCGATGCAAGTAAGTTGCAGGAAGCGTTGGAAAGTGCTCGCAATTTGTTAGTTGAAGGGTTGGGTTAGTCTGGGTGTTGTGTGGGAGACTAAAACTTTTTTTATCTCTCGTTTATAGCGGAGGCTAGATCCCCCTAAATCCCCCTTAAGAAGGGGGACTTCGATCGGAATCTTGTCCCCCCCTTCTTTAAGGGGGGCTAGGGGGGATCGGGGCCTAATCCTCAATTTCATCGCTTCCGTCTGCCTGAATCTCCGCAGGCTGCTACCGCATATTTTGGCCCTTACATCTGCGTTTATCCGCGTCCATCCGCCAATATCTGCGGTTCAAAACTCCCTTGATTTCCCCCCGCAAAAAATGTAAAATCAAACAAACATGGGTAGCAAAAAATGAACCAACCACGCCGCCAAGCCTATCTCACCCTGATTGAATCTCTCTTCACCTGTCCCAGCGAGGAACAAACCGCCATCCTGCAAGCCAATCTAGAATTATTAGACGATGATTTTGCCCAATATTTGCGAGAGTGGGCAACTGAAACCCTGCCCAACTTGGATGCAGACAAAGCAGAAACTCGTGCCAATATTTTATACGATTTAAATAAGAAATTTTTAAGTCTTCAGCAAGGCAGTCGCAGAAGCAACATAGAGATTGCGGTGGCTTGTCTGGATATAGGATTAACTATTTTTACCCGCGAAGCTTACTCAGAAAAGTGGGCAATGTTTCAAAATAATCTAGGTGTTGCTTACTATTCCCGAATCCAGGGAGACAGAGGTGATAATTTAGAAAGGGCGATCGCATTTTATAAAGCTGCTTTACAAGTTTACACCCGCCCAGCTTTTCCCGAATATTGGGCAAAGACTCAAAATAATTTGGCTGCTGCTTACAGCCAGAGAATCAAGGGAGAAAGGGGTGATAATTTAGAAAAGGCGCTCGCATTTTATGAAGCTGCTTTACAAGTTTACACTCGCGAAGCTTTTCCCCAAAATTGGGCTGGGACTCAAAATAATTTGGCAAATGCTTACAGCCAGAGAATCAAGGGAGAAAGGGGTGATAATTTAGAAAAGGCGCTCGCATTTTATGAAGCTGCTTTAC
>NZ_JAUBPU010000001.1:420084-420418 GCF_036700885.1 Microcoleus sp. S13_B4
AAGTTTACACCCGCGAAGCTTTTCCCGAATCTTGGGCAACCACTCAAAATAATTTGGCAATTGCTTACAGCCAGAGAATCAAGGGAGACAGGGGTGATAATTTAGAAAAAGCGATCGCATTTTATGAAGCAGCTTTACAAGTTCGCACCCGCCCAGCTTTTCCCCAAAATTGGGCAGATACTCAAAATAATTTGGCAATTGCTTACAGCCAGAGAATCAAGGGAGACAGGGGTGATAATTTAGAAAAAGCGATCGCATTTTATGAAGCAGCTTTACAAGTTCGCACCCGCCCAGCTTTTCCCCAAAATTGGGCAGATACTCAAAATAATTTGGC
>NZ_JAUBPU010000053.1:0-42052 GCF_036700885.1 Microcoleus sp. S13_B4
CTAACATTTACGTCGCTGGGATGGATATAAAGACTAATTCACAGTTTTGGCTAAATTAAAGCCGTCCTATAAGGACGCGGCTTTAGACCCAGTTTTTCGGTAACAAACCACATTATATCTGTGCTGACACGAGATCTGTGGGGACATGGCAATGCCCTGTCCTTAGCCACTCGGAACCAGCTTGCCCAAATCTCCAATCCGTCCCCCCAATCCCCCACACCGTTGAGGCGCGCTACAATCAAAAATCGATCAACTTAGCACTCAGACTCAGAGAGTGCTAAATTTGCTAATGTAAGCGATTGGAGACAAACATGACCAAAATAGTTGCATTTAGCGACAAATCTCGCCGGGCACTAGAACGCGGCGTCAATCAACTCGCCGATGCTGTCCGCATCACCTTGGGCCCGAAAGGCCGGAATGTCCTATTGGAAAAGAAATACGGCGCTCCACAAATCGTTAACGACGGTATCACCGTTGCTAGGGAGATCGAACTCGAAGACCCCCTGGAAAATGCCGGCGCTCGCTTAATTCAAGAAGTCGCCTCCAAAACTAAAGATATCGCAGGCGACGGTACTACAACCGCAACGGTTCTAGCTCAATCCCTCATTCGCGAAGGTTTGAAGAATGTAGCCGCGGGCGCGAACCCAGTCGCGCTGCGCCGGGGTATTGAAAAAACGATCGCCCACTTGGTGCTGGAAATCGAGAAATTGGCGAAACCCGTGGAAGGGGCTGCAATTGCTCAAGTCGCCACTGTCTCCGCCGGTAACGACGAAGAAGTCGGCGCCATGATTGCCCAAGCAATGGAAAAAGTCACCAAAGACGGCGTAATTACTGTAGAAGAGTCGAAATCTCTGACAACAGAATTGGAAGTTGTCGAAGGGATGCAGTACGATCGCGGATATCTTTCTCCGTATTTCGTCACCAACACCGATCGCATGGAAGTTGAGTACGAAAACGCTCGCATCCTGATTACCGACAAAAAAATTAGCTCGATTCAAGAACTAATTCCAGTTCTCGAAAAAATCGCCCGCACAGGTCAACCGCTGCTAATTATCGCCGAAGATATTGAAGGCGAAGCTTTGGCAACTCTGGTAGTCAACAAAGCCCGCGGCGTATTGAACATCGCAGCAACGAAATCTCCTGGTTTTGGCGAGCGGCGCAAAGCTATGCTTCAAGATATCGCCGTGCTTACTGGCGGTCAACTGATTTCTGAAGAAGTCGGACTCAGCATCGATACCGCAACCCTAGAAATGCTCGGTACCGCCCGCAAAATTACGATCGACAAAGAAAACACCATCATTGTCGCTGGCGAAGAACACAAAGCTGACGTGCAAAAACGGATCGAGCAAATCCGCAAGCAGCTAGAAGCGACCGATTCCGACTACGACCAGGAAAAGCTAACCGAACGCATCGCCAAACTCGCCGGCGGCATCGCTGTAATTAAAGTCGGCGCAGCTACCGAAACCGAGCTCAAAGACCGTAAACTGCGTATTGAAGACGCTTTGAACGCTACTAAAGCTGCTGTGGAAGAAGGTATCGTTGCCGGAGGTGGCACGACGCTAATTCACCTGATTACAAAAATAGATGCGATCGCACATACTTTAGACGCCGAAGAACAAGTAGGCGCTGACTTGGTGAAGAAAGCTTTGGAAGCACCATTGCGTCAAATCGCAGATAATGCCGGTGTTGAAGGTTCCATCGTCATCGAGCGAGTGCGGGCGAGCGAGTTCAACATTGGCTACAACGCACTCACCGACGTGTACGAAGATATGATTGCCGCCGGGATTATTGACCCGGCTAAGGTGGTGCGATCGGCTTTGCAAAATGCCGGTTCCATTGCTGGTATGGTTTTGACCACTGAAGCTGTGATTGTCGAAAAACCCGAGAAGAAAAAAGCCGGCGGCGGCGACATGGGCGACATGGGCGGCATGGGCGGCATGGGCGGCATGGGCGGCATGGGTGGCATGGGCGGCATGGGCGGCATGGGCGGCATGGGCATGATGTAGTCTTCAGCCATTAGTCAGCAGTCATGAGTCTGTAGTCTGTAGGGTGCGCCATAATCACCATTGGTGTCAACAAGCGCATCTTCTGTAGTACCCGTCTGTTTGACGATTAGCGCAGCTTATCCCCCCGGCGCCCCCCTGATAGTCCGGGGGGACTTGAAGCTATCAAAGTCCCCCTTCTTAAGGGAGATGCAATGGGGATCGGGACTAAGCTAGAAGCGAGAGTTCTCATGGATTTTAAGCTTAAGTTGACACCTATGCAGTGGGCGCCTTACCCGATCGATAAACTAAGATTCTTCCAGGAAACCGCCTCTGGCCCCTCTCCCGTTCTCTTTTAAGACGAGGGAGTTACATTGTTGCTGTGCAAGTCTTGAGGAGATTGAAAAAGAGTTTCGAGATAAACTCTCGCAGCCTGGCGATAGCTGCGCGAAAGTTCAGGCGTACCGCTATCGGCATTCTGCAACAAAAACAGCGACAGCGCTGCGGAAAATACTCGGTCTAGATCCCATTCAGGATGGGTTTCCAGGTAAGTTTTGAGTGAATCGTGCAGCGTTTCGGGAATTTCGGCAAAAATACTGACTGTTGGGTTCATCATTTTTTTTAGTCTCGCTAATAAATTGAAAACAGAACCCCCCTTCGGCCGGATACAGGTGCAGGCACAGCCGAAATCAGAGCGCTTTTTTTTAGGTCGGTCGCATCATTGTGCGCTATCAGGGGGTGGGTTTGTCAATGTTGCGAAATATTACAAACTCCTTTATATAAAAAAAAGGTTTACCAAATAATAAGCTTTTCAGGACATTTTTTGTTACATATCTTTATATTTTGGGAGCTTTATGAAAGATTGGGCAGCAAGTTAACGAAATCCCCAATTCCGCAGCAAGATGCTACCGTGCCGTTAATTTCTGTGGAAAACTTTGTCTAATCTGTGGAAAAGCTCAGACTTGCCTGTGGAAACGCTGTGGAATGTTTAGGGAAAAGTCAGGGAAAAAATAAGAATTGCAAAGGGTATGGGGCATGGGGTATGGGGCATGGGGCATGGGGCATGGGGCATTGTTGACTGTTGACTGTTGAAGGTTGATTAATGTTATTGGTTATTTGTTATTAGCCACTGCAAAGGATTAACAACTGACAACTGACAACAGTCAACAGTCAACTGACTAAGTGCCACTCTGCTGCTTTTTGGCGGATGGTTGCCAATTCTTCCGGTGGCATTTTGTCGAGATTGGCTAAGATAAAGCTCATGCGACCGATCGACTGAAGTTTGTCCCGGTGGCGCGCGAGGAAATCCCAGTAGAAGAAGTTGAACGGACAGGCATTTTCGCCCGATCGCACTGTGCGATCGAATTTGCACCCCCGACAATAATCGCTCATTTTATTGATGTAATTGGCAGAAGCAGCATAGGGCTTCGACGCCAACACACCGCCGTCAGCAAACAAACCCATGCCCAGCACATTAGTCTGCATTACCCAGTCGTAGGCATCAATAAACGCACTGTGGAACCACTTTTCTAGCTGCTGGGGCGAGATTCCCGCAATTAGACCAAAATTGCTCACAATCATTAAGCGCTGGATATGGTGCGCGTAACCGCTGACTTCGACTTGAGTTAAAACTTGGCGCAAACAGTTCATATCTGTTTTGCTAGCGTCCCAAAAAAACTCCGGCAGCGGCTGAGTGTGGTTGAACCAATTCTTCTCAAAATAATCAGCATCCACGTAAAAATACATACCGCGAATGTATTCTCGCCAGCCCAGAATTTGGCGGATAAAACCTTCGACGCCGTTTAAATTTAAGTTTTTTTCTAAGTAGGCTGTTTCGGCCGCTTGAATAACTTCTAAAGGATGCAGCAAGCCAATATTGAGATACGGAGAAATTAGGGAATGCCACATTGTTTCCTCCCCCGTTACCATCGCATCTTGATAAGGGCCAAAAGCAGGGAGACACTGTTCGATGAAATGCTCTAATACTTGCAGTGCTTGCTCTCGCGTAACTGCCCAGCGAAAAGGTTCAATCTTTCCGTAAGTTGGGAAAGATAGAGATTTAACTTGTGCAATAACTTCTTGAGTTATGCCGTCCGGTTCAAACCATAGAGGTTTCGGTGTATCCAGTTTTCCTTTGGGTGGCTGACGATTTTCTTTGTCAAAATTCCACTGCCCTCCGACAGGCTTATTGCCATCCATTAAAACTTGGAAACGCTGGCGGCTGGCTCGATAGAAGTCTTCCATTAACAAACGTTTGCGGCTTGACGCCCAATCTTTGAATTCTGTTTCTGTCCAGAAAAAGTGATTGTTGGGAATTAGGGTAATTTTGCAGGGGAGTTGCAAGTTTTGAAGGATCTGTAAAAAAGGTCTCTCGTTCGGAGCCATCACCAGCACTTCGGTGATATTGTGAGCTTGTATCCAAGCTTTGAGAGGTGTTTCAAAGTCGCCCGATGTTTTGTAAGTGACTTGGCAGCCGCTGCCGCGCAATTCTTCAGCAAAGTGCCGCATTGCCGACCAAATTAATACTAATTTTTGTCGGTGGTAGCGACGCTGTTGAACGTGCTGCCAAGATTCAATTAAAATTACGGGTAGGGAAGATTTATCATCTGTGCGGTTGAGAGCAGCTTGGTTCTGCCAAAGTTGATCGCCTAATATCCAAACGCCAACAGTCATTTTACTTGTTTTACCCTAAAAGTTCTATTTTACTTTTTATGAGCGCTGGTTGTCTATTCACAAAAATTAATTGGGTGAAAAATCACCACCCAAAACTCATAATTTATCCGCTTGTGGCGAGAACGTACTAGAGCATAACATTGATTTCCAAAGATAGGGCCAGCGACCAGCAAATTTAAATTTTATGTCGGTGTATCCTTCAGATGTTAATAACTTGGTCAGCGTCTCTACTGAAAAAAATTTAATGTGACCGTTATCCCAAAGGACGGTAAAATGTTTGTCTAGTTTACCAGAAACCGCTAAAGCCAGATTTTTTAAATACCCGTGATAGGGTGTGGAAATAATTAGTCTTCCTCCGGGATTGAGGCATCTTTTGGCAGTTTTTGCTAGTTCTTTAGGATAAAGCAAGTGTTCGATTACTTCAATAGCTAAAACAACATCAAATGAGTTCAGAATATCGGTATCTGGGAGGTCGTAAATATCTGCTTGGATAAACTGACACTCGGGGAAACTTTGACTGGAGATGGCAATTCCGGGCGCAGAAGTGTCAACGCCGACAACTTCGCAGCCCTGCTCTGCGATAACGTGACTGAGGCTGCCATTGCCGCAGCCGAGATCCAAAACTCGGAGTTTTGTCTTGCTGGTGTGCTGAAGTGTCGCCAGCATTTCTAAAAGGGGAGATATCAAATAAGCGTGATGATATCTCGGACGGTTGTTTGTGTAATAATACGTATAATTGCTAAAGTTTTTTTTCATCGATGAAGCTATGGAGATTATTGCCGAGACCGCGAATTTATGGAGCGTGGGTGCACTGTTTGGGCCAAGGTTCCCCACATTAGGGTTGTCAGAGTCGATCGGCAGCTCGATCGTCTCATTCTTTTTGTTTGACAGGTGAATTATTGTCACCGAATCAACCGGATGCCAAAAGAAATCTTTCACAGGGTGCAAAATCTTGCATCGCCCATCTCTGGCCCATCTCTCGAAGGCATTCGGAAAGAAAAAGTCCGATCAAGCAAGAATTCTCTCTGTACACTAGCCGGAAACCGAACTTTTTGCTTGTTAATTGGGGGCGAGTGCATCCATGCGATTCTAGCTTCAAGCAACTGCGGTATGTCCACCCGATGCTTTTTCCAGCCTGAAAAATTGGCTCCTGGGCGATGAGGTGCCAGTCCCTCCGAGAATTGAGAAGGGAAGTGTGACCGAAATCACAGGCAGTGGCGAAACAAATTGCTGAGCATCTTTGGGTCTACAGACTTAGAATCGAGATTACTACAGTGGCTTCTATAATTGTGTTTAAATGTTGTTCTGAAGCGGTGTTCTCCAGTCAGCAGAGTCCCCTAGACAGATTCATGCTTTCGGTCTGGTTTATTTCACTTTAATGGTCGCTGTTGGGTGTTGCACCTTAATTTAGATATTTCCTATGGTTAAGTTAGGTCAATCCTCCTTTCGCCGTATTTTACTGTCGCGGATTTTGTTGCTCAGCGTACCTGTTCTACTGGTGGGGGAGTATGTTACCTATCGCAAGGCACGCTCGACGCTTCTGGAAACTGCTCGTCAAAACTTGACAGAAAGTGCAGTCAGAAAAGCAGACACTATTGAACAGTGGGCGAAATCGCTGAAGTCGAATCTGATCGGCGCTTCGGAAAGCTCGATGTTGCAGTCGGTAGATCCGAAGGATTATCAAAAGTTTATCGCCCAATTAGGGCAGCGGTTGCCAGCGCAGGTTGATTGCTTGCAATTGACTAATTTAAAGACAAATCAAGTGATAGCAAGCACTTGCGGGCAGCAGCCGATTCAGTCGTTGCCGGCAAAATTTTGGCCACCCGTACAGCAGCAGCAAACGCTGCTGGACGACAAGAGCGTTTACATCAGTCTGTCCTTACCTAAGCAACGACAGGGGACAGCAAACGATCAGAAGGTGGCTTTGGGGGCTGAGGATTTTCCTGGTGCGGGTAAAGAAGGCTCCGATAGCCAAGCGAGTTTGGTGTTGAGCGCTCCTGTTTACATTCGTCGGGGCAATACCCTGCAGTTGAGTTATGCTTTGAGTTTGCAGTCGGCTTTGCCTGTCCAAACCAGCGCTCCCAAGGGTTCTTTGGCCGGCTATACGGTGGCTATCGACCAAGATGGGACGATTTTGGCCCACCCGAATATCAACCGCGTCGGCCGCAATATCGCCCAAGAGGCAGATGCCGATCGACTAAAAAGTATTGTCAAAAGGGCGATCGCAGGCGGAACAGCTTTTCTCCACCTATTTTCCTTTGAAAGAAATGGTGTAGAGTTGCTAGCAGGATACGCTGCTATCCCGAGTCCTTCAACTAAACAGGAGAACAGCAAGTGGATTATTTTAGCTGTTTCTCGTTTAGATTACGCTCTGTCAGGTTTGGAAGAAATTCAGCAAGTTTTATTTAATTTAATTGTAGGTTTGGTTGCTGCTAGTATCATCGCGACTTTATATCTGTCTCGGGACTTGGCGCGTCCTGTGGAAAAACTCAGAGACTACGCGATGAAAGTAGATACGGAAGCGTCGCAGAAAGTCCCCCAAGATTTCCAAATTAGGGAATTCAATCAACTATCAGAAGCACTAAACAGCATGGTGCAGGGCCTCAGATCCCGGGCAAAAGCATTGGAAGTCGCAACCGAGGAAGCGCAAGTTGCCAATCAATTAAAAAATGAATTTTTGGGAAATATTTCTCACGAATTGAGAACGCCGCTCAACGGGATTATTGGTTTTATTCAAATTGTGCGGGACGGCTACTGCGATGACCGAGATGAAGAAATGGAATTTTTACAGCGGGCCCACGACTCGTCCATGCAATTGCTCAATATTATTAATGATATTTTGGACATTGCTAAAATAGAATCCGGCACCTTCTCCATGATGTTAGAAGTAGTTGATATTATTCAGGTACTTGAAGATGCGATTGATTTGCAAGCGACTCCAATCGAGGAAAAAGGCTTGAAGTTACGGTTGCCAGATCCTCATGATCCGATTATTGTTCATGCCGATCCAGAGAAGCTAAAACAGGTGTTTTTAAATGTTTTGAGCAATGCCGTTAAGTTTACAGAGTCGGGCAGCATTAATATATCTGTGCGGCTAGAGTCGAGGACTAATTCTGGTAGTTTTAACGGCAGTGGGGAAACTACGACTGGCACCAGCGGTCAAAGCGATTGGGTGGTGGTGACAATTAAAGATACGGGAATTGGTATTGAGCCCGAGAACCAGCAGAAATTGTTTCAACCTTTTGTGATGGCTGATGGTTCTACAACTCGCAGGTTTGGCGGTAACGGTTTGGGCTTGGCTATCTCGCGAAGGATAATGGAATCTATGATCGGAAGCATTACCCTGCACAGCGCGGGCGTGAATCAAGGTACTACGGTGATGATTTCTTTGCCTGTTAATCAGCAGTCAAGTTTTTATTTTCACAGCCCGGACTTAGTAACGGAAAAGGGAAATTTCAAAAGTTGAGGAGTGATTTTCTCAATCTAAAATCTAAAATCTAAAATCTAAAATCTAAAATCTAAAATCTAAAATCTAAAATGGTATTAGTGGCTGTCCGCCGAGTTCGAGGGATTTGCTCAAAGTGCTGAGAATGCGGATTAATTCAACGGAGGCGGAGCCGGAAGAGGTAGGACAGGAGGTATTAGTGTAGACGCAGTTGAGGAAGCGATCGCACACTCTCCTCAGCGGTTCTACTTGTTCTAAACTCAACACTTCGCGGTGTTTAAGGCTTGTTGGCTGCGGTGCGAGCGCACTTTCAAAAGAGTTATTCTCTTCGCCTCCCCAATCTGGATTGCCACGCTGCACAATCAGGGGAGTTTCTGGCGACATTTCGTCAAAAATCAAGGTTCCCAAACTGCCAACAACTGTTAAGCGCCGTTGTTTGTCGGGATTTAGCCAGCACAGGTGAATAAATGCTTGAAATCCGTCGGGATAGGTAAGCGTTACCCAAACTAAATCTGCTAGTCCTTCAGCAGGATTAGTAGTCAGCAGTGAAGGAGCCAATTGATTTTCAATTTCTGCTGTTTCTTGATTTATTCCTTTTTCCTTGTTCCCTTTTCGTGATTCCTTCGGAAAAACAGTGCCGATTGCCCTTACTTCAATTGGCGTTTGTTCCAACCAAGTATTGAAAATCGCGATATCGTGAATAGCTAAGTCCCAAAGGGCATCAACGTCATGGCGAACAGGTTCAAAATGGGTGCGCTGGGCGTAACCGTAGCGCAATTTTCCCAGTTGATGCTGTTTAATAATTCTTTGGCCTCGATCAACTGCTGGATGAAACAGATAAGTGTGGTCAACGAAGAGTTGCCGCTGCTGTTTTTCGGCTAATTGGCAGAGTTCTATGGCTTCCGTGAGGTTGAGGGCGAGAGGTTTTTCTGCTAAGACGTGGTAGCCTTGTTTCAGCGCTGCTGCTGCGAGGGTGTAGTGTGTGGAAGCTGGAGTGGCGATCGCCACAGCTTCCAGTCCCGGCAAGGCTTGCACTTGAGACCAATCGGTAGCTAGAATCACCGAGGCATCCAGATTAAACTGTTTTTGAACGGCCGCCAATGAATCTCGATTCGGGTCTACCACCGCTAAAACTTGGCTATTGGGATGTTCGAGAAAGTTGCGAATTAGGTTAACTCCCCAGCGACCTGCACCCCATACAGCTATTCCGATTTTCATTAATTATAATTTCAAAAATAGCACCGGAATTCTAGCATATTTTGTTATTATCTATGTTTTAATTAAAAAAAATCACGGTTGACTCTTGACTGTTGGGAGTAGTTATTGGTTATTGGTAGCAGCTAACAAATAACAAATCACTGCTAACACCAGTCAACTGTCAACTGACTAATGACTACCAACTAATTTATTGAAAGCTACCTGAGCCGCTGCTTGTTCGGCCGCTTTGATCGATCGACCTTTTCCCTCTGCTACCAACTTTCCCTGAATGAGAACTTCTGCTGTAAAACGATCTTCCCCGCCCTGCACTGTCCCGGTTTCTTGCACGCTATATTTGGGCAAAGTTTTGTATTTGCCTTGAGTCAACTCTTGGAGAGCAGCTTTGTAGTTTTGGCGGGCAGGATCGCTGCGGATTTCTGTCGCTAAGCGTTGAAAGTGAGAATCTAGCCAAGGGCGAATTAATTCTAAGCTCTGGGTACTCAAATAAAGCGCAGCCAGTACCGCTTCCAAAGCGTCGGCCAGTCGGGGTTCAGCGCCTGTTTTGTCCGAGGCGGCGCTGCTGGAAACAATTAAATAGCGATCGAACCCATAACTTTCAGCGATTTTAGCAAGAATGCGATCGCTCACCAAGATCGATCGAATAGCCGCAAATTCCCCCACTGTACAGTCGGGATAAATCTCAAACAACAATTCCGACGCAGCCAGTCGCACAACTGCATCCCCGACAAACTCTAGTTGCTCGTAATTTGCCTTAGCTGACGCGCTCGCATGAGTCAAAGCTAAATCGAGGAGATGCCATTTTATCGCATCATTTTTTTGCAGTCCCAATTTTTGAATTAATGTTTCAAGTTGCTTTTGGCGACCCGGATAAATCATACCATTTTAGATTTTAGATTTTAGATTTTAGATTTTATAATTGCGAATCACGGATGACTATCCTGGCTTGGAGCTTGTCTAAAGTTGCATTATTTTTTGAAAATGGTATCAGATTCATCTCGCCAAAAAGCTTTTCATTAAAAAACGAAATAGTCCTCCTGGTGCTTATGGTGAACCTTACCCAAAAGCAGTGCACACCTTTGCCAACATAAAACAGGTCGAAAGGATTTGTTGACCTTATTCCCAAGCGGTAATTTTAATTAAATGGGGGGGGAAAAAGTCGGACATAAGCCGGGTTCTGTTCTCTCAACTGCAAGCAGTTTTCGAGGGCAGTTATCTATCTGGGACGCCTGTTACCAGACGCCTCAAGCGGTACCAAAAAACGGAACTGGTAAAAAACCAACCATAGTTCCTCCGACCTTGCTCCCAACTGGGGTTTACCGAGCCAGCACCTCTCGATGCTGCTGGTGCGCTCTTACCGCACCTTTGCACCCTTACCCCCTCACACTTTGCGATGTTCGATGCTTGATTTTTGATTCAATCTCAAATCTCAAATCTTAAATCTCAAATCGGGGGGCGGTATCTTTCTGTGGCACTATCCTCACGATCGCTCGCACTGGGCGTTACCCAGCAAGTTTGGTTTTTCGGGAGCCCGGACTTTCCTCAGACAAGCTTTCGCTAATCCGCAACCGCCTGCGCCTACTTTTTCCCCAGATTTATTGTACGCGATCGTTCGTCAATCAATTTAAGATTTGAGATTGAAGATTTTAACTTGTCGCCCACTTAATTTAGGGATTTGTGTTTATTCAAACTCTTGTACGGTAGGCCCGAAAGCCCGCCCAACAATTGAATTTCCCTGCAACTCCCCTTAAATTCACTCACGGATGAATCAGGGGGCACAAAAGTTGGCAATTATCATACAAGGATTTAGGACACGGATTCAACTAGGGGCAGGAAACCTTTTTACCTAACAGGATTTAGAATTCTTCAATCTTGAATCCTAAATCTAAAATCTTCACTTCGGTTACTTTCTTGAGTCATCTTTCACAGTAGAAAAGTTTTCAAACCAGCCGCGCCGCCAAAAGAAGTAAACTAAAGCAGAGGCTATCGCTAGCATCAGCGTCCAACAAAGCGGATAGCCAAAATACCAATTCAGTTCTGGCATATTCAAGGGCGATTTCTCTGTATTGAAATTCATCCCGTATACTCCCGCCACAAAAGTCAGAGGAATAAAGATACTAGAAATCACTGTCAGCAGTTTCATAATTTCATTCATTTTATTGCCAACCGAGGACAGATAAACATCCATTAAACCCGAAGACAACTCTCGATAGGTTTCCACCATATCCATTACCTGCACCGTGTGATCGTAACAGTCGCGCAGGTAAATTCGGACCTCGGGACTAATCAAATCACTGCTATCTCGAATCAAAACATTAATTGCATCCCGCTGCGGCCAAATGGCACGGCGCAGAGTCAGCAATTCTCGCCGGATTTTATAGATTTTTTCCAGGGTTTTGCGGGTGGGGTTCACCACCACTTCATCCTCTAATTCTTCAATGCGCTCTCCGTAAATTTCTAATACTGGGAAAAATCCATCTATAATCGAATCTAACAAAGTATAAGCCAAATAATCTGCTCCGTGTTTGCGAATAATTCCTTGTCCTTTACGAATGCGATCGCGCACAGGTTCAAAGCAATCATAGTCCGGTTCTTCCTGAACAGTTAACAGGTAGTGCTTGCCCAAAATGAAACTTACTTGTTCTTTATGAAAAGTATCTAATTCGGGATGGAGCATCACCATCCAAGCAATGATTAAAATGTGTTCTTCATAGTCTACTACTTTCGGTCGCTGGGGAACATTAACTACATCTTCCTGAGCCATTAGGTGTAAATTAAACACTTCGCCCATTTGTCGCCAAGTTTCTTGGTTTCCCAATCCCAACATATCAACCCAAGAAACAGATTCTGTATCTAAATAAGGAGCAGCTATTCGAGGATTTGCCAATTTAGCGCGAGTTGCGGATGTTTCGCAATAGTCAATTAATACAATCTCCGGAGGCGGCGCATCTGGTTCTAAGTCGAGAGTTCCCGGCGGAGCCCCCGGATCATCATAAAAATAGTCAACATAGGAATCATCATCATCATCATCTTCTTCTTTAATTTGTTTGGCAACGGCACTAGAAGTATGTATGCTTTTGTATACCATGCTAATATTCCTGACTTTTAGAACCTTTAATTAGATTATCATTTTTCTGGTGCAACTACCAATTACCAATGAGTCATTACCTCTGCCGAATTGGAATCTCGATCGCGAATTCAGTTCCCTCTCCCGGCGCGGAAATGCACCGCAGCGTTCCCCCGTGTCTTTCCACCACAATCTGATAGGATATAGACAATCCCAAACCTGTACCTTTACCTACGGGTTTAGTAGTAAAAAACGGGTCAAATACCCGAGATTTAACAGACTCTGCCATTCCCGACCCATTATCTGAAATTGCGATCGCAACCCGATTGTTCTCCAACACCTCCGTGCGAATCCGAATCCAAGGCAATGCGTCGCAACTTAAAGGTAAAGTCGGAAAATCTTGCCCTCCCTCTTCCGAATAAGTCGCCAAGTCCAACTTCCTATGCCTGACATCCGCTAAAGCATCAATAGCATTATTTAAAATATTCATAAAAACTTGATTTAACTGTCCAACGTAGCACTGTATCGGCGGCAATTTTCCATATTTTTTAACTATTTCAATCGGGCGATTTCTGCCATTTTCTTTAATTTTGTGTTGCAAAATTAACAGAGCGCTGTCTATGCCTTCGTGGATATCAACACGCTTGATATCTGATTCTTCCAGGCGGGAAAAGTTGCGTAAAGACAGAACAATTTGCCGAATGCGCTCTGCTCCCGTTTTAATTGAATTCAGGAGGTGCGGGAAATCCTCTTTCATAAATCCCAAGTCTATTTCTTCAGCCAACTCTGCTATAATAGCAACAGGTTCCGGGTAATGTGTTTGGTACAAACTGCACAGTTCCAGCAAGTTTTTGGCATACTCACTAGCGTACATAATATTACCGTAAATAAAACTGACAGGATTATTAATTTCGTGAGCAATTCCCGCCACTAGCTGGCCCAAACCCGACATTTTTTCCGCTTGAATTAGTTGAGCTTGAGTCCTGCCTAATTGTTTCAATGTTTGCTCAAGTTGGCGATTTTTATGTTGTAATTGAGATTCGGCTTGTTTGCGTTTGGTGATATTGCGCGCGATCGCGATCGCTTGATTCGAGTTAAAAGGCAGCAATCTCGCTTCATAAGTTTCTTCTCCTGCGGGCATAGCTAGCGAATACTCTATATTAATTGGAGTTCGTTTTTCGGAAACTTCAAGCATTGCCATCTCGAATTCGCGGGCGGCGGTTGCGGGCAATATATCGGTCATTCGTTTGCCCAGAAAATACTCGGGGCTGAGGTAAAAATCCGAGGAATTTCCTGACAAGTAGTCCAAAATAAGGCCGTCAGCATTGAGCCGGAAATACAAATCTGGCAAGGCCAGGAAAACTGCTTCCAACTCGGAAGTTTTTTGGCGCAATGCTTCTTGAGCGCAGTAGCGATCGCTAATATCAAAAATCACCCCGTCCAAACAGCAAACGTTTCCATCTGCGTCGAACACAGGAGAACCTTTATCCCACACCCATTTAACCGTGCCGTCTGCTGCTAGCAAGCGGTATTCCAAATTATAAGACTGTTTGTTTTCTATTGCTTGCCGAATAGTGACTTCTACTTTTGCCAAATCTTCCGGGTAAATAATGCTAGCAAAAGTCCTACCTCCCCTGTCCAAAGACAAAATAAAATTCGCAGCAGGGTAGCCCGTTAGTAAGTAAACGGCATTGCTAATAAAACTTGTTGAAAAATCGCATTGCCAGCGATAAACTACTCCGGGAATATTCGCTACCAAAGACCTAAATCTAGTTTCGCTCCGGCGCAAAGCTGCTTCCGATTCATGGCGTTCTGTAATATCGTGAGCGAAAGCTAGCACTGCAAATATATTGCCCTCAGCGTCGCGCAGGGGCAGTTTTTGGGTGTCAAAAATATGTACAGAACCGTCTGCAACCGTGGCCACATCGCAGGGATTATGGACGATTTCACCTGCCAGTACAGCAGAGTCGTCAGTGCGAAAGCCTCGGATATTTTTTGCTGAGTTTCCAAATACTATATCTTCGGAAAATCCTAACTCTACATCTAATTTTCCAATAATTTCTTCGACTGTTTTACCGAGCGCTTGAGCGAAACTTTTGTTTGCCAAAATACAGCGAAAATTGTTGTCCTTGGCAAAAATCCAATCGCTGGTTTTGTCTATTACTGTACGCAGGAGTTGTTCGGAACGTTCGGTTTTTTCCAAAGAGGCTTGCAGTTGTAATTCCAGGCACTTGCGAGCAGTAATGTTTTCAAAAGCAACACCGACGCAGTTATTCGGTAATGGAAAAGCTTTAATAGAAAAAGCGCGAGTTATTCTGCCCGCTTCATCGCAGTCAATATCTTCAAGTTCTACGGCTTTCTGGCTGCGAATTACCGAAGCAAATGCTTGGGGAATGTTTTTCGATCGCAGGTGGGGAAAAATCTCGTCGATTGTCATTCCCAAAACATCCGCCATTTCTAATCCGGTAAACAGGGTAGCAGCGGGATTCGAGGCGATCGCCCTGAGGGTGCTGTCATCGTCTATGTTTTCTAAATGGTAGACGTATAAACCAATTTGCATATTCTCGACAATTTGGTCGTAGAGGCGCACGCTTTCGTCTACCTGTCTGCGTTCGGTGATATCTTCAGTAATACCTAAAACGTACTGAGGGCGGCCTGCAGCGTCGAGAATTGGCACTTTGCGGGTGTGCAGTATTCTCATACCTTTGTGGCGAGTTTGGATCGGCTCTTCGGCTATGTCTTTAACAGTAGATTGGTTATGATCGCCGGTCAATATTTCCCTGTCTTGAGCAGTGAAAACATCAGCTTGTTCTTTGGGGTAAATATCGTAGTCATTTTTGCCGATCGCCTCTTGAGAGGTAACACCTGCGATCGTTTCTCCCGCTTTATTCCACAGCACAAATTTCAGCGAAGAAGCATCTTTAGCAAAAACTCCCACCGGCAGGTTTTCTACTACGGAATTTAGAAACCCTCTAGCTGATTTTAATTCAGCTTCTGCACGCTTGCGTTCGATGCCTAAAGCGATGACATCTGCCACCGACGCTAAAGTTTCCTGAAAAGGTGCTGTCAGCGGCTGGCGGCTGATAATTACCATGACTCCCACCAGCCGTTCTTCGACTATCAAAGGGTAGCCTGCGAAGGTGAGAATTAGCTTGGGAATTGGGCAATTTGTCGGCTTTTGATTGGTGTTGATAATTGCTACTTCGGAACTTTGCGCCTCAGTTGCTTTCGCGGATTCTTCCTCTGCGAGTCCAAAATTATTCAGTTCAAATCCGCAGTCAAATTCTGGTTTTTGCTGTTTAGCGATCGAGTTAACCTTACTTTCAATAAAGCTAGCCCGATCGTCTGTGCGGCTGTATATTCCCGAGGCTGCTTCCAATTCCCAAACATTATGTTGAGAGTTGAAAGTCCAAATTTCGGCCGAAGCGACATCGAGATTCCGCACCATTGCCTCGCAGCAGGGAAGCAGGATATCTTGAGGGTGTTTCGTGAGGGCAATACCCACATCGGCTACCATTGCTGTGAGGCGAGAAGCTTGGGCTTTTTCTGCTTCCAACCGTTTGCGATCGGTGATATCTTCCACCAAAGAAAGCACGGTAAAAGTGTCGCCACTACGAATAATTGAATTGAACCAGCGACACCAAATTACCTGTCCGCTTTTAGTATAGTTGCGGTTAATTGAAGTATTGCCGTTGCCCGTGGCTAGTTCAAGCTCGATCGCGCTTACAGCCTCTCTATCTTCCTCGCAAACCAAAGCCAAATCGCCGAACTGCTTGCCCATCATATCATCGGATGTCCAGCCAAAGATTTCCTCGGCGCGTTTCGACCACTGAACGATCCGAAAATCTTCATCCCAGCCCACCATTGCCAAGGGACTGTTAGCTGCATTCAACCACAATAAATGGTTCGATCGGCGTAACTGTTGAGTTTTCTGCTGCTGCCAGCGGTAGTGCCTGGTGATATCTCTACCGACGCCCAAAACCCGCATCTGGTTGCTAGAAGCATCCACCACTGGCGTGTAAGCAGTTTCGTAAATTTTAATCCCGCCGTCTGCCGCCGTCACCTCATGAATAGCCAGCCGTTTTTCCCCGGTTATAAATACTTGTTGCAGGCAAGAATCAATCTGCGAGATTATATTTTTTATCCAGAAATTATTTGGGTATAATTTCAATAATTCCTGATTAGTTTTATTGACTATTTCAGCAGGCTCCAATCCCATCCAAGCAGCAGCAATAGGATTGATCGATAGGTAATTTTGCTGTCGATCGCACTCTAGGAAAGCATCAACAGAGTTAGAGAAAAAAGACTGAAACGAGTTGATAACTTCCTGCATGGGTATTTTTTCATGAGAAAAGCTTAGTATTATGGAAACCTCGTGTCTTTAGACTCATATATTGCACCATTTTCAATAAGCTTTTATGGGCCGGCAAGATGCCCACCCCACAAGAAATTAACTCTTTGTGGAACAGGCCGGAAAGCCTGTTCTTGAGAATTGTGCAAGATGTGAGTAGAGTGATCGAGGTAGCACGCATCAGGCAGTTTTCACCGCCTTGAATATTGATTATTGCTACACAGGGCTACTTGGTCGCTTGGTACTTTTGTGATCTACTTTCAACGGAACAATTACCGTTTCAAACATTTCACCCGCGATCGCATAGCAGCTTGGGCTTACACCCATATTTTTGATAACGTAATCAGTTAAGACGATAGCTGGTCAACTCTCTCTTTTGATTAGGACATAAAGCCCCATCTCTTCCGAGGGGGGTGCTGACTTGGTTAAGCTGTAAAATTTTCCTAAAGTTAGTTTAACCCACTCAAATCTTTTTGGGCACTGTACTGCTGCGTTTCCCGGTGCAATTTTCGGCGCTGTTGCCTAGAGTACAAAAATTTTCAAGAAATAGTATTTTGGGCAATAGAGCTTAATTACAGCAGATGCTCTTTTTTTAAACCAGACCCAGCGGATACAAAAGTGCGATCGAGAGACGGGGAGACGGGGAGGTGCGGAAAGGTTAATCCACAACCTGCAAGAAAAATACTTCAGAAATGCCGGACAGCTTACCGATTCCCAATTCCCAATTCCCGATTCCCAATTCCCAATTCGGTAATCTGAAAGCGGTTTGGCAGTACGCGAAGCAAAGAACGCAACCCGTGCAAAGCCATGTAACATAAAGATTGCGATATTTTTAATATGTAATATGGAACTATTAGATACCTTGATTGTGGGTGCGGGTATTAGCGGTTTGAGTTTGGCGCACGCACTTCACAAGGAAGCAACGAGTGCATCGCCGCTGAAGATTTTAGTCGCTGAGAGTCAGGGACGTGTGGGCGGGAACATCACCACTGTGACAGGAGAGGGCTTTCTCTGGGAGGAGGGCCCCAACAGTTTTTCGCCGACGCCGGAATTGATGAAGTTGGCTGTGGATGTCGGATTGAAGCAGGAGTTGATTTTTGCCGATCGCAAATTGCCTCGTTATGTTTATTGGCAAAAAAAGCTGCAACCGGTGCCGATGACTCCACCGGCGATGATTCAGTCTCAGTTGCTGAGTTTTCCGGGGAAACTGCGGGCGTTGTTCGGCGCTTTGGGGTTTGTCGCGCCGGCAATGGGCGCTGGACTTTCGCAGCAGCGTGACGAGGAAACTGTTTCTCAATTTTTCCGCCGTCATCTGGGGACGGAAGTGATGCAGCGGTTGGTGGAACCTTTTGTTTCTGGGGTTTATGCCGGCGATCCGCAACAACTTAGCGCGGCGGCGGCTTTTGGCCGGGTAGCCAAGATGGCTGATATGGGTGGCGGGCTGGTGGCGGGGGCGCTGCTTTCTGCTAAAAACAGACCGAAGAAAATCTCTGCAGACCCGAATGTTCCTAAAACTAGGCCGGGGGAGTTGGGTTCGTTCAAACAGGGGTTGAAGGCTCTGCCAGAGGCGATCGCTGCTCAATTGGGCGATCGAGTCAAACTCAACTGGCACTTGACTCGCCTTGAACGTACAGAACGCGAAACTTACATTGCTGTATTCTCGACGCCCGACGGACAGCAGGAAGTTGAGGCGCGCACCGTGGTTTTGACAACGCCCGCTTACGTTACAGCGGATTTGTTGCAGCCTCTGCAACCGAAAGTTAGCAGTGCTTTACAAGCTTTTACTTATCCTACGGTTGCCTGTGTTGTCTTAGCATATCCGCAGTCGGATGTCAAGGGAAAATTAGTAGGTTTTGGAAATTTAATTCCGAGGGGGCAGGGAATTCGCACTTTGGGGACGATTTGGACATCGAGTTTATTTGCCGATCGCGCGCCTGCAGGGTGGCAGACTCTCAGCAGTTACATCGGCGGGGCTACTGATTCGGAAATTGGCAATCTCGACTCAGAACAAATCGTTCGGGAGGTGCACCGAGATTTGTCTCGGATTTTGCTGAAACCAGATGTGCCACAGCCCAAAGTTTTAGCGGTGAATGTGTGGAAGCGGGCGATTCCTCAGTACAATTTGGGTCATTTCGATCGCCTGCAACAAATCGATGAGGGTTTAAAATCTTTGCCTGGGGTGTTTTTGTGCAGCAACTACGTTGGCGGCGTGGCTTTGGGAGATTGCGTGCGAAGGGGTTTTGATCGTGCACGAGAAGTGGGCGAGTATTTGCAGAACAAACAATCAGATACTCGATCGATCTGAATGATTGTGTGGGGAGGGCGGGTTTACAAATATCGAGTATGTTAATCCGAGATATTGGTGAACCCGCACCTACAGCCTTCTGCCTTCATATCCGCTGCCCAATGTTACTAGGTTGTGGGTTCAAACTTGTAACCCACGCCTCGGACGGTTTGAATCATCGGCATTTGATTGGGATCTAGTTCAATTTTGCGGCGAATTTGACCTATATGGACATCCACCACGCGATCGGCTCCTACATACTCGTAGTCCCACACTTCATGCAGCAATTCCGATCGCCTCCACACGCGACCTGGTTTGCTGGCCAAACAGTACAGCAGGTCGAATTCTAAAGCAGTCAAAGCAACTATCTGACTGCCGAGAATTACCTCGCGGCGAACCGGATCTATTAGTAGCTCTCCAAAAGTAAGAGTTTGTTGTTCGGCGGGAGTAACAATGCGTTTGCGCTTCAAAATTGCTGCAACGCGAGCTCCAATCTCTACAAGACTAAAAGGTTTAGTAATGTAGTCGTCAGCACCTTCGGCAAACCCTTTCATTTTGTCAGCTTCATCGGTTCGGGCAGTCAGCATCAACACAAACACGCCCGTGCGTCTTTGCATTTCTTGACACAGTTTGTAGCCAGTTGTATCAGGTAAATTTACATCTAGAACTACTAAGTCAGGATTGAGTTGCTCAAATAATTCCAGACCAGTCTGACCGTCCTCGCCAGACTCAACTTGATAACCTTGCTGGCTCAAAAAACGGTGAATTAAATTTCGGATTGCCGGGTCGTCATCAACCACAAGGATTTTTACAGGGGCCATGACCACAAGTTTGCTTGAAGAATTAGGCAAGAATATTCAGCCATAATAATAGAAAACTGGATACAAATCTCGAAAAAATTGAGCTTTTAATAGTTATAGCCATATTTATAACCTACGCAAAATTTCAGGCAATAAATCTCCGGGAATTTTGGATAAGGCTAAATTTTGGCCTGGCAGCCCACATTCACTATAGAAAGCTCTAATCGTTTTGACAATATAGCTCAATGCTGTTTGCCGGGAATCAGCAGCTTGGGAGTTTGCCGCGGCTTGCAGGTTGAGTTTATCCCCATATGTTAACCCTTTGTCATTGAGATATTGCCCCCATTCGGCACACACTTGCAACTGGTGGTGCAGTGCTGCTTCTAGATGGCTTGTCTGTGCGACTTTGTTAGCGGCGAAATTTGGGTCGGTGGCTAGTTGATAGTGGGCTAGTCCGAGATTGTTGCGGGCGGCCAAGGCGTCAAAGGTGAGTTGGGTTCGATCGAGCTTTCCGGCGATATCCAAGGCGGCTTCGTAGGCGGTAATCGCCTGCTGCAATGATTCCGTCCGCGCCTGTTTCTGCTGAAACTGGTTCGCCAAATGCCAATAAGCGGTACCGAGATTATTGTAGGTGGCGGCGGCTGCTGCAGGTACTAATTCTCGGGTACGGTATTTCAATGCCTCGCGGTAGGCGGAAATCGCCCTGACTAGCAGGGGTTCTGAGGGTTCGTGCTGGGCGAGGTTCCAGCAGGCTGTACCGAGGTTGTTTTGTACTCCGGCATAGTTGAGAGGTTCTCGTTCGGGACTGTAACAGGAGAGGGCTTGGGTGTAAGCTGCGATCGCGCTTTTGAGATATACGATCGGCTCACCATCTTGGGCTAAATTCCAGTATGCTGTCGCCAAATTATTCTGAGCAGCAGCGTACTGCTGAGGCTCCACGGCGGGGTCTAGATCCAGCAGCGCTTGTTGGTAAGCTGCAACTGCGTGCTGCAAGTTCTCTGTCTTGTCTCGATAGCGGGCTAAATCGGCCGAGGCGATTCCCAAATTTTTGTTTAATCTAACGCGGGTTTGGGGTACGGTTTCGGTATCTGTTCGGTTCAAACCTTCAAGGTAGAGGGCGATGCTGCGTTCAAGGCAGGATACCGGATCGGAGGCGTTATGCTGCGTGCGATCGCGCGATAGCATCCAATAGAGAGTGCCGAGATCGTTAAGCAGATCGGAAATTGGCGGTAGGCTGTTGGACTCCTGGGCGTACTGAGTTAAATTTTGTGTCAATTGGGCAATCAGCCGCGCGCATTCTTCAGTTAGTGGTTGATTTTGCTGCGAGTTGCTGTCAACGTCGAGATACGCAATCACTTGTTCGATCGCGCGAATGGCGATTGTCAGGTTTTGCTCTGAAACGTCTCCGCCCAGAATGCGATCGCGGTAGTAATTTCCCAAACTGTGGTAAGCCAAAGCCAATGCTTCGGAACAACACTGATGTTCTTGCAGCAGTTCGATGTATTGCAGAGTTTGCAGCGGCAGAAAATTCTCCTCTGATGAGGCATTATTTTCGGCGGCCACATCCTCAGAAGCGGCTGCTAGCACCAAATCTGCCAGTTCGACGGATTTAGAATCTGGCGCTGGGGACGGGGGAGGGGAAATTCGTGGGGATTGTTCGTCCTCTGTCAGTTGGACGGATTTAGAATCTGGCGCTGGGGACGGGGGATAGGAAATTGGGGATTGTTCGTCGGGAATTGGGGATTGTCCAGACAAAGAAGGTATTAAAAGTTGGTTGCCAAAGTCTCCGTTGTCCCGTAAGTTTCGCAAGTCTCCGGAGTGCCCGAAGTCCTCAAAGTGCCCGAAGTCTCCCTTAGCTGGAGTTGGTTCGCCTTCAAACTCAAATACTCCGGTTCGCCAGTGCCAAAATTCCGGGGCCGATTGTTCGATCGAACTTAGCCAGGGCCGCGACACCCACAGCAACAGAGTAGATTCGCACATTTCCAGGTTTGCTTCGATGTCTCTCAAATAGCTCAGGAACGACCACTGCACGGATGCTGACTGCCTGGTCAGGTGTTCTGCCCCGAGAATTTGAAATCCCGGCAAAGGGCTGTAGCTGCCCCTGTTTTGTGACGGTGGGTGTTGGGTCAGCCACGCGGCGATCGAACCCCAAGGATTTGGATCGCTCAAGTCGAGTTCCAAACTGACAAATCGGGGGTAGTCGATCACGGAGCGAGGATCTGAGCCTGCGCTCTCTGCAGCTAATTCTGTCTGCAAGCGGGCTGCCAGACAGTCCCGCAAGCACAAGTCGTCGCAGGCGGCAATAAAAATTTGACGGCGTAAATTGAGGTCGATCGCCTGTTTCAAGCGTTGGTATATCAGCTTGTTCGAGCTAGAAACTGTTTGGGAAGGAATAGACATCACGGTCAGCCGATGTTAGATTTTAGATTTTAGATTTTAGGTTTTAGATTGTAGATTGTAGATTTTAGAGTTGAGAGTTAAAATCTCGATCGCTCATAACTCACAACTAAGCCCCGAAGGCAGTCAATCGCACCCGTGATGACTAAAGGATTGTAGATTTTCAATTGGCAATTTTATGTGGGTGGCGAACCAGTGTGATTAATTGCAACCCAAGTCCCTGAACCCAACAGCCGAGAGGAAAAAACCCAATTTCTGCTTGTCTTATTTAGCTTTCCAGCTCGCTCGGCACGCTTCAGGATTGTCGCAACTACCTGCTTTGTATTGAAACACAAAAACCATGTTTCCATTGGTTGGAAAACATGGTTTGCTGAAGGATTATTTAAAATTGCGATTTGAAGCAGCTTTGAGTCTCAGCCCAGCTTTTAGACGGAAGCAGCCACAAATACCAAACCAGCGACCAACATGGCTGCTGCAATTCCCATAATGATATAGTTCCGTTGCTGGTTCTTGTTGGGAGGTTCGGCGCCGTACACCTTCGGCTCTTTAGCAAAGTTGTTCAGGCGTCCATCGTCATCTTTGATGTAAGGCATCAGTCACAATCCTTAATATTTTTGATGTTTACAACTGTACCAAAAAAGCGCCCAGGAAAATTCGGCCATTTATTTGGAGGTGACAGTGCCTGTTTGGGGAGAAGAGGCGATCGCGTAATCTTTGACCGGCATTCTTCCTGCTAAGTACGCCATCCGCCCCGCTTCTGCTGCCATTCCCATTGCTTTGGCCATTGCGGGGGAATTTTGGGCATTGGCGATCGCGGAATTAATCAACAGTGCATCGGCTCCCATTTCCATTGCTCGGGCTGCTTCGCTGGGCGTTCCGATCCCCGCATCGACTACCACCGGAACATTTACCGTGTCAATAATTATTTGAATGTTGGCCGCATTATTGATCCCTTGCCCGGAACCGATGGGCGAACCTAAAGGCATGACTGTCGCACAACCGACTTCTTCTAGGCGTTTTGCCAGCAAGGGATCGGCATTGATGTAGGGCAAAACGGCAAAACCTTCTTTAACTAATTGTTCTGCTGCTTCCAAAGTGCCGATCGGATCTGGCAGCAAATATTTAGCATCGGGAATCACTTCTAACTTGACAAAATTATTGTCTTCTTGCCCTAAAAGTTTCGCCATTTCCCGGCCCAAACGAGCTACTCTAATTGCCTCATCCGCAGTTTGACAGCCGGCAGTATTTGGCAGCATCCAAATTTTAGTCCAATCGAGAGCCTCTGCCAATCCTTCATGGCCGGGAGCATTTGTTTGCACTCGCCGCACAGCTACAGTCACAATTTCGCACCTGCTAGCGTTGACACTTTGCTGCATTTCTGCAATGCTGCGATATTTTCCCGTCCCCGTCATCAAGCGAGAATGAAAAGTTTTGCCGGCAATAATTAGAGGTTTGTCTAAAGGGGGCGTTGCTGTATCTACTGGATAGCCAAAAATGCTGTACTCAAGTGCCTCTTCCCACTGTGTTCTGCCACCCATCATCTCTTCAAGCTTCCAACCTTCTTCTATTGTGAGATCGTCGTGGCTAACAGCATATAAAATTTGCCCTACAGTAATTAATTTAGCATCTCGCGGCATATTGTTCTGCAATCCCCGCACTACAATCTCTTTAAATTCGCTGAAATGATCTTCCATTGTTCCACTCTTCCCTTGTGATGATTTGAATTTGTTCACTGTTAACAACAAAAAATATTTTTTGAATTTGCTTTTCGGTATCCCAAAACAGAGCTTGTTTGATGCCAGCGTTGATTTTCCCGACATCATAATTTTCTCGATTGATGTGAAAAACAACGGCTGATGCACCTTGCTTTTTGGATCTACTGATGCCTTCTTGCACTCTGTCTCTGATGTTTTGAGTCTGTTCAGTCAACTCCTTAAATTCGCAAATCTCACCGTCAATCTCAGCGTCTGGCGTTCTCACACCTTCTGCTGCTTGCTCGCTCAACATTCTAACTCTCTTCCCTATTTTAGCCAAAACTTCCGCAAGAAATATTTCCGAATTATTAAGATTATGTTGTTGGTGAATTAGCACAAATCCGCCAGCTATCTCATCAAAATAATATCGCCGATATTCTGGTTCGGCATTTTCGTAGATGGCTCTGCTTGTTTCGATATATTCTGAATTCACCGTTATTATACTGTCAATAGACTCCGAGCGGGTAGAGTTAAATGTATGAAAGCAACTGTTGAGCAACTGGCTAAAATTGGAATATTTGCCAGCTTAAACCAAACTGAATTAGAGCGATTGCAAGAACACACAGTAATTCGGACTTACCGACAGGGAGAAGTTGTGATGTATGAGGGCGATCGCATCCCCGAAAAATTATACACTCTTTTGAGCGGTTCTCTGCGAGTTGCAAAAACAGCGGCGGCGGGCAAAGAAACAATTCTCCGCACTTTATTTCAGGGAGATATTTTTGCCGCACCTGCTTTGCTAGGCAATGGCATTGCCCCCGCAACGGTGACGGCAGAAACTGATGTGGAAGTTCTTACCACAGAACGGGAAGTTTTGCTAGCAGCAATTCGGGAAAATCCCGAGATTGCTTTGCGAATATTGGCGGTTTTCAACCAGCGGTTGCAGCAACTGCACGAGACTGTGCACGGGTTGGTGTCGGAAAGGGCGATCGTGCGGCTGGCCCGATTTATTCATTACTTTGGGATCGAGCAAGGTACGAAGATTGCGGATAATAGTGTATGTTTAGAAAAACGTTTTCCCTACTATCAAATTGCTCGCAGTATTGGAATTACCTACGAAGAATGCGTGCGGTTGTTTAAGAAACTCAAGCCGTTTGTATCCTACAGTCGAGGCGGTAAAATTATTGTATTGGACTGGAAAAAATTGGAGGATATCGCCTCTGGAGATGAAATAGATTAAATGTTAAAATCTCCATTCTTGTAAGGGCGGGTTTCACAAACAATATTTGACTGCCACTCACTATCTATATAAACCCGCCCCCCACAACCCGTGAATTGGGGCGGGTTTATCAGATTATTGATTTTCGGCAATTAGGGTTGGTAAAACCTGTGCCTACAGAATAATGAGGGCATTAATGAGGCTCAGAAAGTGTCAAGATAAATGCCAAATTTGACTCGGCTTTCAAAGCGTGGAGAGCGCGGGCGGGCAGAAAAACAAACACCCCCGGTTCCAAGACAATATCTTTGCCTTCCAGTGTCAAAATTCCCTTTCCTTCGATTACATTAACTGTAGCATTGCGCGGCGAAAAGTGTTCTGCAACTTCGCTACCCGCAGCCAGACAAAGTAAATTGTACTGACAATTATTGTCTTTGATTAAAACTTTGCTCGACACTCCGGCGGCGGGATATTCAATTGTGTCTCGGAGTTGGATAGCTGAGGATTGTAGCGGTAAAAGAGTAGTAGTCATAGTTTTTGACAATTAATTAATTTGGTCACAAGGCCCCGGATTTATCAGAGGCTTCACTTTCTTCAATCGAAAATCGATTGACTTTGTTAAGATGGTTTTTTTGCAGAGATAACGATGTAGCCTAGATCCTGTTGGTAATGCTGGAAAACTCGACGCATTGCTAAAATACGATCGCGAATTTGCGATCGACTTAAAATATTCCACACAATCCGCACAGTACCCACAAATCCTTCATCTTGCAGCATTCGCGACAAGTTGAGGAGCCCCATCGCCCCGCTTTGACACTTTTCTACTTGCAAACCCGCATTTAGGCAAACAGCAATCCAGCCAGACTCAGACAAAGGCGTTGAATTGACGCGAATCACTTCTGATAAAGCTTTGTGAATTTCTGACTCTCGGTTTCGGGCTAAAAGTTCGTGAGAGAGAAACTTACCATTGGGTTTTAGCCGATCGCAAATTCCCGATACAATTTTAGCTTTCCCTGACGGCGACTGCATTGTCAGGATAGCTTCAGCCAACACCCAATCAAACTGTTGGGAAATCCGATCCAAGTGAAAAATATCTCCTTCCACAATTTCTACTCGATCGCTCAAACCCGCTGCTGCAACATTAGCACGAGCGCGGGCCACACTCTCGGGATTCTTCTCCACTCCCACTACTTTTACGCCAAAACGTTCAGCAAGGGCGATCGAACTATATCCAAAACTAGCAGCCAACTCCAAAACAGTCTCGCCCGGTTGAAAATCCGCCCATTCAAATAACTGTTCCGTAGCAAATTTACCCCCCGGCCTCAGCATTTTCTTGCCAGCCGCCGCCAGAACTTCATGTCCGGGTGCAGTTTTAAAATTGAGAGCAGTATTGGTCATTAAATTGACCTCCTATTTAACCTTACTCTCAGTTTGCCAAATTCTCCCAAATCTTTCTATGATCTAGCTCATATTCAAATTATCGTATGGTATGTCAGCCTCCTCAATTTTTACAGTTTTAGATTTTAAATTTACTCTACAAATTTTATATCTTAGATTTTAGATTTTAGATTTACTCCACAGATGAATCTGGGAGGTTGAATAAGAGTCTAAAATTTGGGCTACTCACGAAAAGAGTCGGGGGCTTGTATCCGTAGGCAGGTGCGTTCAAAAACAATCAAAATCCCAGCCAGCAAGTTTTCGAGGCTCTCTCGGAACTCTAAAGCAATTCTCGCGCCACTAATACCCAGCAGTTGAATCAAATCCCCGGCCTGGAATGACGGGATAGCGATGAATAACGCGATCGGCAATAATTGATTTATAATCAAGATATCTACTCCACCCCAATCATACCGAATCATGCTCGCAGAAGCAAACGCGACACTTTGGCCTAGTCTAATTACTGTTTCAGCATTAATTCTCTACTTCGTTGTTACTATCAACGTCGGCAGAGCTAGATTCAAATACAAAGTTTCTCCCCCGCAGATGACAGGAAACCCAGACTTTGAGCGAGTGGTGCGAGTTCAGCAAAATACCTTAGAGCAAATGATTCTATTTTTGCCCTCGCTGTGGCTGTTCTCGCAATTTATCAGCCCAATTTGGGGCGCTGGTATCGGCGCAATTTGGATAGTTGGACGCATTTTGTTTGCTTGGGGTTACTATCAAGCTGCCGAAAAAAGAGCGGCAGGATTTGGCATTAGTACCTTAGCTACTTTAGCTTTGCTTGGTGGTTCATTAACAGGCATAATTATTTCGCTGCTGAAGATTTGATCGTAGCTTCTGATCGACATAATTGTTTTTCTACTCGTTTCCAGGCTCTGCCTGGGGACCAGTTAAATGTAATAAATGTTAGGAGTCAATATGTCAGAAACCAACACACCCGTATTTGAAATTAAGCCGAAACTTTTTCAGCAGCTTGTCGAGTGGCAAGAAAAACTTGAACGAGAAGATGAATTAGCAAGCGAGTCAGAAAACGAAAAACGAACTGAGGTAAAAACTCCTCCCGACAGTGATGAACAGCATCCTCAAACAGATAATTTATAGCTGGTGGCTAGCAGCATCTTTGGGATTTCCGGCTGCTGTCTCGGCTCAATCGCTGACACCTAGCCAAATTCAGCAAGTCAATAGCGGTTTGTTTCGTTCTAACTCTCAAGATTTCTTTCAGCAAGGCTATCGCCAACTGGAAAGAGAAATCGCAACTTTGTTGCAAAAAAATGTCGCTTCCGAAGACCGGATTCTGGAGATTGATGAAAAATTGCGCTCTCAGCTTTGTAGGCAAGAATTTAAAATATCCTCGTCGCATTCTGATACAATAAGTGCTGCTCAGATTGCTGATTTGCAGACCAAATTAAAAGGCATTTGCAGATATAATTAAAATGAAAATGAGGTCACTATTCAAAGTTTAGTGCTAATGGATAAAGAGGACATGGCAAAGTTAAAAACAGCCATGCTGGAAGCGGCAACCGCTGCTCATTTGGCTGCAATCATTCTTGATTATACTCATCAGGAAATAATGATAGTTTTTCAGGAGCTAGAAGCGGAACAACAGAATAGAATTAAGACTGTTTGGAAGACTGTTAGTTAAAGTAGATTGGTGGAAATCCGAGGTTTTAATTTTTAACCGCAGATGTAAGCCGATAGACGCGGATGAACGCAGATTGAATTTTGTTAGTGTTCGCTGTGTATAACAATCTTAATTTGTACACAGCGAACAATGAAATATCTAAACTAGCGATTCGAGGCATAATTGGCGGAAATGATCGCCCCGTTGCTCGAAGTTTTGGTATTGATCGAAGCTAGCACAGGCTGGAGAAAGCAGCACTACTTTAGCGTTTTTCTGTTTGCCTAATTCTGCCGATCGCGGGATTGCTCGTTCCATTGTTTCGACTATTTCCCAAGCGTTGTAATTTGCTTGTTTGAGCCGATCGGCAAAAAGACTCGCTGCATCTCCAATTAACAGCACCGCAGCAGCTTTCGCCTTGATTGTATCAATCCAAGCGCGATCGTCACCTTCTTTGGCGTCACCACCCGCAATTAAAATCGCTGGTGCGCTTACAGAAGCCAACCCGACTTGGGCGGCGTCATAATTAGTAGCTTTGCTGTCGTTGATGAAATCTATTCCTTCCCAAGTGCAGATGTGTTCGAGGCGGTGCGAAACTCCGGGGAATTTAGCGATCGCCCGGGCGATGGCACTTTTATCTATCCCCGCCAAATTAGCCGCAGCCACCGCCATTAACAAATTCTGCAAATTGTGTTCTCCCACCATCCGCAAAGAATCAGCAGGCAAAATTTTCTCGCTTTGAGCTATTACCCAACCGTTTTCGATATAAGCTCCAAAAGTGCGATCGCCCAACAAATCTTTTTCACCTTTGACACTTGTCCAACACGCATCCGGCCAAACGTCAACTCCTTGCTGCCGCAAACAAGGATCGTCGCCGTTGATTACTTGCAATTCAGACTTTTTCAGCAAATGCGCTTTAATGTTGTAGTAATTTTCCAAAGTTTTGTGGCGGCTGAGGTGATCCGGCGTCAAAGTCGTCAAAACTCCGATTCGCGGCGCTACAAAGGGCGAGGATTCTATCTGATAGCTGCTAATTTCTGCGATTACCCAATCCGGCTGTTTTTCGGCTAAAGCTAATTCACACGCAGCATAGCCAATATTGCCGCAAGCGGGAGCGTAAAGCCCGGCTTCGGCAAAAATAGCAGCAATTAAAGCAGTAGTAGTAGTTTTGCCGTTAGTGCCGGTAATTCCCACCCAAGGAGATTTGAGGTAACGCCACGCCAGAGCCATTTCTCCGATTGTTTCAATGCCTAACTCTCTGGCGCGCACTAATGCTGGACTGTCCCAGGGAACGCCCGGACTTACTACTATTAATTCTATAGATTCGACTGGTTCAAAAGATTTACCTAACTCAACTTTAATTCCTTCGTTAGCGAATTCCTGTTGCTGTTCGAGCAAGTTTGGGGAAGATGAGCGATCGCTCAGCGTTACTTCCCATCCTTCGCGTTTGAGCAGTCGGGCGGCGGCAATTCCTGATTTTCCTAGTCCAATGATATGAGCGATCGGCATAAGTTGTGTGTGTGATGGAGCGAACTTCCCTGCTTTTATAAGTTTATATCTTAACCTTGAATTGGTTGTTGACTATTGGCCATTTAGCTTATTTTTTAAGAGAGCGATCGAACTCTGCTGAGACTCGCGCGGTTTCGCAAAAATTACAATAGATTTACTCGTTTTATTGGTAAGCTTTAATGTTATTTTGAGCTAGAGTTTTAAGAAGTACGTTTCTCAAGTTGTTTTGCCTGCGGACCCGCTCGTTTTCCACAAGCCCGCCAGGGGTTGAAAACCCCTGTCTAAAAGCTAAAGTCAGTTAAAACTGACTGAAAATTCTGGTATATATGCGTTTCAGTCCTCATAGCGAGGACTTTCGCTTTAAGACGGGAGTTGAAACGAACGGCGGACTCAAACGGAGATTTTAAACCTGGCGGACTAACTTTTCACGATCGCCCCAAAGTCAGCCAACACCCGCGCGTGATTCCGCAGCAAACCCAGTAAATTCAACCGATTTTGCTTAATTTCCGGGTCGGCATCCATCACCAAAACGCTTTCTGGCCCGTCGAAAAAGTTGCTGACAGTCGGAGCAATTTCCGTCAAACTATCTACCAACTGCTGGTAATTCCGAGTTTGTTTGGATAGCAGAGTTTGCGGCACTAACTGGACGACTGCATCGTAAAAAGCTTGTTCTGACGACTTTTGAAATAACTCCGGTTTCACCGCCGTTTTCGGTTCCAATTCTCTTTTATCCAAATCACCTTGAGCCGCCAAACGAGTTGAACGGTTGACTGTTTCGTAAATTAGATCCAAAGTCTGGTTATTGCGGATTTGTTGTAGGAAAAGCGCTCTTTCCAGTGCGTCTAACAAATCTCTCAATGCTCGTTCAGTATATTCTGGGTCGTTTTCTCCCAAAACTGCATTCACCAAATCGTAATCTACGTTTTTTTCTTCTTGCAACAAAGTCCGAATTCTTTGCAGGAAAAACTCGTATAACTGCGATAGCAACTCCGCAGGTGTTTCTGGGCGGGCTGCGGTAAATTCGGCAACCACTTCTGCGAGTAAGTTGTGCAAATTGACTGGCAACTGAGCCGCCCAAATAATATTAGTGATTGCATTGGCTGCGCGACGCAAAGCGAACGGATCGGATGAACCAGTCGGCAACATTCCCAAACCGAAGATGCTGACTAATGTATCTAATTTGTCGGCTATTCCGACAACTTGACCTGTGAGAGTTTGCGGCAAATTGTCGCCTGCGCCTCTGGGCAAATAATGTTCAAAAATTGCTGTGGCTACTTGTTCTGATTCGCCACTTGCTAAGGCGTATTTCTGCCCCATGATTCCTTGCATTTCGGGCAGTTCGTAAACCATTTGGGTTACGAGGTCGGCTTTGCAAAGTAAGGCGGCTCTTGCTACATCAGCTTGCTCTTCCTCTGTGATTTGCAGTTGATTGGCAATTAAACTGGCAATCTTGCACAGCCGATCGACTTTTGCGCGTACAGTCCCCAAATCTTCCTGGAAAGTAACTGTTGCCAACTTGGGCAAATAATCCTCTAGAGGCTTTACCAAGTCTGCTTTGTAGAAAAACTGACCGTCTGCCAACCTCGCCCGCACTACTCGCTCGTTACCTGCTGCAATAATCGCGGCTTTAGCCGGGTCGCCGTTGGAAATTGTAATGAAATAGGGCAGAAGTTCGGGATAATCTGGGCTTTTGAGGATGGGAAAATACCGCTGGTTTGTGACAATAATTGTGGTGATTACTTCCGGCGGCAATATCAAAAATTCGTCGTCAAATTTCCCGACAACTGCGTTCGGCCATTCTACTAAGTCTGTGACTTCTTCTAACAAGTCTTCCGTAATGTCGGCGTAACCGCTTTGTTTTGTTGCTGCGGCTTCTACTTGTGCTTTAATTTGATTTTTGCGATGCGATCGATCGACCTCCACGCAAGCAGCCCGCAGACACTCGACATAATCCTCGGCTTGCGGAATCGAAACCCCTCCCAGGGGTGTAGGGGGGGTGTATAACACCCGGTGTCCTTGGGAAATTCGATCGCTCTTGACCGTATCCGAACCGCTCACCAATGTAATTGGCAGTACAGTATCATCTAACAGCGCCACCATCGATCGAATCGGGCGCGGAAACTTCAAATCTCCGTCTGCCCACCGCATAAATCTTTTGCCTTCTAACTTGTTAATCCACTGCGGCACAAGTTCGGCCAAAATATCCGCTGTCATCCGCCCCGGAATCTTTTTGAGTACAAAAACAAAATCGCCTTTATCCGTAGCGCGAACTTCCAAAGCATCAATTTCTACGCCCTGCTTTTTCGCAAAACCTTCCGCTGCTTTCGTCGGTTTGCCATCTTTAAAAGCCGAACTCGCGGGTGGCCCTTTTACCTCTTCTTCTCTATCTAATTGCTGAACTGGCAGTCCTTTCACGAGAACGGCCAAACGCCTCGGAGTAGCGTACACATTAATAGAGTCATTTGTCAAGGATTCTTCTGCCAGAGTGGCAGGTACAAGTCGCTGCCACTGCTGGGCGCTGCCTGAGACAAAAGATGCGGGCAATTCTTCTGTACCGAGTTCTAATAAAAAGTTAGGCATATCGCACCGTAATGGAATTTTGTTTAGGGTAATTTAAGGTAATTTATCCGATCGCGTGATCGTATATCTGAAAAATACTCAAAAATCCAGGATACCACGTAAAATCGGGGGTGAAAGACAATATTCTCGACAGCCCATGACCTTGGCGGAAAGACTAGGACAAGATTGGAAGTCTCGACTCGAACAAGATTGCCCGCAGGAGAGTTCTAGCACTCGCGAGAGTGTTGTCCGCTGGCTGTTGGGAGACAAGCCCGAAAGATTTGACACTCTTAGCCCAACTCAATTGTCTGTCGCCTCTGGGGCGATCGACTTTTTATATCGAATTTTGATTTCTCGGTATTTGGGAGTACCCCCAGAAAAAGCTTACCGCAACTTGATCGGGCGGCTCGGCGGTTTGGTTGTGCTCCGGCAAAAAATCCAAGCCTGGGTTTCCCTGAGTCGCGACAGACAGCGGAGTGCGGTGGAGGTACTGCAAGAAGTGATTCAGGAAATGCTCAATTCCGATCGCTACCTGCAGCAGCAAGTCGCTTGGATTGCCGAATGCACCTCAGACAGACGCCTGCGAAATGCTTTGCTGCTAGCGAGCACAGAAGAATACTGCTTGCGGCCGATCCGCAACCAGCCGCTGCTGGTGTACCGTTTTGTCAACTACCTGCGGCGTGCCCAGCGGGGCGGGTTGACGCAAGTGCCTGCGGGAGACTGGGTGCGGCTGGTGTCGGAACAGGTTCTACCGGACGATACGGACGAACCGCTCAGCCTGCTAGACGAACAGGCAATGTCCGAGTATCGAGAAAATCAAGCTTGGGAAGAGCAGCAAACTCAGCGGCAGATTGTCCAACAAGAATTTGAGAATTACTTGGCCGCTGAAGTCGATCCGCTGGCTTCCCGGTGGCTGCAGCTTTACCTCCAAGGTCGTTCCCAAGAGGCAATTGCCGAGGATTTGAAGGTTCCGATCAAGCAAATTTACCGCTTGCGAGAAAAAGTCAGTTACCACGCGATTCGGGTTTTTGCGGTCAAACAAGCACCGGAATTAGTCGCCAACTGGCTGGAAACTTCGCTCAAAGAACACAGTTTGGGCTTGACTCCGGCTCAGTGGCAGCAATATTTACAAAACCTCACGCCGGTGCAGCGGCAGTTGGTAGAATCGTTGAAAGCAGGGAAAAGTGTAGAGACGATCGCATCTGAATTAAAGTTGAAAACCAATCAAGTCATCGGCGAGTGGAGCAAACTCTATTTAGCAGCTCAATCTCTCCGCAACGAGTAGATTGGTAATGGGTGGCGGGCAATTGCTAATTGTTAATTGGCGGTAGCATTTTTTAGAATCCGCGCTACAAATCAATTCCCTCACAGCCACAGATTACTGCGAGTTTCCCCGTGGAAAACCGCGCGATGCCCCTTGTATCAAATCAGGTTAGATTTCGGGATGTTGTAGCGCTGCCGTGACGATCGCGCTTTGAGACGATCACAGTCAACTCTCTGGGCTAAGATACTAGCAGCACGATCGACTTTTCAGGATTTTTTAACCAATCCTAAATTCAGCGGTTGCCCATAAATCATCCGTTGTGGTGCATCTCTAATACTTGTGCATTAAAGACATAATTCTATTGTTGCCAGCCACGGGCATCAATCTCGCGCGATCGATGATAGTGGGTCTAGACTGCGCTAGTCATCATCTAGTTCTCAATCTTTTGGTAGAATTTAAGGCTGCAATACACAAGGGAGAAAATTCTGGGACTAAGGATTTTTCTTTAATAAAAGCTTCCGGTTGTTAGGCCAATTCCTCCGTCAGGGAAGTTGCAGCGTTTAATTTTATCGCATCAGGTTGGTGCGTCGCGCTCGATCGCGCTTCCAACTACAAAGCAGCTAATGGTACATACATCTTCAACACACTCGGCAGCTACAATGGACTCCGATCGAATATTTCACCTAATCGACACAGTTGTCCCCTTTGAAGCTTGCCTTTACTATCAAGTTTTGCCTTTATCTCTAGAAGGTAATCTGTTTAAATTGGGCGTAGTCGATGCCCAAGATGACTCCGCCTTGGACTACGTGCAGCGGATTTTAGCTTACATGAATTGCTCAGTCACAACAGAGCAAATTGCCTCGGAAACTCAGCGCTCGATGCTCTCAGCTTACTTGCTGCACGGGAGCCAGCTCCGAGAACCTAGCCAGACAACCCCCGAAGCAGCCCCAACACCCAAAAATCCCGCATCAGCAACTCCAGGCCCCAATGCAGAAACGCTGCTGTCTCTGCCAGAACCCTCGATGCCCGATCCTGAGCCGTTTAAACCGGCTGGCGCTGAGGTTCCCCCGACACCGACACAGCTATCGGTTTTGAATGTCGAGGCCTTGCACTTGTCAAGCCAAGTGGAAGTTTTGGCAACTTTGCCCGCGCCCCAACTGCTGCAAGAATTGCTCGGTAGAGTGCTGCGAGAGGGTATCGGTCGCCTGTTTTTTGAGCGTCACCAGTCCCAAGGTCGCATTCTTTGGAGTCAAGACGGCGTTTTGAAATCGATGCTCGAAGGTATCGATATCGTCCTTTTCCAAGAGGTGATCGACGAGTTGAAGCGGCTGACAGATATGCCTGTTTGCCCGGTGGAACAGCCCAAACAAGTCGAAGTTGAGCGCATATATCAAAACACTCATTTGCTGTTGCGCTTGCGGGTAATGACGGTGGGTGGCAAGGAAGAAGCCACCCTGCAAGTTTTGCGGGGGGCAGCTTTAAGGTTTTACCAGCAGCAGCAGTTGTCTACTTTGAGTCGGGACGCACTGCGGCTGGCCGAAGAATTGCAGCGGAAAGTGAATCAAATTCGCGATCGAACTCGGCTTTCTCCTGGGCATTTAGAGGGGTTGCCCGCTTTGGAACAGGTGATTAGAAATGTTGACGACCAAATTGAAGCTTTGCTGCACGGACACAATCCCGATCAGCCTTAATCAGCCATAGATGACTGTTTTGAATTTTTTTTAACTCACATCAAGTCCGGTCAAATAATAATAATTACGTTTGTAGTGAGGACTAAAGTCCAAGCGAGTTTTATGATAACTCAAGTCTTCACTACAAACCAATTTGATGGCAGTTCTGCGAGGTGACAGAATATTATACCAGTTCCAAAAAAGAATGCAATTGTATCCCCGTTTTCTAAACCCTGGTAGTCATCAGTCATTCCCAATCTAAAATCTAAAATCTAAAATAGTATTAGCCGTGCTCAAAAACATCCTTGTACTGCAATAAATCCAAACTCACAAAAACGGGCAAACACTGAAAACATTGCTGTGCAATTTCCCAGCGTTCTTCTCGCTGCAACATAGCAGTCAACTTTTGTTTAGCGCTCAGCAAATAGCGGACATCGTTAGCAGCGTAGCTGAGTTGGTCGTCTGAAAGATGCTGGGAATTTCCCCAGTCAGAACTTTGAGAAGTTTTGTTGAGTTCTACGTTTTCCAATTCTTGGATTAAATCTTTAAGTCCGTGTTTGTTGGTGTAAGTTCTCGCAAGTTTGCTCGCTATTTTTGTGCAGAAAACAGGTGCAATGTCAATACTTAAATTGTAACGCATGGTTGCCAGATCGAAGCGCGCAAAGTGAAATACCTTCTCAATATTTTCGGCTTCCATTAACTTCTTTAAATTCGGTGCTGCTGTCTGGCCTTTGGCAATCCGCACCACTGCAACTTTACCTTGCGGATCGCACAACTGAACCAAACACAAGCGATCGCGCCACGGCATCAAACCCATTGTTTCCGTATCAACAGCGATCGCCGCAGCAGTCAAATAATAAGATAAGAGAGAATCGGGAATATCACCATCGCACACTTGAAAATCTGCAAATTCCATTATTAGTAATTTTTGACTGTTGACTGTTGACTGTTAACTGTTGACTGTTGACTGTTGACTGCCCTCTTCTCTCTTCCTGACATCCGTTACATCCGTTACAGAATCCGTTGCCGAACTTCTTTCTTCCTTCAAATTACCTGCTGCGAACAAAAAGCTGAGTAAAATAATACTCCCCTTTGGCATTTTTTGCAACCCCAATACCGGTCACATTAAACTGACCTTCCATATTTTTGCGGTGGCCCTCACTTTTAATCCAACCCTCAACAGCATTGCGTACCGGGTCGCTGTAGCCAAAATTATAAGCAACATTTTCAGCTACACTTTGATAAGGAATAGTAATTGCTTTCGCCCGCCCTTCAAATCCATCGTGGCTGAAACGTACTTTACCGTTAGCCATATTTTCGCTGTGAATTCTTGCTATCTGACTGATTCGCGGATCGATACTCAGCGGCGGCAACTTTTTAGATGCTCGGTATTGATTTATCTGTTGGTTAACCGCTTTTTCTAAGTCAGTAATAGCACTGGAAGCAACATTAGCATTCATGGATATTGGTGGCAGCGATCGCGCAGAAATGAATTGGGAACAATTTGGCAGGATTGTCAACAATCCCAAGCACATAAAAACCAAAGCTTTGGACATGAAATCAAACGAGAAATAAAGTTAATTGTTACCGATTCCTACAGGGCGATCGCCCCACATTCCGCTAACCTAGATATTCAGAACCTTCGCTACAGTGTTCACGTCTTTATCGCCGCGTCCGGAACAGTTAAGAACAATGCGCGGATTGCCTGTTAGCTGCGCGCACAGAGTCTCCAAATAGGCGATCGCATGAGAAGTTTCCAAAGCCGGAATAATCCCCTCCAACTGCGACAGCCGCTGAAATGCTTCCAGCGCTTCTGCATCCGTTACGCTATAATATTCAGCTCTGCCGGCATCTTTCAAATAACTGTGTTCCGGCCCCACACCCGGATAATCCAAACCCGCACTAATCGAATGTGGCTCGATTACTTGACCTTCATTATCTTGCAGCAAATAACTCATCGCCCCGTGCAGAACTCCCACACTTCCCTTAGTCAAAGTAGCAGCGTGTTTATCAGTTTCCACGCCTTCCCCCGCCGCTTCAATACCGATCAACCTGACAGTTTCTTCCCCGACAAACTCGTGGAAAAGACCCATTGCATTAGAACCGCCGCCGACGCAAGCTAGTAAAATATCCGGCAAACCCCCCCACTTTTCCTGACACTGAGCGCGGGTTTCTTGACCGATTATCGCATGGAAATCGCGTACCATCATCGGGTAAGGATGCGGACCCGCTACGGAACCGAGAATGTAATGAGTTGTTTCGACATTTGTCACCCAGTCGCGAATCGCTTCGGAAGTCGCATCTTTCAGCGTTCCCGTACCCGCCGCCACCGGCCGCACTTCGGCTCCCATCAGCCGCATTCTAAACACATTTAAAGCCTGTCTTTCCATGTCATGAACGCCCATGTAGACAACGCATTCTATCCCGAAACGAGCGCAAACTGTAGCAGTAGCAACGCCATGTTGACCCGCACCAGTTTCAGCAATTACCCGCTTTTTGCCCATGCGTTTTGCTAACAATGCTTGAGCTAAAGCGTTGTTAATTTTGTGAGCTCCGGTGTGGTTTAAATCTTCGCGTTTGAGGTAAATTTGCGGGCCAGTTCCGTCTGCTTTAGCATAATGCTCGGTGAGGCGTTCGGCAAAATACAAAGGGCTGGGGCGGCCGACATAATCTTTGAGTAATTGTTGGAGTTGCTGTTGAAATTCCGGTTCGCTGCTGTATTTGTGGAAAGCGGCTTCTAGCTCGAATAAAGCCGGCATCAGGGTTTCGGGGACGTATTTACCGCCGAATTTGCCGAATCTGCCGAGGGAGTCGGGGCGCTGGGCGTTGGTTTCGGTGGTGAGAGGCAGGGGAGTGACAGTCATTTGATTTTAGATTTTAGATTTTAGATTTTTTAGATTCGCGGGTAAGCTATAGGCTTGGTGTCGATCGTACCAAATTGGTTGTGGACTTGAGGCGATCGAACAAATTTCATTATAATTCCTTGAACGCTTGACGGGCTAATACAATAAGTAGAAGATAGAGCGCATTCCGAGCGATCGCAACCATACGCCAATCCGCTCAAACTAGAAATACCACTAAAAAAGTTCAAGCATCTTAACCTATGGCCGCATCCAAACGCAAAGATTCTGACAGCAAAACAACCGAGGGCAAACGAATAGTTTACTCCGAATTTGGCAACGTTGACAACTCGGCAGCCCTCCAACGGGGAGTTGCCGAAGTTCCCCCCAATCAACAAAACCTCAAAATCGAAGCATCCCGAAAAGGACGCGGGGGCAAAACAGTTACAGTCATCAGCGGTTTTCAGGAAAAACCAGAAACATTAGCAACTTTAGCCAAGCAGCTAAAAGCCCAATGCGGTACTGGCGGCACAGTCAAAGATAATGAAATCGAAATTCAAGGCGAACACAAGCAAAAGCTGCTAGAAATTATCACAAAGTTAGGCTACAAAGCTAAAATTAGTGGAGGGTGAATTACTCAATAGTCCTTAGTGTATGGGCGGGACGGGTTTATGATATACTTAGTTTTAAACATAGATGGTTGGTAAAACCCGCCCCTACATCGCGCCAATTATACGATCGCGAATCAACCAGAAATGATATTACCAGTTACCGCCAATTTTTAATGTACACTCGACCTTTAGCTCGTTTAATCGAACAATTGCAGCGCTTGCCCGGAGTCGGTCCAAAAACAGCCCAGCGCCTCGCTTTACATATTTTGAAGCGACCGGAAGAAGAAGTGCAAGCCCTAGCTAAATCTTTGATTGATGCCAAACAGCAAGTAGGTTTCTGTCAAGTATGCTTTCACTTATCTGCTGACCCTGTTTGCGAAATTTGCCGCAATACCAACCGCGACACTCATACCATTTGTGTCGTGTCAGAATCCCGCGACGTAATCGCTTTAGAAAAAACGCGGGAATATATGGGTAAATATCACGTTGTTGGTGGCGTTATCTCGCCGATGGATGGAATTGGCCCGGAACAATTGAACATTCAACCATTAGTCCGGCGCGTCAGCCAGCAAAAGATTAAGGAAGTAATTATTGCTATTAGTCCCAGCGTGGAAGGCGAAACTACTACTCTTTATATCGGTCACTTATTAAAACCTTTTACCCTAGTGACGCGCATAGCTTTTGGTTTGCCGATGGGGGGAGATTTGGAATATGCCGATGAGGTTACATTGGCTCGCGCTTTGGAAGGAAGGAGAGAGTTGGATTAGTTGAAAACGGGTGGTGATACCTGATTTAAAAATAAGAGAAACGAACCGCGAAGACGCGAAGGACACGTTCGGCGAAGCCGTTCCCGAAGGGTAGGAAGAGAAGAGAAGAGTAAGGGTTCACAATTGATACGACGAGTGCTATATCCCAAGCTTCTGCGATTGCTTCGCTGAGGCTGGTAATGACAAATTAGTAAGATATGAAACCCGCGTCGGCGGGTTTTGTCTGTGTAGCGACAGGTTTCAACCTGTCGGGTATTTGGTACTTGGTATTTGGTGTTGAGTGTCGTTGTTCCCTGTCGTCACGACCGCGAAAGGGTAAACTGGACAAAGTTACCCAGAGTACAAAATCATGCCTAAATTCGATCGACCTTTAAGCTACCCCACAACCCGCAAAATCGACCAAACAGACGACTACCACGGCGTCAAAGTACCCGATCCCTACAGGTGGCTGGAAAATCCTGACTCAGAGGAAACCCAAGCGTGGGTGGAAGCCCAAAATGCCGTCACCTTCGGCTACCTCAACGAAATTCCGGCGCGGGAAAAAATCAAACAGCGCTTGACTCAACTTTGGGATTACGAGAAATACGGCATACCTTTCAAAGAAGGCGATCGCTATTTCTACTACAAGAATGACGGTCTGCAAAATCAATCCGTACTCTACACACTAACATCCCTCGATGGCGAACCCAAAGTATTAATTGACCCCAACACTCTCTCAGAAGACGGAACCGTTGCTTTGGGCGGCGTAGCTATCAGCGAAGACGGCAAACATATGGCTTACGGTTTATCAACCTCCGGCTCGGATTGGCAAGAATGGAAAGTCCGCGATATCGAAACAGGTGCAGATTTATCCGATCATTTAAAGTGGGTTAAATTCTCAGGCGCATCTTGGACTCACGACGGTAAAGGCTTTTTTTATAGTCGCTACGACGAACCCAACGAAAAAAGCAAGCACGAAGACGTTAACTATTACCAAAAACTGTTTTACCACCAAATCGGCACGCCCCAATCTGAAGATGTATTAATTTACGATCGCCAAGACCAAAAAGAATGGGGATTTAGCGGCGGCGTCACTGAAGATGGCAAATATCTAATTATATCAGTTTGGCAGGGAACTGAAACAAAAAACCTGATTTTCTATAAAGACTTAACTGCCCCTGAATCGCCTGTTGTAGAACTCATTAACGAATTCGAGGCAGAGTACAGCTTCATCGACAATGAAGGCCCTCTCTTCTGGTTTCAAACAGACTTAAATGCACCCTGCGGCCGCGTAATTGCGATCGACACCAACAACCCCCCTCCTTTATCTTTGGGCGTAGGAGAAACCCCTCCATCGCCCCAGGAGAAATTTACAGAAATTATCCCCGAAGCAGCCGAAACCCTCCAAGGTATTGGCATCCTCAACAATCAATTTGTGGCTTCTTACCTGAAAGATGCCTACACCAAAATTAAAATCTTCAACTTAGACGGCTGTTTCGCGCGAGAAATAGCTTTGCCGGGAATCGGTTCGGCGGGAGGATTTGGTGGCAAGCGGCAGGATACCGAAACTTTTTATGCTTACACGAGTTTCACTACACCAAACACTATTTACCGCTACAACCTGGTGACAGGTGAAAGCACAATTTACCGCCAGCCGAATGTAGATTTTCACCCCGACGATTACGAGACAAAGCAAGTATTTTATCCCAGCAAAGACGGCACGCAAGTACCGATGTTCATCACCCACAAAAAAGGCTTGCAGCTTGATGGCAATAATCCCACTTATCTTTACGGCTACGGTGGTTTTGGTATCTCGCTAACTCCAAGTTTTTCAATTAGCAATGTGGTGTGGCTGGATCTGGGGGGAGTTTATGCGATCGCCTGTTTGCGGGGCGGCGGGGAGTACGGCGAAGCATGGCACCAAGCAGGGACAAAGTTGAACAAACAAAATGTGTTTGACGACTTTATAGCGGGCGCTGAATGGCTGATCGAAAACAAGTACACCAAACCGGCTAAATTGGCGATCGCAGGCGGTAGCAACGGCGGTTTATTAGTAGGGGCTTGCATGACTCAGCGGCCGGAATTGTTCGGCGCAGCGCTGCCGGCAGTCGGCGTTATGGATATGCTGCGCTTCCACAAATTTACCATTGGTTGGGCCTGGACTTCGGAATACGGTTCTCCCGATAATGCCGAGGAATTTCCGACAATTTACGGCTATTCTCCTCTGCACAACCTCAAACCGGGAACGGCTTATCCGGCGACAATGATTACAACTGCCGATCACGACGATCGCGTGGTTCCGGCCCACAGTTTCAAGTTTGCTTCTGCCTTGCAAGAAACCCACGCGGGAGAAAAACCCGTGTTAATTCGCATTGAAACTAAAGCGGGACACGGTGCCGGTAAACCCACTGCGAAAATCATTGAAGAATTGGCAGATGAATGGGCTTTTTTAGTGCGCGAACTCGATATTAACTAACGTTTAAAAAGCGCGGAATTGGGGGTTGCCGACTCCGAGAAAGTGCGATCGCGCCACCCTCAATTTTTGCGCCAATCTCGCGTTCAATTCTCAAATCCTGCGATCGATTCACTAGACATCTTGCGAAAGTGCGCTCGTTCTAGGTAAAATAAAAGAAAAAATTAGATTAATAATATGAATTACGAACAATTACAA